>DASXSR010000212.1:0-6931 GCA_036505875.1 Blastocatellia bacterium | reverse complement strand
CAAAGCCGACTACGTTCCGGTCGGCAAGGATCAGGCATCACACGTCGAGCTCACGAGGGAGATTGTCCGCCGCTTCAACAATTTTTACGGCCCGGTGTTCCCTGAGCCGAAAGAGCTTCACACCGAAGTGCCGGTGCTGCCCGGCACCGACGGGCGCAA
Organism: Blastocatellia bacterium; assembly: GCA_036505875.1. Taxonomy (GTDB): domain Bacteria; phylum Acidobacteriota; class Blastocatellia; order UBA7656; family UBA7656; genus Onstottus_A. Next base: position 6,772 of record DASXSR010000212.1, on the reverse strand, counting down.
GATGTCCAAGAGTTACGGCAACGCGATCTACCTGATCGACTCACCCGAAGTCGTGCGCGAGAAGACTCGGAAGATGATCACCGATCGGACTCGCATCAAGCGGACCGATCCCGGTCACCCCGAGAACTGCGATGTGTGCCAGATGCATCGATTTTTTTTGAGCGCGGATTTAGCTGACCGCTTCGATAACGATTGCCGCACGGCTCGGATAGGTTGTGTTGATCGCAAACGCGCGCTTGCGGATTCGATCGTCAAGCGATATGGGTCGATTGCCGAACGCAGCCGCCAGCTTCGCGAGAACGCGGATCAGGTGATTGCGATAATGAAGGAAGGCTCGCATCGAGCGAGGACAGAAGCCCGGAAGACGATGGCGGAGGTCCGACGCGCGATTAAGTTTGATTGGGAGTGATGTTTGTAGTACGGCCTTTAGGCGGAAGTTTGTATGCGTGAGTGGATCAACGTTGCAGGCTACTAACTTCCGCCTAAAGGCCGTACTACGAACTTTGTAGTGATGAAAGAAGCATCAACACCACAAACGGATTTGATCGAAGCGAGCCCCGAATTTGCGGCGGCTGAGGACCAATACAAGGTCAAGCTCCCGATGTTCGAGGGCCCGCTCGACTTGTTGCTCTACCTCATCCGCAAAGAAGAAGTCTCGATCTACGATATCCCCATCGCGCGGATCACCGAGCAATACCTCGAGTACGTTCGCGCAATGCGGGAACTGGACATCGGAGTCGCCGGCGAGTTTCTGGTGATGGCTGCAACATTGATCCACATCAAGACACAAATGCTCCTGCCCCGCGATCCCGACGCGACGGAACAAGAAATTGAGGACCCGCGCGCCGAGCTAGTCTATCAGTTGCTCGAACACCAGAAATTCAAGGCCGCCGCCAACGTGCTTCATCAACGGGCGACGATGGAAGCAGCTGCTTTCACTCGGCCAATCGACGGCGACGAGGAGAATCCCGAAGTCGCCGCAACCCTGTTTCAATTGTTCGAGGTATTCAAAGATGTGATGGATCGCCGCCGAGCGATAAGCGAAATAGAGATCGCTCGCGACGAGATGACGATGGCTGAGAAGATCGCCGAGATTCGGCTGATGCTGAACGAGCAACCCGAGGTGAGCGCGCGCGCGCTGTTCGAGCGCGCCCGATCACGCCGAGAGATGGTGTTGATCTTTCTCGCCGTGCTTGAGCTTGTAAAGGAGCTGGTCATCCGGCTCGCGCAGCCGGAAACATTCGGAGATATAACGATAGTGAGGCGTGAACCGTGATGCGTGATCCGTGAAAATGCATAGTTCTGAGTCGGTCACCAATCACGCACCACGAATCACGCAACTTGAATTCGATCTATGACTATCGAAGAACTCAAGCCAATCATCGAATCTCTGATCTACGTCTCCGAAGAGCCGATCACGATCAAGCAGCTCTCTGCAATCCTCGAAGGCGAATCAACAGAAGACATTCAAACCGCTGCAGATCAGTTGATTGAGGAGTTCAACGCGAACGGCAGGGGTCTCGAGCTACGGCAGCTTGCCGGCGGCTATCGAATAACGACGCGACCGGAGTTCAGCGAGTACGTGCGGCGATATTTGAAGTCACAGCCATCGGCGCGGTTGTCGCTTGCCGCGCTTGAAACGCTCGCGGTCATCGCGTACAAGCAGCCTATCACCATTCCCGAGATCCTCGAAATTCGCGGCGTGACTTCGACCTCGGCGATCAAGACGCTCCTCGATCGACGGCTGATAATTGCCAAAGGACACAAGCAAGTTGTCGGGCGCCCGATGCTCTATGGCACGTCGAAGGAGTTTTTGATTCACTTCGGGCTGAACGATCTGTCAGAGCTTCCAAACCTCGAAGACTTCGAAGACCTGATGACGAGCTAGCTTGTACGGGCGGCTCTCTGTGGCCGCCCCTCTTCTGCTGTTAACACGTCGATTTGAGGAAGAGGCGGCCACAGAGGGCCGCCCGTACAAGCTAATGCAAGAGCGAATTCAAAAGATCATCGCAAACGCGGGCATCGCTTCTCGCCGCGCCGCAGAAGAGATGATTCTTCGCGGCGAAGTCACGGTCAACGGCGCGCGCGTCTCTCAGCTTGGTACAAAAGCCGACCCCGAACGCGATCACATCAAGGTTAACGGCAAGCTCATCACTCACGCGCGCGAAAAAGACAAGCGCTACATCCTGATAAACAAGCTCCGCGGCTATCTTTCATCGGTGTCTGATCCTAAACGGCGCCCGCTCGTTGCCGATTTGCTGCCGCCTTCCGCTCGTCGAGGACTTCATCCGGTTGGCCGGCTCGATTTCAACACTGAAGGACTGATAATCCTGACCAACGATGGCGAGCTAACTAGACTTCTAACCACGAGGGGGCGAGTAGAGAAGGTCTATAACGTTAAGGTCAAAGGCTCGCCGGCAGATGCTCAAATCGAGCGGTTGAGGCGCGGCATCAAGCTCGGAGATTCTCGTACTGCGCCCGCCGAGATCCGATTGATTGAGCGAACGAAAGAAGCGGGCAATAGTTGGTACGAGGTAACTCTCCGCGAAGGCAAGAACCAACAGATTCGTCGGATGTTTGATTCAATCGGGCACTCGGTGGTAAAGCTTCGCCGCGTCAGGATAGGTCACATAACCGATGCAGGTCTTGCGCCGGGTCAGCATCGCGACCTCACAAGCAACGAGGTCAAGAGATTCTTTCAACCAGCTCCATCGGGCCGCGTTCAAAAGCCAAAGCGTGCGAACCCACGGCGTCGGAAGGCGACGCGTTGACAAAACGGCTTACACCGTCCAAATCTGCGACAGCACTCGCCTGAAGTTGCCGCCGAGGATTCCCTCGATGTCCTTGTCGCTGTACTTGCGGCGAATCAGCCCTTCAGTCAAGTCGAACATTCGCTTCGGATGATCGAGGCCTTCGATATCGATTTTCTCACGAAACCCGTAGCTGCCTTTATAGCCCGCGCGCAACTGCCTGTTAAGCTCCGGCGGCATCGCGTCGTAGCCGTACAGGTCGATATCGCTGCCAACGCCTAAATGCTCAGGCCCGACGAGCTTCGCCACGTGATCGAAATGATCAAGCACGTGTTCAATCGTCGTTGGCTCGTCCGCCTTGACGAACATGCGGACGCCGGTTATCCCCATCACGCTGCCCGCCGCTCCCATCCTCTTTATAGCCTCGTCAGTCTTGCATCGCGGATGACCCGCTACTAGCGCGCGACAGTTGGAATGGGTGATGAGCACAGGCTTCTTGGAAGACTCGAACGCGTCAAGCGTCGTGCGCTCGCCGCAGTGTGAGACGTCAACTGCCATTCCGATCGTGTTCATCCGATCGATGATCGCAACGCCGAAGTCGCTTATGCCTTCGTCGCGCCGCTCAGTCGAGCCGTTGCCGATCATGTTTCGCGAGTTGTAGGTCAGTTGTGAGACGCGCTGTCCGAGCCCGTGAAAGAAATTGACATCCCCCGCGTTCCGGAAGTGCTCGGAGTTTTGCAAACCAAGCACCACTCCGATCTTGCCCGAGCGTTTCACGCGGTCCAGGTCCGCCGCGCTGTCGACGCGCATCAACTGATCGGTGTGATCTGCGATGAATCCGTTCCACGACGCGAAGAACTTCAGCGTCTCGACGTACGCGTCTGGGCCGCCCATTCCTATCGCCGTGTGAAAGACATTGATACCGGAGTCTTTGAACGGTTGAAAGTCGGTGGCGGTGAAGCTTTCGGGATTAGCGAACCACTTTGCCTGCTTCGTAAAATTTAGCGTGAACGGGCTGAGCATATCGATCACGGTCGAACGCGCTACCAGACTGATCGCTCGCGCTGAATACTCCTTTGGCGAATAAGCAAAGAGCCGATACCGCCCTCGGTTGATCATCGGCGCAGCAAGTGTCGCGAAACCGGCTCCCAGAGCCGATTTCAAGACATCGCGACGAGACAGCTTCTTTGGCTTAGAATCCATAGATTAAAATCTCAAGCAGAACCGTAGAAACTTATGAAGTGCCTTTGCGAATCGATCTTCTCCTTGGCGTCCGACGTGCGCACGCGTTCGTAGCTTCCATCGTGCAGCAAACGCCGCGCCTTCACGTTGTCACTCAAGCATACGTCCAGCACTTCCTCTTTCAGGTGCTTTCTCAATCGAGGGTCTTCGATGGGCACGACCAGCTCCACACGCCGGTCCAGGTTGCGTTGCATCCAATCGGCGCTGCCGATGTAAACCTCTTCCTGGCCGCCGTTCAAAAAATAAAAAATGCGACTGTGCTCGAGGAAACGGCCTACGATGCTCGTGACCGTGATCGTATCTGAGAGCCCCGGAACGCCCGGCCTCAACGTGCAAACTCCTCGAACCAACAAATCGATGGGCAATCCGGCTTGCGACGCTTCGTACAGCAAGCGAATCATCTTGGTGTCTGTCAGGCTGTTGATCTTGACGATGATTCGCGCGGGGCGGCCGTTCTGGTGATGCTCGATCTCGCGTTCGATCAGCGCGGTCATCCGCTCGCGCAGGTTGACCGGCGCAACCAGCAAGCGGCGGTACTCGGTTTGCTGCGAAAACCCCGTCAGGTAGTTGAATAGCTCCGTTGCATCAGCCCCGAAGCGTTCATCGGCAGTGAACAGACCGAGGTCGCTGTAGATCCGGGCCGTCGTCGGATTGTAATTGCCCGTGCCAAAGTGCACGTAGCGACGCAGGGAATCCGCCTCGCGCCGCACGACCAGCGCCAGCTTGCAGTGGGTCTTCAACCCGATCAGACCATAGACCACGTGAACGCCGGCGCGCTCGAGGCGCCGCGCCCACTCGATGTTGCTCTCTTCGTCGAAACGGGCCTTCAGCTCGACGAGCACCGCGACTTGTTTCCCGCGCTCGCTGGCGTCCGACAACGCCTGGATGACCGGCGACGCCGGACCCGTCCGGTACAGCGTCATCTTGATCGCCAGCACATTCGCGTCAACCGCTGCGCTGCTGATGAAGTCGATTACCGAAGAGAACGAGTTGTAGGGATGGTGTACGAGCACGTCCTGTCGCTTGATCCCGTCGAAGATCGATTCGTCTGTTTTGAGCGCAGCGGGCACAGAGGCATTGAAAGGTTTGTCCTTCAGATCAGGCTGATCGATTCTATATAGCGCCAGCAAATCCGGTATGTTCAGCGGGCCGTCGATTTCATAAACATCATCGGCAGTGAGCCGCAACGAGCCTGCAAGATATCTCACCATCTCGCCGGGCATCGACGCGGAGACTTCGAGTCTTACGGCGGTGCCGAATCGACGTTTTCGCACCTCGCGCTCGACAGCTTGAAGCAGGTCACCGGCCTCCTCTTCGCGAATCTCTATGTCGGCGTCGCGGGTCACGCGGAAGGCATGCATTTCACTCGCGCGAATTCCGGGGAACAGAACTGCAGCGTTTGCCGCGATGAGTTCTTCCAGCAAGATGAACTCGCTCTTCTCTTCCCCGCCCACCGGAACCAGACGCTGAACCAAAGGCGGCACCTTGACGCGCGCGAAGCGAGGCGCAGAGCCATTGTTGGATTCGATCATCACGCCGAGGTTGAGGCTGAGATTTGAGATGTATGGGAACGGATGGCTCGGGTCAACGGCCTGCGGCGTGAGCACCGGAAACACGTTCTCCATGAAGTACTCGCCAAGCGCGCGGCGCTCGCGGTCTGAAAGCGCGCGGTAAGGGCTCACGACGATATTGTGGGACGCAAACTCCGGAAGCAGATCTTCCTTGAAGCAACGCATGTGCTCGGCCAGCATCGGCCGCAAGCGCTCGCCGATAAGCTTGATTTGCGCGGAGGGAGTCAGCCCGTCGAGAGAGGGCTCGGTTACGCCCTCGTCGATCTGCTGCTTCAACGCCGAAAGGCGGATCATGAAGAACTCGTCGAGGTTGGTTGAAAAGATGGACAAGAACTTCAGGCGTTCGAGCAGTGGCTGAGACGAATCGAGCGCTTCTTCGAGCACCCGGCGATTGAACTCCAACCAGCTAGTCTCGCGGTTCAGCAGAAGCTTGCGCGAGAGGAATAGCGTCTGAGGAAGGGTGACCGGTTGCGGTCCGCTGTCCTCGTCTTTTCGATGTCGCTTTAGTGCGTCTGTCATCTGGTCGAAGCCAAGAGTATAACATTGACACGACCGCGGCCTCCACGTATATAACTTCGTCACTTCATCATCAATGAGAGCAGTCGTTCAAAGAGTGACCGAGGCGCGCGTCACGGTCGCCGGCAACATCACCGGACAGATAGGCGTCGGGCTTGTCGTGCTGCTGGGAGTCGCGCGCGACGATGATGACGGCGACGCGGATTACCTTGCCGATAAGATCGTTAATCTCAGAGTCTTCCAGGACGAGCAACGAAAGATGAACCGCTCGATCCTTGAGACGGGCGGCCAGATGCTCGTCGTTTCGCAATTCACGCTCTACGGCGACGTTCGTCGCGGGCGCCGGCCTTCGTATACCGAGGCCGCCGAGCCAGACAAGGCGAACAAACTCTATGAATACTTTGTCGAGCGCGTCAGATCGTTTGGATTGAAAGTTGAGACTGGAGTCTTTCAGGCAATGATGGAGGTGAGTCTGATTAACGACGGGCCGGTGACGATTCTTCTAGATAGCAAGAAGGGGGTTTGATTTGAGAATTCGCAAGTCACGAAGCAGTTAATCATTCTCGCGGTGAGTATGTTCGCGAAGCAGCCCATATCAACTCGGCCGAATCTGTTCACTCAATCCTCAAGCGCGGCGTGTTTGGAATGTATCATCACTGGAGTGTTGAACATCTTCATCGCTACCTTTCAGAA
>DASXSR010000211.1:0-7125 GCA_036505875.1 Blastocatellia bacterium | reverse complement strand
CGATGCGCAGCGAGCCAGAAGAACCCGAAGGACCAATACCGCTCTGCAAGCGGCATCCCAAACAATGGGCGCCGATGGGCTCAAGTCAATTCAGTACTCGGGCAGCGGGTATAACTTCGCCCTAGGACAAAGCGTCAATCCACGTGCCCCCTGGCCCAAGTTCAACGTCAAGAGTTACACCCGCGTGATTAACTATGAGACTGCCTCGTCCCGAGAAGAAATGGTTCGCACGCAATTCGAGAATCCTCCGCGCGGCGGCGGCGCGCAGCCAATCATCGGCGAGCAACGGCAGGTGTTGGCTGTCGGCGGGAGCGGAACTTTCGCGTGGAACGTTGCGGGTGATACCGCGACTTCAGTTCCAGCCACCGCCGAAGAGCGAGCGCTTCAAATCTGGCTCACGTCCCATGGCTTCTTGAAATCCGCCCAGACAAGCGCCCCAAGGATAACGACCCGCACCGTCGGCGGCCACAAGATGCACACGGTCTCATTCCTGTGCAGCGGCAAGTTCAAGGTCAGGGGAACCATCAACGATCAGAATCTGGTCGAGCGAGTCGAGACGAGAATCGCGAATCCTGTGCTTGGCGATATGCTGACCGTCACAACATATTCCGACTACAAAGACTTTGACGGAATCAAGTTTCCCACCAGGATAGTTCAGAGCCAAGGCGGCTTTCCCGTGCTCGATCTCACCATCACTGAAGTGATGGCGAACGCGCCGGCTGACATTCAGGCGCCCGACAGCGTGCGCGCCGGCTCCGCGCCGACCGTTCGAGTCGAGACTCAAAAGATCGCCGACGGCGTTTGGTATCTCACGGGCGGCACTCATCACAGCGCGGCCGTCGAGTTCAAAGATCACGTTGTGGTGATTGAAGGTCCGCAAAACGAAGAGCGATCGCTCGCAGTCATAGCCGAAGTAAAGAAGTTGGCGCCGAACAAGCCGATCCGATATCTGGTGAACACGCATCATCACTTCGATCACTCAGGCGGGATCAGAGCCTTTGGGGCCGAAGGCGCGACGATTGTCACTCATCAAATTAACAAGGCGTTCTACGAGAGAGCGTCTCGCGCGCCGCGAACGCTTGGTCCGGACAAGCTCTCGCAGCCCGGAAAGCCGATGGCGATCGTCACGATGCGTGACAAAATGGTTCTGAGTGACGGCGCGCGGGTGCTCGAGCTGCACCACATCAGAGGTAATCTCCACAACGACGGCATTATTATGGCTTACCTGCCGAAGGAGAAGATACTGATCGAGGCAGATGTATTCACGCCTCCCGCGCCGAACACGCCTGCGCCGCCGACACCGAATCCATTCACGGTGAACTTGTATGAGAATCTTCAACGGCTTAAGCTTGAGGTCAACCAGATCGCTCCGCTGCACGGACGGTTGGTGACGATGGCGGATTTGTTGAAGGCGCTCGGGAAGGCGTCGTAAATAAAACACTCGGCGAGCACGCCGGCTTCACGGTTCGAGCCCGACGCGCCGCAAAAGATCAACGAAGCGCCGTTCCTGGCGGAGGTTCTCAAACGTCGGGTCTTGCTTGAGATTTAACAGTGAAACATCGCGAGACTGGTAAGCCTTGTCCAGCCAGTCGAGCGCGTGTTGCCGGTCTCCTAGAGCCGCGTGGATCTGAGCAATAACGTACGGCAGGACTTCCGACCGTCCAGAGCTCTCTCCCAGTATCTTCAGCGCCTCGGCTGTGTTGCCCCATCTCGCATAGATTCTTCCAATTCCCGCCCTGAGGTTTGTGCTGACCGCCGGCTTGTCCCGGTTCATGTCTATTATCTTCTGGTATTCTTCTATCGCCTCCTTATACCTGTCGGTGCGTTCATACACGAGAGAAAGCACCGCGTGAGCGGTTTGGAAACTCGGATCCATGTCTAGTGTCTTCTTAAGTTCTTGCTCGGCTTCTTCGTACTTGTGCGCAAGCGCGAAGACCTGTGCTGGGCCAACACTTATGTCCGGCGATACCGGATCGATCTCCTGCGCACGACGGGCTTCCCGAATCGCTTCTTCGTGTCTGCCGCTTGTTCCCAGCAGCAACGCGTACCGTTGATGCGCAAACGGAGAATTCGGGTTGAGCTCGATGGCGCGCTTGTACTCTGCTTCAGCGCCTTTCCAGTCCCATTCGTAGATCCATTTGATAAAGCCCAGCGATGCGTGAGCCTCACCCAGCGAGTCATCCAATCTGAGCGAGTCCATCACGGCTGTCTTGGCTTCTTCGCTCCTGCTGGTGAAGCTGTAACAGTCGGCCAGCCCGGCGTAGGCGAGCGCGTACCTTGGGTCCTTCTGGATCGCTTGCTGGAATTGCTCCGTGGCCTTCCCAACGCTGTCGAGCGTGAGCTTGCTCATATATGCGCGGCCTTTCAGATAAAGCTGGTACGCTTCGGGATTATCGGTACTGCGTCGCGCGAGCCGCTCCTTCTCAGGCCCCGTGAGTTTCAGCCGCAACTTTTCCGAGATGGTCTGGGAGATTCTCTCCTCGAACCCTGGCAGGTCAGACTCTCGTACGTCGTAGTTGCCGCCCCACAGCGCGCGGTTATCCGAGACGTCCACCAGCTCTGCGCTTATCGAAAGAGTGTCGCCGCGTCGGGCGAGCCGGCCGCTGAGAATCGCTCGAACGCCGAGCTTGCTTCCCGCGGCTTGCGCATCCATAGCGCCGCTCTTGTATTTGAAGCTAGATCCGCTCGCGATTACCTTTAGATTCTGCAACTCGGCAAGCTTGTTGATGATTCGTTCAGGGATTCCTTCGCCAAGGTATTCTATGTTTGGATCGGCGCCGTCAGTAGCGAATGGCAAGACCGCAAGAGAGTCAATGGTCCTGGCTGGCGTTAGCATGAACCAAACCGCGCCAACCACGGCAATAAGTAACAGCGCTGCTGCTGCGATGAGCAAACGCTTTCGCGTCTTCTCTTTCTCGATCGCGCGAGCCCCGCGACCAAACAGTCTCGTTGCGACGTTGTCCGCGTCAAAAATACGCAACGCGCTCGTGAGGTCGACGATCAAATCGGGCGCGGATTGGTAGCGACGCTCACGATCTTTATGAAGGCACCTGCTAACTATGCGCCGAAGCTCTTCCGGGACTGCGGGGAAGCGCGCGAGCGGTGGCGGCTCGTGCTCGAGTATCGCAGTGATGCTTTCTGCCGGAGTGTCGCCCGCGAATGCTCGGTGGCCGGTCGCCATCTCATACAGCACGGCTCCTAAGCTGAATATGTCTGTGCGTGCATCAAGCGGCTCGCCTCTGAGCTGTTCGGGCGACATGTAAGGCACTGTCCCTGGAATGATGCCCGGTTGTGTCAACAAGAGCTGAGTTCTTGCATTGGTAGCCGCGCCCAGCTCGCCGGCCTCCAGCTTGGCAAGTCCGAAGTCCAATACCTTAACCTGGCCGCGCGGCGTGATCATTATGTTCTGAGGCTTTATGTCGCGGTGAATGATGCCGTGAGCATGAGCTTCCGAGAGAGCGCCGGCAATTTGAACAGCCACATTGAGCGCATCGGCTGGTTGCAGCGGGGATCGTCTAATCCGAGCGGCGAGTGTTTCGCCCTCGACATACTGCATCACAATACAGCTCTGATTCTGATGCTGGCGGACTTCGTGGATGGCGCAGACGTTAGGGTGATCGAGCTTTGCCGCTGCCTGCGCTTCACGGATCAGCCGCGCCCTGGCCTGTTCATCGGTCTCCGAGTTCAGCGACAGAAACTTTATTGCGACCTTGCGGTCCAGGGTCGGGTCTTCCGCGAGATAAACCTCACCCATCCCGCCCGCTCCGAGCCGCGAGAGAATTCGGTACGAGCCAACTTGCTGGCCAACGAGTTGAGACGCGCGAACTTGCGCCATCTGCTTTGCGGCAATCCCGATAGCCGGCTCCTCGATGAAGCTACCGGCCGGTTCGTCATAACTGAGCAACGACTCGACTTCGCGGCGCAGCGTTTCGTCTCCCGCGCATTGCTCGTCGAGAAACTCAGGCCGCTCGTCGGGTTTTCGACCGAGCGCCTCGTGATAGATGCGTTCGATTTGCTCCCATCGATCTGGGTTCATCGCTTCTCGCTCAGCTCTCGTAACAGCCATGATTTTGCCAGCCGCCAGTCTCTCATCACCGTGTCCGGCGAAACCTTCAGCACCTCGGCCGTCTCTTCCACGCTCAGCCCGCCAAAGAAGCGCAGTTCGATGACGTGGCTCTTGCGAGGGTCGATCGCAGCCAGCGCCGTCAGCGCGTCGTCCAGCGCAACGAGATCAGGCTCGCGCTCGCCGGCAATCGGCGCCGCTTCATCGAACGACACCCGCGCCAGATCACCCCCGCGCTTCTGGGAGCGGCGAGTGCGCGCGTAATCGACCAGGATGCGCCGCATCAACTGCGCCGAGACAGCAAAAAAGTGCGCGCGGTTCTGCCACTGCACGCGACTCGAGTCAACCAGTCTAAAATAAGCCTCGTTAACAAGCCCCGTGGTTTGCAGCGTGTGGCCGGCTCTCTCGCCGCTTATGTAACGATGAGCCAATCGTCGCAGTTCGTCGTTGACAAGCGGGATCAGCTTGTCAAGCGCAGACTTGTCGCCGTCCGACCAGGCGACCAATAGTTGCGTGACTTGCTCAGATTGCGCTGCGCTCACGGTTCTTCTCGACGGATCGGATTATATCATCTACCAAGAAAGTTCCGGCCGCGTTCAAGTTTTCAAGCTCCGTTTACGCCTTCATGAGTGGGACCTAGAGTGTTCGTAGTCCCGCCTTCAGGCGGAAGTTTGTACCTTTAACGGAATGCGCACCTGGCCAGGCAAACAGTTACGAACTTCCGCCTGAAGGCGGGAGTACGAACACATATTCAGGAGGGAAACATGAGCGAAACCACATTGCAAGAGATTCTCAATCTCGAAGAGCAACTGAGACAGGCCGAGATGCGCGTCGACCGTGTGGCTCTCGACGCCTTTTTCGCCGATGAGATTATGGTCACAGCGCCGATCGGCGTAGTGGTAGACAAGGCAGCTTGCGCGGACGAGTTTGAGCGGGCTGCGAAAGTAAAGATCGAGCGGTACGACAAAGAAGACATAAACGTGCGGATCTTTGGCGACACAGCAATTACCAGTTACCGGGTCCATGCAAAGGCTGAGTACGAAGGTGCCCAAATCGATCACCAGTTCCGAATCACCAACGTATGGTTGAAGCGAGACGGCCGCTGGCAAGTGGTCGCACGCCATACGGCGATGATAGAACAACCAAAATCAGAACACAGCTCAGCGTGAGAACTGTGTGTGTTGCATAGAAACCATCGGTAGGGAACTGTGCTCAGGCCACGGAAGTTCGGTCGCCGGTGAGTCTCGAGGAACCACAAATCCTTGTCGAGCGACCTCGATATCTCCGTGAACAGATCAGCAGTGGTCGGATCGCCGAGTCGATCGGATTCCTTGATCGCGCTGCGCGCAGATGCAGCCAGATTGGCGATTTGACCGGCGAGACTTGCCACGTGCTCGGGCCCATCGCACTCAAGTCGTATTCGGGAATGCTCGAGCTATTGGCCGACTGACGAGTCGTGCCGGCAGCCTCGAGCCAACCTTTCCTTGCGTGCGTTGGACTAGAGATGCTTCCGAAGGTAATTACCCAATAAGTAACCGACGTAATACCTGTAAGGAGCGCGGCCAAGTGTGTAATGGCCACACCGCAGGATCGCGCGATCGAAGTTCAAGCCATTACGATCGCATTCGTCGAACAGCAACCTCGAAAGCTCCGGAGTGAAAGACAGATCGTAGCGAGCCGATATCAGCAGCGCGCGCCGGCGATCGCCTTTCAGCTTGCTGACGTGCGGATTAGGACTGATCGCCAGGAAAGCCCTCCTCGTGTCCTCGCCGGTAAGCGCTGTCTCAAGCGATTGCCTCACGTGAGCCGTTGTGAAGCCGCCCCACACGACGTCTCCAAAGTAACTCGACACGTGGTTGTAAACGGCAACCTTGATTTGCTTTTCGTGAACGAACGCGAGGAAACCGACGCAGGAGCCGAGGCTTGTGCCGACCAGTCCGATTCGATCGTAGCCCTGACTTGCGAGCCAATGCACTGCTGCTCTGGTGTCGAGCACAGCCTGTCGATTCGCTTGCAGGGTCAGTCCGAGATTTGCGCTCACCATATAGTCCGCGCGCTCGAAGCCCGGCAGCATTCGCCGATCGTGATAAGGCATACTCAACCGGAGCGCCGCGATCCCGGAGCGGTTCAGCAGCTCGCACATTGCGAGGTGCTCTTGCGGTTTCGCGTTCCAATGAGGCAGCACGACTACCGCCCGGCCGCGCGCCTTCGCCACTTCCTTACCGGGAAGCCCTACTGGAAAATAGCGGGCGTAAACGGTGTTGTTCTCCGGGAACGGCGTCTTCACTACGCTTTGAAAAGTCAGCCACCCGTCTTTCAACGAAAAGTCCGGCGGCTTGTCCAATTCGAAGAATGTATCGCTTTGAGATATCGCATTCTCATTGAACTCGAAGATTACATCGCGCGGGTGGCGATGGTTGCCGTTTGAGTTGGGGACGAAGTGGCGCGGCTCGAGGAGGTCAGTGCCCCAATCGAACGGTCTCACAACGCGATTGCAGTCGCGGCGCGAGAGCTTGCGCTCCCAGTTGTGAATGACATACCTCAGCATAAAAGCGACATTTTAGAGAAACGTGACAAGTCGCTCAAGTGCATGCCGGCTCTAATTGACTTGCGAAGCGAGACTTCTGTACCGTCAGATTAGTAGTCCCACATCTAGGGAGGAGTCGAAAATGAAAGTCGGCATGTCGCTTCCGCAGATTGGCCCGCAAGCCTCGCCGGAGAGTTTGGTTAAGGTCGCAAGTCGAGCTGAAGAGCTTGGTTACGATTCGGTGTGGGTGCTCGAGCGATTATTGTGGCCGCTCAATCCAAAAGAGCCGTACCCCGCAACTCCCGACGGCAGCTTGCCCGAAGCTTATCAGATAGTCTTTGACCCAATTGAGACGCTTACGTTCGTAGCGGCTCACACAAGGAAAGTGCAGCTGGGCACAAGCGTCGTCGTGCTGCCTTATCACACTCCTGTACAGCTTGCGCGTCGCATTGCCACACTCGATGTTCTGTCCGGAGGGCGCGCGTTGGTTGGCGTCGGCGCGGGTTGGTCGCGCGACGAGTTTGAGGCCGTGGGA
>DASXSR010000210.1:0-5391 GCA_036505875.1 Blastocatellia bacterium | reverse complement strand
ACCAGCGCGTGGCGAAGCCGGGCTATCGCTTGCGCGATGGTGATTCTATCGAGATCGATCTTCCCGAGCCGCCGCCGGTCGAACTGTCCCCGGAGCCGATCCCTATCAACATTATCTATGAAGACGACGATCTGATTGTTGTGGATAAACCCGCCGGAATGGTGGTTCATCCCGGCGCGGGAATTGAGTCGGGAACGCTTGCCAACGCGCTCATCTATCATTTCAACTCGCTTTCGGGCGTCGCGGGAAAGATTCGCCCGGGCATCGTTCACAGGCTTGATAAAGAAACATCCGGCTTATTGGTCGTCGCCAAGAACGATCTCGCGCACGAGCTGCTATCGAATCAGTTTCGAGATCGCCAGGTGTTCAAGCTCTACATTGCGCTGGTTTATGGCCGCGTCGCGAAGGAGCGAGGTGAAATCGAAGCGCGCATTGGACGAAACGCGCGCAGTCGCGTTCGCATGAGCGTGCTTCGTGGAGATGCGGGCCGCCCGGCTCATACAATCTTCGAAGTTGTCAGCCGCTTTCCGGATTTCACTTTGCTCAACGTCCAGATCAAAACGGGCCGCACTCATCAGATACGCGTGCACTTGTCACACATCGGTCATCCCGTTGTGGGCGATGACGCTTACGGAGGCGGCCGCCAGAATTCGATTCGCAACGCAAGGATCAAGCGAGCTGCGCAATCGCTGGGGCGTTACTTCTTGCATTCGGCCCGGCTTGCCTTCGGTCACCCACGGACCGGCGAGCGTCTCGAGTTCAAATCGCCGTTGCCTGTTGAGCTTACTGGGCTCCTCGAATTGTTGGGGTGAAGTTGTCGGACCGCGGGCTTGTCATCTATAATTCCTTCTTCGAGCAGCATCGCCAGTATGGTCCCCGTGCATCAGACCCGTCGGAGGTTCCTTAAACAGATGACCCGTTCATCCTCGCTTGCGTGCGCAGTCGCGGCGATTTGCGTGCTTGCTGGAACTTCAATCTTTGCTCAGAAACCCGCGCAACCACCGCAGCGGCGCGACGACTCTCCGCAGAAGATCGGCGTGCTCGAAGTCAGGCTTCCGATCTCAGTAAAGAAAGACAAGAAGTTCGTCGGCGGGTTGGCGGTGAGTAACTTCGAAGTCTACGAGGATGGCAAGCGTCAGAAGATCGAGAAGTTCATCGCGCCGAGTCAGTTGCCTCTGAACATCGCCGTGCTGATGGACACCAGCAACAGCGTCAAGCTCAAGCTCCCATTTGAAAAGGACGCGGCTGAAGACTTCGTAGCAACGGTTACAACGTTTCGCCGCCGGGACCAGGTATTGTTTGCGACGTTCGATTCCGACGTCGAGCTTCACCAGGATTTCACCGACGCTCAGGAACCGCTCATCCGTGCGATTAAGGCGGTCAAGGCCGGCGGTTATACAAAACTCTACGATGGCGTGTACCGCGTGATCGAAGAGAAGATGTCAACCCCCCAAAACACCGACGCGCGGCGCATCATCGTCATTCTTTCAGACGGCGAAGATACCGCCAGTGAGCACACGTTGAAGGATGCGATCGAGATGGCCGAGCGGTTTGACGTAACCGTTTTTGGTATCAGCACCAAAAACTTCAAAGGGATTAGTTCCGGAATGGTTGAGAACGCCGACGACAAGGAGCTTCGACGACTGTGCGAGGAGACCGGAGGTCAGCTGTTTCTTCCTTCGGAGAAGATTGAGCTGTTTCGCGCGTTCACCCAGGTCGCGCAAGACTTGCGGCAAGAGTACGTTGTTTTTTACACGCCGACAAACCAAACCAAATCAAGCAAGCGGCGTGACATCAGGGTGAAGGTGGTAGCGGCCGAGGGCCACCCGTATCACAAGCAGGGTTACGTTTACTGAATTTCGAATTTCTAATTTCAAATCTCAAATTGCGAATCGAAGGACAACAAAGATGAAAAGCCTCGTTACCGCAATCACACTCATCGCTCTTGCATCACCTTGCTTTTCGCAAAGGCCGAAGACCCAGCCCCCGGCTCAGACTGGCCAAGGTACAAGGCAGCAAAGCAAAACCCGAGATGATGACATCCCCTCGAGCGACGATGCCGTGCGCCTTAACACCGAACTGGTCAACGTGTTGTTTACCGCCGTCGATCGCAATAATCGAGTCATCAGCGACATTCGGCAGGACGAAATTACGGTTCTCGAAGACGGGCGGCCTCAGCAGATTTTCACTTTCAAGCGAGAAACTGCGCTGCCGATAAACATAGCCATATTGATGGACCTCTCCGGCAGTCAAGAATATACATTCCCTCAGGAGAAGCTCGCTGCTGGAGAGTTTCTTCGCTCAATCATACGCGCGGGCAAGGACTCCGCGGCGATATTGACCTTTGAAAATGACGTTGAATTGGTGCAGGGACTCTCGTCGCGGACGGACACTCTCAACCGCGCGTTTGAGGAGATCCAATACTCGCGACGCTTCGGGCCCGCAAGTTCGCGGCACCAGGCAACTGCGCTCTACGATGCTATTTACATTACCGCCGACGAAGTTCTTGCCCGCGACGACTTTCGCCGAGCAGCAACTGACGAGCAAGTCACCCGGCGGGCAATCATCCTTTTGACGGACGGAGTCGACAACGCGAGCACTCGCAAGCTTGACGAAGCGATAGATCGCGCGTGGCGAGGCGGAGTCATCATTTACTCGATCGGTATCGGCGATCGCTTCAGGTTTGAAGGAATTCGCGAAGACGTATTGAGGCGGCTCTCGGAAGAAACCGGCGGACGTGCATACCTTCCCCGAGGAGCGGATGAGCTACTCGACGATTTTCGCCAGATCGAAGCTGAATTGCGCAGCCAGTATCTGGTTGCCTACTCACCTTCAAATTTGACGCACGACGGACGGTTCCGTCGCGTGGAAGTAAAAGTTAACGCGCGTCCCGATACGCGCATTATTCACCGCCGCGGCTATTACGCGGCCACGGAAGATGTGAAGAAATGAAGTCAGCACGAATTTTTGTTCTCGCAATAATCGTGTCAGCCATTGCGCTGGCTCCCATGAGGTTTAGCGCTGCTCAACCGCAGAAACCAAAATCGCCGCCGAAGTCCGAGAAGAAGGCTCCCGAGGAGGGACAGGATGAGCAAACGATCAGGCTTGGGACTCAACTTGTGACGGTTCCATTCAACGTGACCGACAAGAAGAATCGCTACATAAACGATCTTTCGAAAACCGACATTGAGGTTCTGGAAGACAGCAAGCCGCAGGAGGTCTTTTCATTTGAGCGTCAGACTGATCTGCCAATTACGATCGCAATGCTGGTAGACATCTCGGGCAGCCAGCAATGGACGCTGCCTCAGGAGGTATCGGCGGGAAAGCGCTTCTTTCATAAGGTGCTGAGACCCAGAAAAGACCTGGCGGCGGTTGTGACCTTTGAGCATGAATCGGTGCTCGTGCAGAACCTGACTTCGGATCTCGACAGGCTCGATCGCGCATTGGACGAGTGTCGCATACCTGCCGAGACCGTAACCTACCGACGGGGCGGCACACCCCCGATTAACAACTCAGGCGTTGGGTCGACCGCATTGTACGATTCGGTCTATTCAGTGTCATCAGACTTGCTGAGACGCGAGGCGGGCCGTCGGGTGATCATACTGGTCACCGACGGCGAAGACACCTCGAGCAGCATTAAGATGCGCGAGGCGATCGAGCGAACGTGGCGCAGCGAGATCATCGTCTACTCGGTTGGAATCGGCGGACCAATGGGGGTTGACCACGGCACGCTGAAGAAGATCGCTGAAGAGACCGGCGGGCGTGCTTTCTTTCCAAAGACGGAAGACGATTTGGACAAGGCTTATGCGCAAATCGACGAGGACCTTCGCTCGCAGTACGTGCTTGCATACACGCCCGCGAACGCAGTGCGGGACGGTTCGTTTCGAACGATCCAGGTCAAGGTAAAGAACCACGCGGATCTGACAGTGAGACACCGCCGCGGCTACTTCGCGCCGAAGGAGACTTAGTGCCAAAATCGGAAATTGAAGATTGCAGATTCGCTGACAGGTCGAAACTTTGTCTGGGATATTCCGATGGTACGTCGTAGCTCCGATATGCTCTGGAGGAACTTCGGCAGCCTTCCTTTCCAGCCTCTCGCTTACGCAGCTCCGGTTGACGCCATTGTTAGCATTTCATTGGATAATCGCGTCGGCTCCAGGCCGATGTTAGGCGCCCCGAAGCGGCTCCGGTTGACTCGAATCCATTATTTCTTTGGGCTAGGACTCCAGTCTTTGATCATCACGGCGGAAGACGAAGCATCTCTAGTGCTAGCTCGAATCTACTACTTCTTTTCGCGCGTTTTGCCGATCACCGACAAAAGTCGTCCGACGCTCGACGGTATTCCCTTCCCTTCTTTGCGATATGAGAAGAAAAGCTCATTCTGATGCATCGTGCAATAGTCGGCGACGTAAATTCGATCTTCGCTGAACCCGCAGAAGCTTAGCTGTTGCACGTTCGCCGCGCGAATGTCTAGATGAGCCTTGCCGTTCGGTTTGAAATTCACCAGAACCTTGCGCCAGTAGGCGAACGCTTTCTTGTAACTATCGATCACATCCTCGCCAACCTCGTAACACTGGACGCACGCGGTCGGTCCAAGCGCGGCTATACAGTCGCGAGCATTGACGCCTTGAAGCAACATCATGTCGGCAATAGTCCGCTCGACAATGCGTCCGGCGGTTCCGCGCCAGCCAGCATGAATCGCAGCCATCGCGCCGGTTTTTGTGTCACCAATGAGGACCGGCAGACAATCAGCCGTCTGTATCCCGAGCAATACGTGTTTCAATCGGGTGATCATCGCATCGCACTCTGGCTGAGGTCCGCGCGCCTGCTGAGCAGATTCGATCAAGCAGCGCTCCGTTGAATGCGTTTGCCGCGCGGTGATCACGGTAGCTGTTTCCGCGTCGATTGCCTTCAGGAATCGTCGTCGATTCTCGGCGACGTTTTCCTTTTGATCGCCCTTGAAGTACCCAAGATTCAGCGCGTGCGAGGGGAACGGGCTCACGCCGCCAAACCTGGTGCTGAATGCGTTGACGAAGCCCGCGCGTTCGAGCGGTTCGCATACAAGACACGCGAGGCTCGTCGTTCCATCTGGGGTATCGACCTCGCGCCGATGCATCGCAAATGCTTTCACCATTGTGGCGTCCTCGTCGTAAGAGAACATCTCGAAGGCTTGAGCGCCAAGAGACTGCCAGAATTGAAGCTCGTTGACTAATTCCTCGCTCATCTGCGCTCTTCTTGGCCCGATTATAGCACAGCGGGCCGCGGTCCTTTACGATGAGTCGGCGCTGATGGGTGCGCGCGTTTCAATGCCCGGAGGGGATGCCGGAGTGTAGCCACGGGTGAGTCCGCGAACCCGTGGGCTAGGCCAGATCAAACCACGTGAACCCACGT
>DASXSR010000209.1:0-5036 GCA_036505875.1 Blastocatellia bacterium | reverse complement strand
CAGGAAGGGCAATTACGCCGCGACAAGTTCGGAAGATGCGAAGCGCGTCGCTTTCTCATCTCTTCCTTTTGCTCGGCTAATTCCCTCATCAATCGAATAGTAGCGTTTGGGTGGTCATCGCCCTGAAATGACGAGAAGTCTATATAACCACCCGAGCTAAGAAGGGGAAGGATCGATGAACGTCAAAAGTAGAAGCTTCTCTTTTTGTTTTCATCTCGCGATCGGTGTATTGCTCCTTTCGGCCGCCGGTACCCGGGCACAGGCGGTGGCCGACCAGTCCGTCGTCGTTAATCACAAGGAAGGAAATCGAGAAGGCCCGAGCCGTGAACAAAAGGTAGAAGAAGTTGACCAACTGAAATCCGCGATCGAGCAGCTTCGATCGGTTGTTGCCGAACAACAGCGCGCGCTGGCGACAATGCAGAAGCGCCTCGACGAGTTGGACAACAAAGTCGCAGCGACGCCGACGGTCTCAAAATCAGAGTCATTTCGCGAAGTGTCCGCCGGTAATAAGGATTCAAAGAGCCTGCAGTCGGATAGTCAAACTACGAGCAAGGACAAGCCTGTCGCGGGATGGGATAAGGAGAAGGGCCATGCATTCCTGCGCAGCGGAGACGGTGCCTTCGAAACAACAATTGGAGGATACGCCCAACTCGACTACCACGGCTATCAATCGGGCAATCACCCCCCAAACACGTTTCTGATTCGGCGCGCGCGCCTGGGTGTGGAAGGCAAGCTAGCCCGCTACTTCGATTTCAAACTCGAGGGCGATTTCTCGGACGCCGCTACTCCTTTGCGCGATTTTTACGTGAACATACACCGCATAGATGAGTTTCAACTTCGGTTCGGGCAGTTCCGCGTGCCGATCAGCCAGGAAGAGCTTCGAGGCGACGCGCCTCAGGACTTCGTCGAGCGCTCGATGGTCAATAACCTCATCCCTGCGCGCAGCCCGGGCTTGATGGCCTCGGGCGTGTTAAACAAAGGAGCTTTCGAATATCAAATCGGCGCGTTTAATGGCAAAGGCCTTCTAGCGCAGAATAACAACGGCACTCCGGAGACGGCGATTCGTTTGCGTTTCACCCCGTGGAAGAACCGGGGCGATTTCCTGAGCAAAGGCTTAAGCTTCGGCGGCGCATTCACTCAAGGGCGCACGCTGGGCGGCACAAGCGTTCGCGGGATAACCGAGAGCCGAAGCTTCACCTTCTTTGCTCCTGACGCGATCAACGGAAAATACATCCGTGCGAATGGCGAGCTGACATGGCTGCTTGGACCAGCAGCGATACGCGCTGAGTACGATCAAACCAACCAACGCCGCGACAACCTGGGTGCCGGCGGCGGAAATCTTCCCGGTGTAGTGGCGAAAGGGTATACGGCGCAGGTGACATACGTGCTGACCGGCGAAGACAAGCCTGACGCCGCCAGCGTTGCGCCTAAGAACAAGCTGTTTGGCGATGGAAACGGGAAGCCAGGCTTCGGAGCGTGGGAGCTGAAGTTCCGTTATGCGAATCTTCAGATCGCCGACGGTACTGCGAAGTCAAATCGCGCTGAGTCCTTTTTCTTTGGGCCGAACTGGTATATGAATCGGTTCGTGCGGTATGTGCTTGACCTGGGCTTCGAACGATTCAAAGATCCTGCTAGATCGCCTAAGCCCGGAGACAAGAACTTTTTTGTTGTGCTCAGCCGAATTCAGGTGGCGTTCTAGGGGAATGATGCGTGAAACGTGAAACGTAAAACGTGATGCGTGAAACGTGATGCGAGAAACGCGATGCGAGATTCGTGATGCGAGAGTTTCACGGATCACGCATCACGTTTCACGAATCACGCATCACGTTTCACGAATCACGTTTCACGAATCACGCTTCACGCATCATATCTGATTTTCAATGTCAATCGTTCTTGAAAAAGTCTCAAAGCGCTACCGGAGACAGTGGGTCGTAGACAATGTCTCGCTCGAAGTGGCGGACAAAGAATTGTTCGTGTTGCTCGGGCCAAGCGGCAGCGGCAAAAGCAGCGTCCTGCGAATGATTGCAGGGCTGACCGACCCGACTGGAGGGCGAATCTTGCTTCACGATAAAGACGTGACGCATCTGCCACCGCAGCAACGAGGCACCGGATTCGTCTTTCAAAATTACTCGATCTTTCGGCACATGACCATCGCGGATAATATCGAGTTCGGTCTGCGAATTCGCAAAACGCCGAAAGGAGAGCGCAAACGCCGGCGCGAAGAGCTGCTGGATCTGGTGGGACTCGCGGGACTGGGCGCGCGCTACGCGCATCAGCTCTCTGGTGGTCAACAACAGCGAGTGGCGCTCGCTCGCGCGCTTGTGTACGAGCCGAATGTGCTGTTGCTGGATGAGCCGTTCGGCGCGCTCGATGTAAAGATACGCGGACAACTCAGGCGAACCCTGAAGGAGATTCAACAGCGTTTGGCGGTGACGACCATTCTGGTCACTCACGATCAAGAGGAGGCTTTCGAGCTCGCGGATCGAATCGGCGTGCTCGACCGTGGGCGGCTTCTCGAGGTTGGCGCGAGCGAGGAGCTTTACGCCCGGCCACGCTCGCTTTTCACGGCAACGTTTCTCGGCGCCGGAAACGTGCTGGTCGGGCGCGCGGAAAACAGGCAAGCCCGATTTGGCGCGCTTACGCTGCCAATACCAGACGATAGCCCGCACGAAGAGGGCGAACGTGTCCAGGTCTTGTTTCGTCCTGAGCAGTTGGCGCTAAGCGCTGAAAATTCGCCGTCCAACATTCCGGTAATTGGAAAAGGACCTATCATCGAACAGAACTTCGCGGGCGCGTCGCGGCGCGTGAGGCTTAGATTACCCAGATTGCAGGGCGCTCGGCAGATCGCTCCGCCTCCTCCATTCGGAGAGGAGGGATTGCTGGTTGACGCCATGTTGCCATCGGACGCGGAAGTGGATAGTCGCGAGTTCTGGGTCGGGCTCAACGGATGGACCATTTTGGATCCACCCGATCCGCGTCTCCTCGTGTGCGATGTGGGAGACGGACCGGCTGCTCCGCTAGAGATCACGCGCTCAATTGCAGAACGATTGCAAGCGACGACAACCGTGCTCGCGGTCGCTGAAGATCCTGAACAGGCAGAGGCGTTGAGAACAAGGCTGAGACCACGACTCGAAGCGACAGGAATGGCCGACGCTGAGCTGCGCGTCCGGTTCGGTAAGGCTGCCGAGCAGATCGCCGCCGAGCAAGCCGAGTCGCTGTATGAGATGCTGGTGATGACTGCGCGCCCGCGAGCAAAGGCGCCGAGGCTGCCGATGATCCAGGCGCGAATGTTGGAACGGCGATTGGGCGAGACGCTGATGACCGTGCTCCACCACGCCGATGTTCCTGTGCTGGTGGCGAAGGGTGATCGAACTGAGATTCGACGCATTCTGATTTGCACCGCGGCTGGCGAGCCCGGCAAGGGTGACGTTCGGGAAGGTGGACGGCTGGCGCGACGGCTCGAGGCAGAAGTCACTTTGTTATACGTCGCCAAATCAGCAGATCGGGTGACCTCGCTCACGCAGAAGCATCTCGATCGCGCGGCAGCAACGCTGAAATCGATTGATGTAGAACCGGAAGTTCGAGTCAGAAATGCTTCGACTCCATTGGCCGGCATACTTGCCGAGACTCGAGAGGGGGATCACGATTTGATTGTGATTGGCGCACACGGCCCGCGAACTCGTAGTCCGTTCAAGCTGAACGATGTGATGCTCCAGGTGTTGTCGTCCGCCGACCGTCACGTGCTCGTCGTTCCAGCGGATCGGGTGTGACGCTACTGCGCAGAACGATCACTGCAGTTTCTTCCCGCAAGTCGCCAGCCAGTCCCACGGATACGGTTCCTTCATCCAGCGCGGCGGCTTATCGAACATCGCGCTCCACGCGTACTCAACCTTCTCCAAGTGGTCGACTTCAAAACCCACATCGTTCAGCGCAACCAGCAACTCCTCTTTTAGGTAATGCTTTTCGAGCAGACCATCCAAGTTCAGCACTCCCCTCGCAATGTCCACACCTCGCGAGTCTTTCGGCCCGAACTTGATGGCGAAGCCATTCTTCTTCCCATTGCTCGTTCTCTCCCTCCATTCAAATAAACGCGCGGTCGCGAACAGGGCCGATTCGAGCGACGGAACTACGATCAACAGATGGCCGCCGGGAGACAGATGTTGAAAGATGGTTTCCAACGCATACCGCCGCTTTCGCAAGGATGGCTCAAGCAAAGCGTTTATGCTGATCGCGAAGTCAAATTTGTCGAGTTCTGAATGATTGGTCGAGAGATCGACTCTGCGGAAGGTTACGTTTTCCAACGCCGAGCAGTTGCGCTCGGCCACCTGCAGACACTTTCTGGAGATGTCCACCGCGCACACGGCTTTAAACCTTTCGGCGAGTAACGGCAAATATCTTCCAACGCCACACCCGAAGTCGCACACCGTGGAGTCCGCCGAACTGAATCGATCTATGTGACGCAGGATTGTCCTGCTTCGATCGTTTGACAGCGTGTTAAAGATTTCGTCGTCAAAACGGCTTGCGACCGTATCCCAAAATTGTGCGCTCATTTGATTCTCCAACGCTGAGCGATAACGCTGCTTGGGGGCACAACGGTCACTGCGCTAGAGGGCTACCGCGTCTTTGGGGTTCTCTGAGTGAGATCGCGGCCCAGAAGGGTACGCTCAGAATAACTATAGGAAGGGCCAAATGTCAATATCAGGCCGAGGATTGGGTGCGCGTCAAGTTTTCGCGCTAAACCCGGAAGGGTTGGCGGAGTATAGCCACGGGTGAGTCCGCGAACCCGTGGACGCTGAATGGAGCAATACAGAACCTGCGAAGCGGGTGGCGTCCCGACTCCTGACGAAACTCACCGCCTATGCGAGAGGAAATTATTCGTGCTGTTGGCCGCCACCCGCTTCGCGGGTTCGTCTCGCCGATTCGACAAGTCCACGGGTTCGCGGATTCACCTCATGGCTAGCTGCCCCCTCCCTTCCAGGGTTTATCGCTCGATTCCGACCGCAATCATTAAGGTTTCCGAAACGGAGCAACAAAGC
>DASXSR010000208.1:0-9779 GCA_036505875.1 Blastocatellia bacterium | reverse complement strand
TTGAGCATCGGTGGGACGATTCGCGAGGACCGGAGGGAGGCTTTTTCAGGGGCGCGGAACTGGCGCCGGGTGTGATCCGCCTGACGCCGACTCAGCACCTGTTGATTTTCGGGCTGATCTTCACGTTGGATCGCCCGTAGCCGCGAGTTGTTCGTAGTCCCGCATTCATGCGGAAGTTCGTATGCTGAGTGCGGGAATAGCTTACAAACCTCCGCATGAATGCGGGACTACGAACTCTTTGAAGCGGGGACTCAAATGCTTGATTTGATCTTCATCGGACTGGTTCTGATTTTCTTCATCCTTGCGTTTTGGTACGTGCGCTTTTGCGAGCGCGTCTAGTCGGGAGGAATTATGAGCGGAGAAGAAACGAGGCTGGGAATCATAGCCTTGATCATGTTTGTGTCATACACGGTCTTAGTGTTTCAGGGCAAGCTTCGTAGCCAGCAGCGGAGAAAACAATGAACCTGGAATATCTCATCAGCGGAATAATCGCTTTGTCGTTGCTTGGTTATTTGACTTATGCCCTCTTGAAACCGGAAAGGTTTTGAAGCCATGTAGGGGCGGTCCCCCCGTGGCCGCCCCTCCTGTCAAAGGGGACGCGTCCAAGTGAGGGGCGGCCACGGAGGGCCGCCCATACAGGGAACGAAGATAGTGACATTCAACGGACTCTTACAACTCGCGCTGTACTTCCTGGTGTTGCTGGCGGTGACCAAACCGCTGGGCGTTTACATGACGCGTGTGTTTTCGGGCGAGAAAACTTTAACGAGCCGGTTGCTTGGCTGGTTGGAGCGACTGGTCTATCGTGTGTGTCGCCTTGAGGCCGAGGCTGAGCAGCACTGGACCGCTTACACGGCGGCAATGCTGATGTTCAGTGTGGTCTCGTTGCTCGTGCTTTACGCGATCGAACGGCTTCAGTATTACCTCCCCCTCAACCCGCAGAAGTTCACAGGAGTCGCCCCCGATCTCGCATTCAACACAGCCGCAAGCTTTACCACCAACACGAACTGGCAAGCCTACTCGGGCGAATCGACGATGAGCTACCTCGTGCAGATGGCCGGGCTTGCTTTTCACAACTTTGCGTCCGCCGCGGTAGGCATCGTGCTGGCGATCGCGTTCATTCGCGGCATCGCCAGGCGCGAGTCGAAGACCATCGGAAACTTCTGGGTCGATCTCACTCGTTGCTCGCTGTACGTGCTGCTTCCGTTTTGTGTGATCGGCGCGCTGATGCTCGTCTCGCAAGGCGTAGTGCAGAACTTCAAACCTTACACCCAGGTGGCGCTCATCGAGCCGCAGCAGGTGACCAAGACCGACCCCGACACTGGAAAAGAAACTACCGAACAGGTAACGGATGAAACAATCGCGCAGGGCCCGGTCGCCTCGCAGGAAATCATCAAGGAACTCGGAACGAATGGCGGCGGATTCTTCAACGCGAACTCCGCTCATCCGTTTGAGAACCCGACTCCGTTATCAAACTTCCTCGAGTTGGTTTCCATCTTCGCGATCGGGTCAGGTCTGACATATACGCTCGGGCGAATGACGGGCAATCAAAGACATGGCTGGGCTGTATTCGCGGCGATGTCGATTCTGTTTCTCTCGGGCTTCTTCTTCGCGTATTACTTCGAGGCCCGCGGCAATCCTAACTTCGACAAACATGGAATAACGCAATCGGCGATCGATACGAAAGGCAGCGAGCAAGCGGGCGGCAACATGGAAGGCAAAGAGGTTCGGTTTGGCGTTGCAAACTCGGCATTGTTCGCCGCCATCACTACAGATGCTTCGTGTGGTGCAATCAACTCTTGGCACGACTCGTTCACTCCGCTAGGCGGGATGGTGCCGCTCGTCAACATCATGCTTGGCGAGATTATCTTCGGCGGGGTTGGCGCGGGGATGTACGGAATGCTTGTGATGATCGTGCTGACCGTGTTCATTGCCGGGTTGATGGTCGGCCGCACGCCTGAGTACCTCGGAAAGAAGATCGAATCTAAAGACGTGAAGATGGCGATGCTCTACGTGTTGGTGTTTGCGCTGTCGATCTTGTGCTTTTCGGCGTGGGCGAGCGTCGCCCCGTACGGAGTATCGAAGATCAACAACGGCGGGCCTCACGGTCTGGCGGAGATGGTTTACGCTTACGCGTCGGCGACCGGCAATAATGGCTCGGCCTTCGCGGGAATCAACGTCAACACCTATTGGTATAACACGACGCTGGGAATCGCGATGCTCGTCGGACGATTCCTGATGATCATTCCGATGATGGGCATCGCAGGGAATCTGGCGGCGAAGAAGATCGTGCCACCATCAGCGGGCACGTTTCCGGTTTACACGCCGCTGTTCGTGATGCTGCTGATCGGCGTAATCCTCATCGTGGGAGCGCTGACTTTTTTCCCGATGCTGTCGCTCGGACCGATAGTTGAGCACTACTTGATGAATTCTGGAACGATGTTTTGAAGGAGAAAACCCACGGGGATCACGGGGAACACGGGGACTCTTTTCTATTTTCTCCTGGCTCCCCGTGTTCCCCGTGGTTGTAGGAATTTATGTCAGAAAGAGCCGAAGCCAGACCGTTATTCGATACACCGATAGTCAGGCGTGCAATTAAAGACGCGTTCGTCAAGCTCGACCCGCGTCAGGTCGCGCACAATCCAGTGATGTTCGTAGTCGAGATCGGCAGCATTCTCACTACGCTGCTCATCATCCGAGACGTAGCTCGGGGCAACACCAGCAATCTGCTATTCACCATTCAGGTGACGCTGTGGCTCTGGTTCACGGTGCTGTTCGCGAACTTCGCCGAGGCGATGGCCGAAGGACGCGGCAAAGCGCAAGCCGACACCCTTCGCAAGGCGAAGACCGAGACCGTCGCTAATCGCATAATTGGAGATGCGAGTCTCAGCGTAAATCTTGTGAAGACCGAACAGGTGGCCGCGCCGAAGCTTCGCAAGGACGACGTTGTGTTAGTGCGGACCGGCGAATTCATTCCAGGCGACGGCGAGGTCATTGAAGGTGTCGCGTCGGTGGATGAATCGGCGATCACCGGCGAAAGCGCGCCGGTCATTCGCGAGTCTGGCGGCGATCGGTCCGCAGTCACCGGAGGAACGAAGGTTATTTCCGACTGGATCAAGGTTCGTATCACGTCGAATCCCGGCGAGACGTTTCTCGATCGAATGATCGCGTTAGTCGAAGGCGCTGAGCGCCAGAAGACTCCGAATGAAATCGCGCTGAACATTTTGCTTGCGGGATTGACGATCATCTTTTTGCTCGCGGTGGTGACGCTTTTGCCTTACGCGATCTACAGCGTGAACGCTTCAGACCCGGCTGCAGGATTTGCGCAAACATCGCCGCCGTCGACCACAGTACTGGTGGCTTTGCTGGTGTGCTTGATACCGACAACCATCGGCGGATTGCTTTCGGCAATCGGCATCGCTGGGATGGACCGCTTAATTCAACACAACGTTCTGGCGATGTCGGGTCGAGCAGTCGAGGCCGCCGGCGACGTGAACACGTTGCTGCTCGACAAGACGGGGACGATCACGCTCGGCAATCGGCAGGCGGTCGAGTTCATTCCGGCCGATAGCGTTCCTGAAGCTGAGCTTGCGGACGCCGCGCAATTGTCGAGCCTCTCGGATGAGACTCCCGAAGGCCGCTCGATCGTCGTCCTCGCGAAGAGCAAGTACAACCTGAGAGGCCGCGAGTTTGCTGCCCACGAAGCTCACTTCGTTCCGTTCACCGCGCAGACTCGAATGTCGGGCGTCGACATCGACAACCGCTCGATTCGCAAGGGCGCGGTCGATGCGGTAGCCCAGTTCATCAAGACCACGGGCGGAGTCGTTCCGCCGGAGATGAAAGAGACCGTCGAGCGAATCTCGCACTCGGGAGGCACGCCGCTGGCCGTCGCCGATCGGAATCGCGTGCTGGGCGTCATTCACCTGAAGGACATCGTCAAAGGCGGGATGAGGGAGCGCTTCGATCAGCTTCGAAGGATGGGAATCAAAACCGTGATGATAACCGGCGACAACCCGCTGACCGCGGCGGCGATCGCGCGCGAAGCCGGCGTCGACGATTTTCTCGCCGAAGCAAAGCCCGAAGACAAGATGGTCTTGATCAGACGCGAGCAAAGCGAAGGCAAGCTGGTGGCGATGACCGGCGACGGGACGAACGACGCTCCCGCCCTCGCTCAAGCGGACGTCGGCGTAGCGATGAACACCGGGACGATGGCGGCGAAAGAGGCAGGAAATATGGTCGACCTTGATTCGAACCCGACGAAGCTGATCGAAATCGTCGAGATCGGAAAACAGCTTCTGATGACGCGAGGCGCGCTGACGACTTTCTCAATTGCCAACGACGTTGCGAAGTACTTCGCGATCATTCCGGCGATGTTCTCGACCTTGTATGCGGTCACGGGAAGCAAGAGCGGTCCGCTGGCGGCCCTTAATGTGATGCGGCTCGAAACGCCGGAGTCGGCGATCTTGTCGGCGGTGATCTTTAACGCGCTGATTATCGTTGCCCTGATCCCGCTTGCGCTGCGCGGCATAAAGTACCGCCCGCTCGGCGCGGCTGCGGTGCTCAGGCGCAACCTGTGGATCTACGGCTTTGGCGGAATCATCATCCCGTTCATCGGGATCAAGTTCATTGATGTAATCATTCACGCCGTGGGGCTTGCATGACTTTGCGACTTTGGCCGGCTTTGCGCCTTTGCGCGAAACACCTCCACGATTTGCGAGAGCGTTTCGCGCAAAGACGCTAAGTGCCGCGAAGTCGCAAAGCGTTTCCGAAGGTAAAGTCGTATGAACCTGCTTAAACAAATCTATCCGGCAGTCGCAATCACCGTCGTGCTGACTGTGTTGCTAGGGATCGTTTACCCGTTGGTTATCACCGGTGTCGCGCAGGTGATCTTTCCTTCGCAGGCAGGGGGCGGCCTGATCCAAAAGGATGGCAAAGTGATCGGCTCGCGCTTGATCGGCCAGCCGTTCACCGGCGCCAGTTATTTTCATTCCCGACCCTCAGCAGCAGGTACGGGATATGACGCAACCGCGTCGGGCGGAACTAATCTTGGCCCAACGAGCCAGAAACTCTTTGACAGTGTTAAAGCAGCGGCGGATTCTTTGGCTGATGAGAATCCGAACACGCCGATCCCGATTGATCTGGTAACGTCATCGGCTTCAGGACTCGACCCTCACATAACTCCCGCCGCCGCCGAGTTTCAGGTACCGAGAGTCGCGCGAGAGCGTGGCTTGAGCGAAGGCGAAGTTCGACGCCTGGTACGCGAGCATACTGAAGGCCGCCAGCTCGGACTGCTCGGTGAACCGCGAGTCAACGTCCTCGAGTTGAATTTGGCGCTCGATCAAATCGCAAGAGTAAGAAGACCGTGAACAGCCTGAGAGGAAAACTGGCGTTCAGCTATGGATTGCTGATCATCATAATCCTCGCGGTTAGCGCGTGGGGCATTTACCACTTCGTAAAGCTTGGCCGAGCGATCGACGTAATCCTGGTCAATAACTACAAGAGCATCGCGGCGGCGGAAAACATGAGAGAGGCGCTTGATCGACAGGACTCGGTGGCGATCTTCTTCATTGCTGCTCATCCCCAGAACGCGCGAGAGCAGTTCGAAGCAAACAGCCGGAAATTCGTTCACGAGTTTGAGATCGCCGCAAACAACATCACCGAGCCAGGCGAGAGTGAGATCGTCGTCGACATAAAGGCAAAGCATCAGACGTATCAGCGGGATCTTGAAAACTTTCTCTCTCGTACTCAATCCAGCGAGCTCTCTGTCTTCTATTTTCAGCGGCTCGAGCCCGAGTTTCTTGCCTTAAAGAACAGGCTCGACGAACTCCTGCAGTTGAACCAACAGGCAATGTTCACAGCAAACGACCGCGCCATCTCTTTCTCCAGGCGCGGAGAGGTTTCAACCGCAATAATGGCGCTGCTCGCGTTGACGGTCGCGCTGCTGTTCGCGTGGAGATTCAGCCGATCTGTCGCGCGGCCTGTTTCAGCTCTGGCCAAGAAGGCCAAGCGCATCGGCGAAGGTGATTTCGATCAACACATAAATATTTCTTCGAGAGACGAAATCGGTGTCCTTGAAACCGAGTTCAACCGAATGCTCGTGCGCTTGCGCGATCTTCGTAAGTCTGATTACGGCAGGCTGCTGATCGAACAGAAGAAATCCGACGCGGTGATTGATTCCATCTGCGAACCGGTTATCGTCACCGACGCTCGCGGCCATCTGGTAAAAGTTAATCGCGCTGCCAGAGAGCTGCTCGGAGATTCGACCAACGGCGACCACGGCGACCCTGATCTTTCGCTATCTGATTTCAAAGGAGGCGAACGCATCTTGAGCGCGGTTCGAGACGCCGTCGCCATGCAGCGACCGATCGCCGACGAAGATGGGGCCGCGATTGTTCCCATCAAGTTTGGCGGGGCGGAGCGCGACTTCCGATTGCGCGCGACCCCGATGCGCGACTCGGAGGGACGGTTGATCGGCGCGGTCACATTGCTCGAAGACATAACCTCGATCACTGAACTGGACAAATTGAAGTCGGAGTTCATCACAATCGCTTCGAGCAAGCTTCGCGAGCCGCTGCACGGTCTACAGCTCGCGCTTCACACGGTCGCAGAGGGATATACCGGCGAACTCAACGACCAGCAGAACGAGTTGCTCGCGGGCGCGCGCGAGAACGCCGACAAACTGGATGAGTTGATCGGCGACTTGCTCCAGCTTGCGGAGATCGAGTCCGGCGCGCGACGACTGTCGCTGGAGCGATTGCGGCCAGTTGATCTGGCGCGCGCGGCGATCGAGCGTTTTCGCCCGATTGCAGACAGCAAAGAGATCAAGCTTGAGAACAAAGTCTGGCCGGACCTGTCGTGGGCTATGGGAGATCGGCGCGCGATCGCGACTATCTTCGATAACCTGATGTCGAATGCGATACGTCACACTAACCGAGGGGGCAGCATCACGATCGAGGCAACTGAACATGTCGGACGAATCTATTTGAGTGTACGTGATACGGGCGAAGGAATACCTGAAGAGTACTTGCCCAATGTCTTCAGCCGGTTTGTGCGTATCGGCGAGGGCGTGGAGGGAACAGGGCTGGGACTTGCGCTTGTGAAGCGTCTGGTGGAAGCTCAAGGCGGACAGGTCAGCGTTCAGAGCCGCGTCGGCGAAGGATCCACATTCACATTTACGTTGATCGCCGGCGGGCCAGCCAGCGTAAGGAGTTTAGAGTACAAGCTTTAGCTTGCATTGTGAGTACAAACGTCAGTTGCCGATTTGTACTGACGCAAGCTCAAGTTTGAACTCAAAACGGCGATGGCAACACTCACAGAAACAATTGACCGCGCGGTTGATACTCGACCCCGCGCCGAAGCATTTCTTGCGAGGCAAGAGCAGCCCGGCCGTGCGCGCTTGCGTGTCTATCTCGGCGCCGCGCCCGGTGTTGGCAAGACTTATCAGATGCTCGAAGAAGCTCACTTGCTCAAGCGTCAAGGTGTCGACATCGTGATTGGTCTTATTGAGCCGCACGGCCGGGCTGACACCGAAGCTCTGATAGGAGATCTCGAGCGAATTCCGCTAAAGAGTATAGACTACAAGGGCGTCACGCTTGAGGAGATGGACGTCGACGCAATCATCGCGCGCCGGCCGGATGTCGTCCTGGTTGACGAGCTCCCGCATACAAACGTCCCCGGCTCAAAGAATCGGAAACGTTACGAAGACGTGCTCGAAATTCTCGACGCGGGAATCCCGGTTATCACCGCTTTCAACGTCCAGCACATTGAATCGCTCAACGACGCAATCGCACAGATAACGGGCGTTCGCGTCCGCGAAACTATTCCGGATTATTTTCTCCGCCGCGCTGACGAAGTAGTCAATATCGATGTCTCAGTTGACACTCTTCGAACACGACTTCGTCAGGGAAAGATCTACACCGTAGAAAAGATCGAGCAGGCGCTCTCGAACTTCTTTCGCAAAGGCAATCTGTCCGCGTTGCGCGAGCTAACGCTGCGGCAAGTTGCCGAAGACCAGGCTACGCGCTCGCACGACTATCGCGAGCGTGAAGGGCTGGAACAGGCGGCAATACCTGAAAAAGTGATGGTCTGCATGTCGTCCCGAGGCAGCGCAAAGAAGCTTTTGCGAACGGGCTCGCGGATAGCCGGTCGGTTGGCTTCCGACTGGTACGCGGTTTACGTGGAAACTCCGCAAGAGGAGCCGGGCCGTATTGATCCTGAAATCTATTTACGGCTGACTGAGAACATTAAGTTCGCCGAAGAGCTTGGCGCGAGAGTGATCAAGCTCAAGGGCCGGCGCGTTGCTGATGAGTTGATCGAGTTCGCGCGGCGAGAAGGGATCACCCACGTGGTGTTCGGGCAATCTGCTCGCTCGCGATGGGACGTTTTGTTGCACGGATCGGTGATAAACCGATTCTTGAGCGAAGTGCGTGGCGCTACGGTTCAGGTTGTGCCGCTAGGTGACTAAGTCTTGAGCCCTTCATAGACGCGCGGCTCCTGCGATACAATCTCGGTTTCCTAAACGTTCTGCGCGGGCGCGGGGAGAAGCGCCATCCGCGTGATTGCGGTCACTGCGCGCGCTCCGAGATATGGCTTATGTTTAGCTCGGCGAACTGGACGTTGGAAACTAAGGCATACAAAATGGATTCGGCTGGACGAACGTCCGGCTGGCGACCGGAGGAATCATGGCTAGAAAGAAGATCACAGTTGTCGGCGCTGGAAACGTCGGCGCTACCGCCGCTCAACGACTAGTTGATAAAGAACTCGGCGACGTTGTGCTGGTTGACATAATCGAAGGCATGCCACAGGGCAAAGCGCTCGATTTGGCCGAGACTGCTCCAATCGAGGGTTACGATTCGAGGCTGGTCGGCACAAACGGATACAAGGAGACCGCTGACTCGGACGTCGTTATCATCACGTCCGGGCTACCTCGAAAGCCGGGCATGAGCCGCGATGATTTGCTCAAGACCAACGCTGGTATCGTAGGCTCGGTTACCGATGAAATTCTTAAGTATTCGCGGAACCCGATTCTGATCATCGTCTCGAATCCGCTCGACGCAATGTGTCATGTCGCGATGAAGCATTCGAGGCTTCCAAAACAGCGCGTGATCGGCATGGCGGGCGTTCTGGATTCGGCGCGCATGCGATGCTTCATAGCCGAAGCGCTTAACGTATCGGTCGAAAACGTGACCGCGTTTGTGCTGGGCGGTCACGGCGACACGATGGTCCCGTTGCCGCGCTACTCCACTGTAGCCGGCATTCCCCTGCCCGATCTGCTGCCGAAGGAAAAGATCGATCAGATAGTCACCCGCACGGCGAACGGCGGCGCGGAGATCGTCAGTCTGCTCAAGACCGGATCGGCTTATTATGCGCCCTCTGCGGCAGCGGTTGAGATGACCGAAGCGATTCTGAAAGACAAGAAGAAGATACTTCCGTGTGCCGCTTATCTGGAGGGCGAGTACGGCATCAACGGATTGTTCGTAGGCGTGCCCGTCAAGCTGGGCGAGCGGGGAATCGAAGAGATCATCCAGATCAACCTGACGACCGACGAGCGCGCGGCGTTGCATCGCTCAGCAGCTGCTGTGCAAGAACTCGTTAACGTGATGGGAAGGTGAAGCCAGCTTTATTGCGCCTCTATTAACACGGGAAAACGTGATGAGTCCTGCTCGAAAGCTCGGCGCGTGTGCTTTCTTTATTTGGCTTTGCTGCGCCCACGTGAGCGCTAAGCCTTTGCATCATTATGTCTTTGTCGGCCAAGATAGGGAGAAGATTGCCAACGCGGCGTT
>DASXSR010000207.1:0-17198 GCA_036505875.1 Blastocatellia bacterium | reverse complement strand
GGTTGGGTCAGGCGAGTTTGCTATCAGCAGCAAGCCGATGGTTCATAACTCGCCAAAAAGTCACCACAGCCCGCTGCTTTTGGTCGAAGAAGTCTTCGAAGAAGCCCGGTTTATTCAATGGCGGCGGATATGAGTACCGCTCTCCATCTTCACCGAATTCGGTGACCCAGTCGGTAGGCTTCCGTGCATCGACAACTGAAAATAGATTCGCGGGATACAAGAACGGACGGCCAGCGTCGTTTAAGATTCGGAAGTCATCCGCTTCGATACCAATCACGTCATAGAGCCGGCCGAACGTTAAGTCTTGATATCGCCTACTTGGTTTCTTCAGCTTGACGATCATAGATTGCTGCGGGTTTCGCTACGGTATCTCTGCAAGCAACTCTGCCGCGGTCAAAATGCGAATTCCATGATGCTGCTTCAGATCCAATAGATGACTGTCGCCAGATGCTATGACGTTAGCGTGAGCCCTAAGAGCGCAAGCTAACACATCATCGTCATCCCTGTCAGCAAGAATAACAGGGTCTATCGCTTCCACCTCAATCACCGCGGCTAGCGCTGCATAGCCCAGGATCAATTCATGTGCTGTGACTTTCGCCGGTTGGAGTCGCGCGGCAAATTTCTCTCGCGTCAAGACATCTTCCAACTCCTCAAGTAGGACAAAACTGGTGAACAAGTCCATTTTCCCCTCGCGTGCGGCATCGAGTATCTGACGCGGGTTGCCACGCCAAAGAAGACCGGAGACCACAACGTTGGTATCAGCGACAACTCGCATCAGGAGAGCTGCGGGATTGACGGACGGCGGCAATTTCAGCTTCGATTTCAGCTTCGGTTAGCGGCGTCCCTAAACCGGCCAAACGATCTGCCGCTGCGAAAAGCTTGTTGACGCGACGCCGACGTATTTCCGCACGGAGTAGGGCTTCGATGGATTCCGACGTTAATAAGCCACTGCCCTCTGCCTCGTGAGCTAAGCTGTCAGGCAAGATTAGCTTGAGTTCGACTGTGGACATAACCTCGTCCTCCTTGAGAAGTCATTACCTTAAGCTAACCCGATTTGCTTCTCGTGTCCACTCCGCCGCCTTCCTCAATCGCAGACCATCGAGATTGACGAAGGTTTGCGGAGGTGCTCAGCAGCGAACGAGGTTCAAGAAAGAACCGGCAGAGCCAGCGCAGCCTTTTGCGCACTCGGTAGAGTTTGCGGCGCGTAGCCCTCGGGCAAGTCGCCGTTGTCCCCTCTCAGGTATTGCAAGTAGTGAGGCTTCAGCCCGGCGATCAGCTCTTTGCGAGTCTTCACCTTCATCGGCTTGCCAATGTAGATCTTGCCCATACGCTCCATCATCTTCTCGGGCAGCGCGCTTGAGAACATCAACAGCGGCCACTTGAAGTTCGGGCCGTTCAGCTTTCGCAGCTTGTAGAGCCAAAGCGCGATTGCGCCCAAACGCCATACGGTTGGCGCCCACCAACTGTAATTCCCCGGACGCAGATTCATCTTCCAGCACTTCATCATCAACTGCCACTGCAGCGAAGTGAGCTGACGGGTCTCGGTCACGCCTTTCTTCTTCTCCATTCGCGTGTCGTGCAGCGGAGTGAAGATCGACGGGATGAAAAATGCGAACAGTCCGCGCCGCTCGATCTCGTAAATCAAATCGAGCGTTGCCCTGGTATCGTCGTCGGTCTCGCCGGGGTTGCCAACGATCAAGGTCATTGCGGGGAACCAGTTGTTCTCGTTCAACACTCGCAACCCTTCGAGCACCACGCTTGGCCAATCTTCGATAGAGAAGGGGACACCCTTACTCGGCATAATCATCTTCGCCATACGCACGGAACCGGTCTCGAGCCCGATTAGTGGTGTGAGTGCTTTCTTCTGAGGATGGCTGCTCAGGTACGGCAAATGAATCGGGCTCTTGGGGAGCAGGATGTCCGAGAGCTTTTTGATCAGAAGCGGATCGACGACTGAGGGTGCGATTGTGCAGTGACTCAAGACGTGATGTTCGACGCCGGGAGTGTTCACGATTTCGGAATACAGATCAAGAAGCGCTTCGCGGTTAGGGAAGTAAAAAGGCGTGTCGGTGTGAACCTGTCCCCAGATGAACATGTCCTCGGTGGCGAGTGATATCTGTTTATTGCCTTCGCGAACGTTCGCTCGGACCGCCTTCATGATCTTTTCCTTGGGCATATCGATCTGCGGGTTGAGGTCAGGCACACAGAACTGGCAGCGCCTCCCGCAGCCGGTGGTCATTTCGACTACGCCGAAGGTCGTGCGCTTATCGGGGAAGAGAATTCCCTCGCGGTCTTTTGGATGATTGACTTCAATCTGGCGCGGCAGTTCTTCTCGGCGAATCGCTTTTCGGAACAACTCAAGTGCATCGACAGACTCGCTGCGTCCTTCGACGACGCAATCGACGCCGAGTTCTTCAAAGCTGTCAGTCTGGGTGATCTGCCAGCCGCCTGAGCCTCCCACAATTACCTTGAAGTTGTTTCGATACGGGCTGGCTTTGATCTTAGCGAACATATCTCTCGCGTAGTGCGAGTTGATGGGCACCTTCGATGAACCGAACATCGACGTGTAGACGCCGGCAGCAAAGGTCACTCCGAGCGGATTGTGCGTCGAGACTGCGACGACGCGCGTGCGTGGTCCGATGAACTTATGAAGATCATCGGGAAAGCAAGCGACAATTTCATCCGGCGGATACTCGCGCAGCAGCGAGGCCTCGAGCACCCGCGTGCCCGCCGGCATGTAGCGCGCCGAGCCGTCGTGGTTGTACTCAACGTTCCGCCAGTTGGGATACTTTCGATTCAGCACTCCTTCCAACCATATCGGCAGTGAAGCCATACCCATCTGAATGAAGTAGCCTGCATGGTCGATCGTCTCGGTAAGCGGCGCGGTTAGAACTATGAGCTTGCCGCCGTCGTCAGGCGAATGGCCGTTCGACTTCGTGCTTGGCGACAGAGAACCATTTGGATGGACATGTGTTGCGCTCATCGTGGGGTCTCCTGGTCCTTTCTCTTCGCTCAAGTCGAATAGCAAACCAATGATACGAAGAGCAGCCAATGATCGCGATTATGAAACGCCGCATATTCTACACGAGCCTCGGGTTTGTGACTATAGCGAGTTAGCGGTTGACGCGAGTTTGATCGGCGCAGCCGCAAGGTGATAATGTTGCGTGGCTTATTGGAACAAAGACACGATGGATGCCCAAGACGAAGCAAAAAAGCGAGCAGCCTACCGTGCGCTGGAACTTGTCAATGATGGTCAGGTCGTCGGACTGGGCACCGGCACGACCGCGAAGTTTGCAATCGAGGGTCTGGGACGGCTCGTCCGTGAAGGACTTTCCATCAAGGGTGTCCCCACGTCAATCGCAACGGAACGACTGGCAAGAGAGTTGGGCATCCCGCTTGTAGATCTCAACCAAGCAGACATAGTCGACATTACGTTGGACGGGGCGGACGAGCTTGACCCTGATTTCAACATGATCAAGGGTGGGGGCGGCGCTCTGACGCGCGAGAAGCTTGTCGCGCTTGCCTCGGTGAAGAGAGTGATCATGGTCGATCAAAGCAAGCTGGTTTCAAAGCTTGGAACATCGCGCTCATTGCCGGTTGAGGTCTTGCCGTTCGCCTGGTCCTTTTCAGCCCGGCTGTTGGGTGAATTGGATTGCGTGGCAAATCTCAGACAACAAGAAGGGGCGCCATTCCTAACCGATAATGGCAACTACATTCTTGATTGCGGCTTCGGCCCTATTGAAGATCCCGCGGCATTGGAGAGGCGAATCAAGCTTTTGCCGGGGGTCATCGAGAGCGGGTTGTTTGTTGGAATTGCTGATGTCTTGGTGATAGGACTGGACGACCGGGCAGAGATTAGAGAGCGACCCGCCTAGTTTTCTTTGCGCTACCCAAAACTCTCTTGTAGAATCCCGGTAAGCCCCAAACGTTTGTTCTCTCCACTGGGGGTACCTTTGGATCCTGCAAATTACAGGGAAGGACTTTTCGAAAGCTTTCAAGAGTTGGTCGAGATAGAAGTCTGTCAAAATCGCGCAATGGTCCCGGAGAACAACAAGCTCCTTCGATGTTTTCAGTACATCAAGATGGATGCGGTTTCCGTTGGCGATTATTGCTGGAACGGCGAGTGTGTAAACTGTCAGGTGTGGTACAAGGCAACAGACGGCGAAATCAAGTGCGGGTTGGCCTGTCGATTGTACGTGTGGCCCGGAATGGTCATTACCGGCTTGAGCGATAGCCTGAAAAACGATCTGCTGGAGAAAAGCGCTAGCTCTTCTGTTTGAACACAAACCGGTAGATCATGTCGGCGAGCGCATCGATTGCGCGCTTCTTGTCGAACTCACAGGCGCCGGTGACGTAATCCTGCGAGACGTCGAAAACCACTCTTTGCACGATGAACGCCGCCGCGTCGACGTCTATTTCGCAGGTCAGCCCGGCCTTGTTTGCAAGTGAGATCAGCTCGTGAAGCTTTGCAAGCGCCCGCGACATCACAACTTTATGCCGTGCCACGAATTCGGGGTCCTTCAGAAGGAGTTCGCTTACCACGCGGTGGAGCCCTGAGTATTTTTGCTTGTCGTCGATGGTGTGTGCGATCGCTTGCCGGATTTTCAGTCGCAAATCGGAATCGAACAGATGTTCGGGTCTGAGCCCGGCAAAAACGTTCTTGTAAAGCTCATCCGCCAACCGGTCGAAGATCGTGAACAGTATTTGCCGCTTGTCAGTGAAATAAGCGTAAAAGGATCCGACGCTCACGCCGGCTTCGGCTGCTATGTCATTGGAAGTGGTCTTTTCGTATCCGCGCTCCTGAAATAGTTTTATAGCGGCTTGAACAATTTTTTCCTTAGTCTGTTTGCTGCGCGCCTGCTTTGGATCAGCGGGCACACTCAGCGGTATTGACTCACCCATCAGTTCCTCCGACTCAGTAACTTGTTTTATTTCGTGAGGATTATATCAGCCTGCCAGCGTCGTTCAAAATAGGGAGTTGGTGGAGCTGAGGGGATTCGAACCCCTGGCCTCGTGAATGCGAGCCACGCGCTCTGCCAACTGAGCTACAGCCCCACATGATTGGCGCTTGAAATGGTACGAGATCGATTCGCGCAGTGTCAAGGTTCTAGGATCCGCAGTGTTCTGGGATCCGCAGTTGCGCCGCCGAACTTGATAAGCCGCAGAAACGCAGGGAATATAAAGCCAATGCCTAATATATATGGAGTGCTGCCTGTTCTGGAAGCATTGCGGGCGGGCGCGCGACGGATCGATCGTATTGTCATTGCGGAAGGCGCGCGAGACGCCAGGCTGCGCAAGGTTATCGAAGCGGCACGACAAGCCGGCGTGCCGGTTCGACGCGAGCCGCGCGTCGCGTTGGATCGACTCACCAGTACTGCAAACCACCAAGGCGTGGTTGCGGTCGCCTCCGGTGCGACCTATTCCGATGCGGTCTCATTGTTGAATCTCGTCTCACCAGCAACGATTTTCATTCTGCTCGATGGGATAGAGGATCCTCACAACCTGGGCGCGATCATTCGAACCGCGGAATGCGGGGGCGCTACCGCGGTGATCGTGCCTGAACGCCGGGCGGCGCACATCACGGATGCCGTTGCGAAGACTTCCGCGGGAGCGGTCGAGCACTTGCCAGTGGCTCGGGTGACGAATCTTGCGTCGTTCATTGAGGAGTTGAAGGAGCGAAACGTTTGGGTCGTTGGCGTCGAGAGCTCAGGTGCGATGGTTTACACTGATTTCGATTATAGAGGAGCGCTTGCGCTGGTGTTTGGAGGCGAGGGGCGCGGACTTCATCGGCTTGTCCGCGAACGTTGCGACGCGGTGGTGTCGATCCCGATGCGCGGCAAAGTGAGTTCGTTGAATGTATCAGTAGCGGTAGGCGTCGTGTTGTTTGAAGCTCTCAAGCAGCGCAGCCGGGTCAAATGAGGCGGATCCTGTTCTCATTGTGATGCGATACAAGCCTGAGTGTGTATCGGATACTCCAAATTACTTGATCAACTGCCAAATCCTTTGTAGGATTCACCAGCGTCGAAGCCCTTTCACTGAAAGCCTGTGAAAGAGGAGGCCTTTGTTGTGGTCACAATGACGGAGTTGGTCAAACACCCGACAGATGACTAGAGGCATCCATAAACCGTTTTCGAATCCTTCGCGCGACTTGAACGTTACTGCTCGGGCGCAACGATTCGAATGATACGCGGCAACCCGCTAAAAGGAGGAGCATTATGAGAAAGACTGTTATCGGAGGATTCAGTTTCGGGCTGATTATGATCTCGGCGTATTCGCTGGCGGCGATCCCACCCGCAAATCAATCTAGGTGCAATCTGACTGAGGCTAACGGGCCAACCATTCGCGGTCTACGGCTCGGCATGAGTGCTTCGGAAGTGTTGGCGTTGTTTCCAGGCGTCACCAAGAAGAAGGAAATGAAGGAAGCTATCGACAAGGCGAAGTCGACTAGCGGCAGCGAGACAATATATCTCGCGTTCGATCCGGCCGCTGACGCCGTGAAGGGTCAGTTTGCCGGCGTTCAATCTGTTACCGCCGGGTTCTACAAGGCACGCCTGGTCGATTTCAGTATTCAGTATGGCGGCCCGACCTGGAGAAATATTGATGAGTGGGTCGGCAAGCTTTCTGAGACACTGAACTTGCCCGCCTCGCAGGACTGGATGGCTGGGTCCAGCGAGACTCCAAACAAAGTCTTGAAGTGTGAAGGAATCGAGATCGAAGCCGCGACCCAGGGTGGTGGCGCCTCGATCACAGTTAGAAACGCTGCGCACCTAAAAGGAATGGAAGAGCATACAGAGGCCGCGGAAGAGAAAAAACGGCGCGAATTCAAGCCGCTGTAGGAAAGATTCACGCAATCGCAAACCTGGGTCGAGAACTGACGGACGAGGAAGCTGCGTCTGGTCGAGCAAATTATGCTCAAAAGGAGGACGAGTGAAACAGAATTCCGAACTGCACGATATGAACGTTAGCGAAATGGGTCAAGAGATGTACCGCGAGGTGTTTGGGAAACCATTCTTCGACACTGACCAACCGGCGCCGCTCGTCGGCGTGCGAGAGTTTACGATCAACCACTTGTTTGCGAACGTGTGGAGCAGATCGCGTAACGAGTTAGACGGAAGCAACACTGGAATCACGCTGCGCGAGCGCCGACTGATCACCATAGCTCTGCTCGCGGCACAAGGACGGGCCGACCAGTTGAGAGACCACGTCAATGGCGCGCGCCGCGGAGGAATATCGAAGGAGGTATTAATCGAAACGATGATTCATGTAGCCCACTACGCGGGGTGGCCCGCGGGCGCGAGCGGCCAGGCCATAGTGAAGGATCAATATCGAGATCAAAACGCGTAGTCGCGCTCTACAAGAATCTGCGAAGCATGTAGTGGGACAAGTCCGGCAGGATCACGCACGAAAATCAAAGGAAGAAAAATGGAGCCAGAATCGTCTAAGGGTTGGACGCGAAGATAAGCTTCGAGTCGACGACAGGAAATTCAATCTACTGGAGGTTTCAAGATGCGCCGAAAGATGCTTCGTACGATCTCGCCGATTCTCGTTTCAATTCTCTGTCTCGTGGTTTTCCAACAAGCCGTACTCGCGGGGCCGCCGCTCATTTGTCATCCATTCGACATCGGGAATGCGCGGTCGCTGGCCTGGGCCGGCGCGCAATGGCGCGATGTTAACAAGAGCTACAACATCAACCGGCTGGTTGAGGATACGCTGGGTCTGCTCAAGCCCGAAACGCCGGTGCTGGTCAGGATGGAAACACTCCGCCGCGCGACGGTTTATGCGGTGTGGTCGATGGCTGACTACAAGGTCGGCTATTCGGTGAAGGACGCTTCTGTAGCCAAGGAGTTGCTTTCCCGTTTGAAGGACCGCATTCCAGAGTCCGGCGTAAAAGCAGACAAAAGAACTACAGCACTCGCAATGTTCGATTATGGATACTTGATTGAAAGCTACAAGCAAGCGGGTGACGGCTCGCAAGGGCCGAAGATCTCGGGTGGGGTAGACGGCTACGCGTTAATTGTCAAAGCGATTGCTCTGCGCGGGGGCGATCCCGAGATGGAATTGGCAGCGGCTCTCGCTACGTTCGACAAAGAGCATGCGACTGCTCGCCTTGCGCATCTTCAAAGGGCCGTCGCTGGCGCGAAGGATGGCTCATTGCTCGCGCGGAATCTCCTCACGCACTTCGGCGACAAAGGAAGAACGCTTGCAGAGCTGCGCGCGAATGTTGGGTCGGGGAATAACTAGAGATCCCAGCTGGATAAAGCAGGACTCGTCTCCGCGTTTTTCAGAACGCGGAGACAAGCCCCTCTTCTAAATATTTGAGTCTCTCGGCAAACTGCAAATCGGGATTAGCAAGACCAGCCCATCACTTTTGGCGAAGCCAGGAAGCTAGCTGTGAGCGGCGCCGCCGAAGAGTTTCGCTTCACGCTCTTTGATCTCCGCCGGCGTCAGATCTTCCTTGTGCGTAGCGATTGCCCAAACGAATCCGAACGGATCCTTCACGTGGCCATATCGGTCGCCCCAAAACTGATCTGAGATCGGCATAGTCACCTTGGCGCCCGCTTCCACCGCTTGCTTGAAGACCGCATCGGCGTCCGGCACATACAGGTGAAACACAATCGGCCAGTTACCTTCCGCGATCGGAGGCGACCCGAACTCCGGGAACGGATCGTTTAGCATCAGATTTGTATCGCCGATGCGCAAGTGAGCGTGCATCACCTTGCCGCCCGGCCCGGGCGATCGAGCGATCTCGACCGCATTGAACGCACGCTTGACGAAATCAATAAACTTATCTGCTCCGTCTACTGTGAGATGAGGAGTCAGAGTGGAAAAGCCTTCAGGTATGGGATTCTTTGCTTTAGCCATAATGTAGAAATGATAAGATCACTCGCGCAGGTCCGCAACGCTGGGTGGTGGTATAACACCACTACCCAACGCTGGGACTGACCCGAGAAAGAATCGCGAACGAAAAAACAGCTAATCGTTTCGCTCTACTGGAGCCGGCGGCCAAAGCCTCGCCCTCCACCGAAAGGACTGCTTGATTCCAAGGGCTTTACGCCAAGCACTCCTCTGGCCATCGCTAGTTTCGCCAGGATCCGCGGCTCGGTGAGTTGAAATCTGTCAGCCGTGGCCTGCGCGCGCTCGAAATCCTTCCTCGCCAGGTCAGCCAACTCTGCTCCGAAACGTGTAACGATGGCGGCCAATTGGCTGCCGTTCTGGAGAGGTAACTCGCCATCTCT
The DNA here is from genome assembly GCA_036505875.1 of Blastocatellia bacterium. Classification (GTDB taxonomy): domain Bacteria; phylum Acidobacteriota; class Blastocatellia; order UBA7656; family UBA7656; genus Onstottus_A. Next base: position 7,962 of record DASXSR010000207.1, on the reverse strand, counting down.
AAACAAGTTCACCTCAAACCCGCTCAGCGTCGCTGCGGCTGACAGAATGTCGTTAAGCTGATTTATTCCAGGCTCGAGCGTGTCAAACGCGCGCGCCGGATCGAGGTCGGCTACTGCATCGGCGACCTCCAGTTGAGACTCAAAGTTAGAGTAGTTGGTTGCGCGACGCGCGACCATGCCGCGAGCTTCATCATAAAGCTGCAGCGCAAGTTTAGGGCTGTCGCCTTCAAGCTGCTCGGCGAACTGCAGCAGCATTGATAAGCGCTCCTCATCCGACTTGGCGCTTGCGATCGTCTTTCGTATCTCGTCCATCTTGTCGGCTGACGCCGAGCGCACGCTCTGCTTAAGGTCGGCCGCGCGCAGGACATTGTTGCGCGTCGTTTCATCGAGGTGTTGGTTGGCTATTTCACGCGCGCGATCTGCATTACCTTCGTCGAGCGCTTTCATCGCCGCTTGCTGATAGATTCTGGATTGCATTCCGGCAGGAGCCGAGGCAGCGGCCGTTATCAGGCTCTCGGATGTCCCTTGTTGGATCAGGCTCTGAAACTGACCGAACCTGCCGCGCGGATCATTATCCATTCCCATCTGTGTGAGCTTCGTGCGCAGGGCAAGGCTCCGCTCGGGCAGGGTCGCGTCCACTTGCTGCAACATAGTCTGCAAGCCCGACAGTAACGCTCGCGCGTTTGCTTGGGCGAGATCAGCCGCGCTCTGCGGAGCGGCCGGAGCAGTTGCGCGAGGACCGCCCGGCCCTCCGCGAAACCCACCGGCTCCGCGCTGCGCATTCCCCGCTGTCTGTGGTGTCGCTCTCAGCGCGGCGGTAATTGTCGACGCCATCAGATCGCGAAAGGAAGACTGGCTTAGCACCTGATCGGAATTGATCGACGCAGGTTGAGCAGTGCCGCCCGCTTTCTTGTCCGGGCGTGGTCCCGCCCTGAGTATGTTCAGAGACAACCGAGCAGCGTCTTGCTTTGCAAGCAGCTCGTCGGGCTGTAGCTGGGTGACCAGCTTTTCGGCAAGCTTCGTCGCGGATTCGGCATCCTTCTGCTGAACCTGAGATAAGACGCGCTGGATCGATGACGGATATTCGCCTTTGTCCAGCCATTCCTGCGCATTCTTCATAGCAGTCTTAGGATCATTCGCTGCGATCACTGCAACCAGGTTCTGTTCAAGATTGTCCTGACCATCGGGCCGTCCCATTGCAGGACCATTGGCCGGAGGAGGCGTCGGCATGCTCTGTAGCAATGAATATGCGAGCCCGCTGTCGTGTCGAGCTGCGGCCAACACAAGCTGCTGCCGCAACTGCAGAGCGACGCGGCTCGCATTTGCTGACCGACGATCGCCCGGATTGCTTATTCGCATGAGTTCGGCGACGCCGCCTGCGGCTTCTACCATCAGCGCTCGAGCGCGTGCCTCATCGCGATCCCACAACATATCTGCTGCAGAAATCTGAACGTAGATGCGGTTCTCCGGCAGCTTGAGCGCTGCAGCCTCGCCGACCACTTGCTCGAGCAACAGCAACGCTTTCTTCTCGGGCGTGGGCTTGTCCTTGTCCTTTTGTTCAGACTGCTGTTGACTTGACGCGTCCTGCGCGAGATAAGCCGGTGCCGATGCGATCGTTAGTACAATCCCAAACAGGATCCTGGCGACGTGCTTTGCGTTCATTGGTTCCTCGCTTTCATTGCTTACTACCGAGATAACGGATATTTGGTTGCGAATTTCATATGATAGACACTCGAGGGCCTCACGTTGCCTCTCACTGGGTTGAGGTTTGTATGATCTCTTTATGTGAGTCGCCCTCGTAATGTAACAGTCTCTTCGCAAGCAAGCCAGTCAACGCCACTCCGATCAAGCATCCAAGTCCGCCTGTTAGCACCGAAAGCCGAGCGCCAATCAGTGCCGCAAGGGCTCCAGCCTCAAGCTCGCCAAGCTGCGGTCCGCCCATGAAGAAAATCATGTTCACCGACGTCATTCGTCCGCGCAGTCTATCAGGCGTGGCCAACTGGCGAATCGTTTGGCGCAAGACCGTGCTCACCGTGTCTGCCGCGCCGGTGAGTGCGAGCATCAACAGCGATAACCAGAACCATCGCGATAGACCAAAAGCAACCGTGGCCGCTCCGTAGACTGCAACGGAAGCAAGCACCACCTTGCCTTGCCTGCGCATAATTCCAAGCCTCACCATCATCAATCCCGCGATGACCGATCCAATGCCGGGCGACGCAGCAAGCAAGCCGAGCCCTCGAGGGCCCACGTTGAGAATCTCTGCCGCAAAGATCGGCAGCAGCACGGTCGCAGATGCGAAGAACGTCGCTACGAAATCGAGCGTCATCGATTGCACAATGATCGGCGTGCGCCAGACGAAGCGAAGTCCGTCCCGAAGCGCGCTGAAGCTTATTTGCGGCGCTTCTTGCTCGGTTTCAGTGCGGCGGCGTTTGCTCATCAGCATCAGTGCAGTGAGGACTCCCACGAAAGAACCTGCATTGATGCCGTAAATCAGCGCCGGTCCGCGAACGCTCAGAAGCAGCCCCGCGAGCGCGGGGCCGACAATCATCGCAGAGTTGAAGACGACAATTCCGAGACTCACCGCGTTTTGAAAATCCTCTCGCGGCACAAGCCCGGGCAATAAGGCCTGGCGAGCCGGGCTATCGAACGCGAGCGCTGCCGAAGCGATCGCCGTTAGCAGGTAGATCGGCCATACGCTGCTCAGGCCGAAGGCAGTCAATACGGCGAGCGCTGCTGCAATGAGTAGCATCACAGCTTGGGTGGCAATCATCAGGCGTTTCCGATCAACGGCGTCTGCAATTACGCCTCCAACCAGTGAGCAGAGGATGATGGGCACGACCCGCACAAGTCCGACACCCCCCAAAGCCAACGGAGACTTGGTCAGCAAGTAGACGTGCCAATTGATCGCAACAAGCTGCATCTGGGAGCCTGTGACCGAGATCATCTGGCCGATCCAAAGCAGTCGAAAGTCGCGATGGCGCAACGCCGAGAAAGAAGATCGGTTTGGTTTGTTTATTTCTCCTCTTCGCTCAGGAGCAGGCTCGCCCGAAGACATAGATTGCTATGATTCCATGTTTTCTCGTCATTTTGCCACTTGCAGTTGGCGATTCCTCTCAAGTTCGAAATACAACATCTGGTCTCTTCTCAGCATAAAATGCGATCACGCTGTGAGCCATGTTCAGCACCTTGTCGCGCAGCGATTCTGGCGCCAAGACTTCGATGCGGGGGCCGAAGCTGAGCACATATTCGCAAGCCATCTCCTCCACGTCGAATCGCAACATTACAGGCACCCAACCTTCGGCGTCGGGCCTGTCGGCGCGCTCGACGCGCGCGAATCTTCCAGCGTAACGCAGCCTGGGAAACACGTCGGGCGCTACGCGCACTTTGGCTTGGTATTGAGGCAGATTAGCTTTGAAGCTTACCGCTGACTTCTCCCAATAGTCCGCAAGGTCGAATCCCTTCGGGCGCACGCACGCTTCTCCGGTCAGCCTCGCATCTTCGATCCTCGACGCGCGATAGCTGCGAACATCACCGTCGACAGCCGCGACCAAATACCACACGCTGCCCTTCGCAACCAATCCAAGCGGATCAACGAGTCGCTCGACGGCTTCGCAACCGCCGCCGCGTTGATAGGTGAATTGCAACCGTCGCTCTTGCCAGACCGCTTCTTGAAGCACCGGCAGGAATCGAGCCGGTTCTTCTGAGCGGTTCCACCCGGACACATCGATATGAATGCGCTGACGAGCTTGCTCGGCGCCTGCGCGATGCGAGGACGGCAGCGCCGCAGAGAGTTTAATCAGTGCCGCATCCGAAGCTTTGTCAAGGCCTAGATCGGTGAGCAGACGCAAAGGCTTCGTGACAAATAATGCCTGAATCTCATCGGCATTGAGCCCTGTGAGATTTGTCTTGTAGCCTTCAACGAGCATCCAACCGCCGCCGCTACCGCGCTCGGCAAACACGGGGAAGCCTGCTGCGCTCAAAGCTTCCATATCGCGGTGGATCGTTCGCTCGGAGACCTCCAACCGCTTAGCCAACTCGCGGGCCGTTAATCGCCGATGAACTTGCAGCAGCAACAGCACCGAGAGTAGTCGATCGGCACGCATAACCCCCTCGCTCTTTTCACGGTTATAAGAACCTGGGAAACTCTATCACAGAAATATGACAAAGGATGTCAGGATTGTCCGATAAACTTCAGTTTGTCTAAGGAGGCAATCATGCGATACGGGATAATACTTGAAGGTGGGGACTTTCGAACTTTCGGCGAACAGGCTCGCGAGGCGGAGGCGGCCGGATGGGATGCGGTCTTCGTCGCCGATGCGCTCGCAATGGTCCAACCGTTTGACTGGTTCGATCCGTGGGTTGTGCTGACGGCCATGGCAATGAGCACCGAGCGCATTCGAATTGGTACTATGATCACGCCACCTTCGCGTCGCCGTCCCTGGAAACTTGCGCGCGAGACGTCGACGCTCGATCAGCTATCAAACGGCCGGCTGATACTCTCAGTCGGACTTGGCGCCGCCGAACACGACGCGGGGTTCTGCAAGGTGGGCGAGCAGATGGACCTCAAGGCCCGCGCGCAAATGATGGATGAAAGCCTCGCGATCATGGCGGGCTTGTGGCGCGGGAAGCCTTTCAAGTTCAGCGGCGAGTATTTCAAGATTGAAAAGATGACTCAGACCCCGCCCCCAGTTCAGAAGCCGCGAATTCCTATCTGGGTAGTTGGCGTTTGGCCGAAAGACAAATCCATGCAGCGAGCCTTGCGTTGGGACGGCATCATTCCGCAGAAGTATCGCCCCAGCCCAAGCGAAATGATAATGAAGCCCGGCGATATCGCGGCAATCAAGAAATACGTTGATAAACACCGCAAGCACCGCGGCGCGTTTGACATCGTGGCCGGCGGACCGACGCCGGGAAAAAATCGCAAGAAAGCACGCGAGATCGTTCGGTCCTTCCAAGAAGCGGGCGCCACGTGGTGGATCGAGAGCGCGTGGTCGGGCGACCACAAAAAGGTGCGGGCACGCATCAACCAGGGGCCGCCCGCTAACTAGTAGTCCGCGCCGCTGACCGTCCGAGCTGTAACTTCAGAAATCATGGTTACTAAGGTTGTGGTCTCTACAGGCTTGGGCAGATATCTCTGATAACCTTCTTCCAGCGCTCGGGCGCGCTCTTCGACTCTTGCGTATCCGGTCAGCGCAATGGCCGGGAGTCTGAAACCGCGTTCTTGACTCATTTGCCGAACTTTACGGATCAAATCGTAGCCGTCCTCACCGGGCATTCCGATATCCGAAAGCAGCACATCCGGCGTCCGGGCAGCCTCAGCGAGGACTTGCAGAGCCGCGACTGCTGAATCAACTGCAATCACATCAGCGCCAAAATGTCTGAGCATGGTGTCAAGCAGCGCTCGAGTGTCGTTATCGTCGTCCACCACCAGCACGGAAACACCGTCCAGGGCCGCCGCGTGCACGACGCGATTTTCGGCGTCGCCCGCGCCGCGCTCCGCACCAATCTCCACCACCGGTAGCATAATTGTGAAGCTCGCGCCCCGTCCCTCTCCGGCGCTAAACGCGGTTACAGCGCCCCCGTGCAATTCCACCAGTTGGCGCACAATCGACAAGCCCAAACCCAAACCGCCATGCCTGCGCGTACGCGAGCTGTCCGCTTGTCGAAACCGATCGAACACGTACGGAAGGAATTCAGTACCTATACCAACCCCAGTATCCGTTACGGTGAGCTGAGCGTCCGATTCTTTACGCTCCAGGCGAACCTCGACGCTTCCTGATTTCGGTGTAAACTTGATTGCGTTTGACACCAGATTCCAAACAATTTGTTGCAGTCGGTCCGGATCGCCGGAGACGAGACTTGCGTTGCGGTCAAGCACGGATTCGAGCTTAACGCCCTTTGCGTTTGCCGCCGGACGCAACAGATCGAGTACCGCGATGACGATGTCCGCCAGTTGGACGGGGCGGACATTGAGCCGGAGCTTACCGGTGATGATCCGCGAGACGTCAAGCAGATCTTCGATGAGCTGGACCTGCGCTTTGGCGTTGCGTTCGATCGTTTCCAACCCGCGCTGTGCGCTGGCCTCAGTCAGCCGCCCTCGAAGCAACTGTGCCCACCCAAGCATTGAAGTGAGCGGTGTGCGCAACTCGTGTGAGACCGTGGCCAGGAACTCGTCCTTCAGACGATTGGCGTCCTCGGCCTCCGCGCGCGACTGTTGCTCACGCGCGAGAAGGCTTTCGCGCTCGTCCTCGGCTCGCTTCCGCTCGGTTATGTCGCGAAGTATGACCGTATAGAGGCGTTGACCATTCGTCGACACCTGCGAAATCGATGCCTCAATCGGAAACTCAACCCCGTCGGCGCGCAAGCCGAAGATGTCACCCAATCTTGCCATCGAGCGGCGCGTCACGCCCGTTTGACCAAATGCGTTGACATGTAGCCGGTGCGCGTCGCGAAATCGATCTGGAATAAACGTACTAATCGATTGGCCAATCGCGCGATCCGCCGCACAACCGAACATCCTTTCTGCAGCGGCATTGAAGATGATAATTCGCTGATCTTCATCGACAGTGATGATTGCATCCATGGCCAGATCAATCATGCCGGCCAACCGCGCCTGGCTTTCGCGCAAAGCCTCCTCAGCCTCCTTTCGCTGAGTGACATCGCGCGCGATCACCGAACCGCCGACGATCTTCCCGGAAGAGTCCTTGATCGGCGAAACAGTGAGGGCGACGTGAATTACTCGACCGTCCTTCCTGACGCGTTCGGTTTCGAAGCGATCAACATGTCCTCCCTGCGCCAGTCGTTCCAACATTTGTGGCAGCTCGTTGGCTCGCTCAGGCGGAACCAGCATCGAGAGATGTCGTCCAATGGCCTCTTGAGGTGTATAACCGTAGACTCGCTCAGCGCTTGCGTTCCAACTCACAATCGTTCCATCAAGCGTTCTGCCGATCACCGCATCATCGGTTGATTCAACGATGGATGACAGAAGAGAGCCGATCTCTTCCGCGCGCCTTCGCTCGATGACGATGGCGGCAACCACCAGTGCCGTTATCGAAATTGCGCCGACGAAGACCTGCAACAGAAGCAGCGACTCGTTTGAGCTATGTCCCGCGAAGGGTCCGAACCCCTGTCTCGTGCCCCAGATTGCGACTGCCGACAACACGGCAATCGCCGTTGTCGCGCCGCGCGGACCCAATCTGAATGCCGCCCACAAGAGGAACGGAATAGCGAGATGCCCCACCGGATAATAGACCCCTCTGGGAAAAAGCAACCCTCCGTAAATGATCCAAGCGACTATTGAAAGCGATATCAGCAACAGCCCGGCCTCAATCCATCGGCTGATTGACCACCGTTCAGAACGTGCGTCAATCCAAGTGAGCAACAGCGGCGCGATCACCAGCGCGCCGACTCCATCACCGAGCCACCACGTTAGCCAAAGTTTGCCAAAGTTAGCCCAGCTCGAGGCGCCACCCAGACACAGGCTTACATTGCCAATCGTAGCGCTCACCATTGTGCTGAGCGCTCCCGCGATGACCACGAATTTCACAACGTCTTTGCCGCGATAGAAAGGGAAGCGTGATCCGACCAACCGCTGAAGAAGAAAGGCTGCGCAAACTGCCTCGAGCGTGTTACCAAGGGCGATGCCGCCGGCGGTTGCGACCGAGACCTCGGTGGCGAGGTTTGCAAGGAACGCGCCTGCAAAGACAGCCGGCGAGATTCTGTAGCCCAGCCACAGTACGGCAGCTATTGCGACGCCGGTTGGAGGCCATACCGGTGAGACATTGGCGTGCAGGAACGCCTGCGATAAGCCGAGTTCCGCGGCGCCGAAATATGTAGCCCCGACCGCTAGAAACAAAAGTGTGTAGGATAAATATCTAAACTTCATGGCGGTCTAATTAGGAGGCTTGGTGCAGTCTACCATGAAGCTTTAGCGCGGTTCCATATTCAGCTAACCATCCGGAT
>DASXSR010000206.1:0-6682 GCA_036505875.1 Blastocatellia bacterium | reverse complement strand
GATACTGCTTCGAGTGATGCACAATGTTATGCGCGACGACGCCTTTTGATTCGTCGTAATTCTTTCCGCCGGTGTTCAGGTTCCGATCGAACCGCGGGAAGTTGCTGCTCGACACTTCAATCCGAATCCGATGGCCTGCCTCGAAGTAATTGCTCGTCGTCATCGGCTGAAAGCTGAACTTGTAAACCTTGCCCGCCTCCATCCACGCCAGAGGCTTGTCGTAGCCGTTTCGATACCTCATCCGCTGGATCGTTTCGTCAAGATTGTACGCCTTCCCATCCGGATACACGTCTATCAGCTTCACCGTGAAGTCGGTGTCCTTCGCGTACGATGACACATAGAGCGTCACCTCGATCGGACCGCTCACTTCGACGCCTTCCTTCAGCGGCTCGCTGCTGTAAACAAGAATGTCCCGGCGCTCTTCCATCTTGCGCTGATCGAAAGCGCCACCCGCGACCGCGTTGCCTGTACAACATACGTTCCCGCCGTAAGACTGGACAGGGTTCATCGGGTCGTAATCGAACTTATCGGAAGCGTCGTTCACCGGAGGCGCATCGCTGAGCGCTCCATCTCCGTTTAGAGTGTTAGCTTTGCCGCCGCTCGCGAGATAAAAGCTCATCGGTTGAGCGCCCGCCGGCGGCCACGTATCTGAAGACTGCCACTTGTTGAGCCCCATCGTGTAGTACCGCACCTTCGGTACCTTTTCGAGAATTCCGTTCTGTTCTCCTTTGAGAAAACGATCGAACCACGCCCACGTCAGCTCGTCGTAGTTCAATCGCGCGTCTCCGACGCTGCGCTCGCCAACCATTGTGTTCTCAGTCGCGCGTTTGTACGAACAATGCAACGTCGGCGCGATGATTGCGTATTGCTGATTGGCGATCTCAGGCCTAGCCGTTTTGCGCACGTGATTGTAGGCGGCAAGATTCGGCCCAACGGAAACGTCGTACCACGACATGAACCAGAAGCCAGGCACGTTGATTTTCATGTTGTCGTGCCACAAGCCGCCCTTGTACCATGCCGGATCGTTCGGCTCGCGTTTGATCATCGCGCCGCCGGTATCGACCGGCATCGGATCGGCAAAGATACCGTGAGGCCCATCGACAGCTTTCATAATCTCCATCACCGGAAGATGCTGCAGCGCTTTAGACCAATCGACGGGCGGTAATTGCTGCGCGAGATCGAACGACTTCGACGCGCGAATCAAGTCCTCCTGCGAAGTGTTTGCCGGAAACATCGGGCGCACCTGATTCTGCTCGCCGTAGATCCACGCTATGAACAGCATTTGAACCGCGCCGCCACGATACCAGTTGCCTTGCTCGTAATAACCACCTACGCGGCCGACGCCCGCACCGAAGCCTTGCGGGATAAACGCTCCAAGCGCCGGATTGCCAAGCGCTGCGACTGCCAATTGCCATTCCGCTGTGGACGAGCAGCCGATTAATCCGACCTTGCTGTTTGACCACGACTGTTTCGCGATCCAAGTCAACTCGTCATCGCCGTCGCTGAGTGGCGGGCCGAGGATGTCGTAGTTCCCCTCGGAGAAAAAGTGCCCCCGCTCGTTGATCTCGACGAAAGCGTACCCACGTTTCACCGCGTCCAGCTCGTTGCTCATGTCGCGAGGCGCGCCGCTGCGCACGTCCCAATAATTGAAGTTGTAAGGTGTGCGCACGAAAACCGTTGGATACTTCTTCGACGTGTCCTTCGGGCGATAGACATCGGTGGCCATGCGCTTGCCGTCGCGCATCGGGATCATGAGTTTGCGCTCGATGATCGCCACCGATTCAAGTTCCTTTTCAATCGAGTTACGCCGGGCAATCATTTCGGGGCTCGCGCCGCCGCGCTGCTGTCCCGGCGCTACCCCAATTGCGATGACCAATCCGGCAATGACCAGTATTAGAGTCAGGATGATGTTTCTTCGCATGCGAGTGCTCCTTGGCGAAGTTTGTAGTACAGCCTTTAGGCGGAAGTTCGTATAAGCTTGGTTCGATCAATGGTACAAACTTCCGCCTAAAGGCGATACTACAAACTGGTTAGTGATGCGCCAGTCTTTCTATCGCACTGGGCGCGGGTACGCAAGCGAATATCGAGGTTTACCGAAAGGAGAACCGGATGGTCGGGCGTAGAGAAAAAGCTCACGCGAGGAAGCCGACATTCTCGAACGACGCGCCCAGCACCGACTTCGAGTCGACGCCCAGCCATTTGTCGAGCACTGTCGTGTACACAGAGCGGAAGTCAACGGTGAACTTCATGTTTCCAGCGATGTCGAGGTTGGTTGCCGCAAGCGAAGGCTGCTGGCCGTACACCCCGCCTCGAACCGAGTTGCCAATTACGAACAGCGGCGCTGCGGTTCCGTGATCGGTGCCAAACGAATCATTCTCGTTGGGGCGGCGGCCGAACTCTGACCACTGCATCATCAACACATTGTCTGCGAGCCCGTGCTGAGCCATATCGTCATAGAACGTCTTCACTGCGTCGGAAAACCATCTTAGCAACCCCGCGTGTTGTCCGCTAAATTTGTCGACCCGATTATTCGGATGGCTGATCTGATCCGAATGGTGATCGAACCCACCGAGCGTGACGTAGAGCAAGCTCGCCTCGGGAATCGTTGTGATAATCTGAGCCAGCATCTTCATCCCTTGCGCGAGGGGATTGTCTGGCGCGTAGGTCACCGACGATACATAGTTGGCTACTGACGATTTCACCTGCAGCGCTCCTTTCACCGCTTCGAGCCCGATGCTGTTGATCGCGCCGTTGTAGGTGTCACTCGCAATGTTGCGGCCTGCGGTCCGTTGAAACGTGTTGAGCTGATTCGTGCTGTCGCCGGGATAATTGAAGTCGGTCGTGAAATCATAAAACGCGAAGTTGAGGATGCTGGGGATCACTACTTTGTTGGAATAGAGCGTCTTCGGGAGCACCCCGCCGACTGAGGAAGCCGGAAGGCCGACTTTGCCAACCAATGCCACGTCGGCGTACTTGCCGAGCCAGCCTTCGCTTCCCAGCCCGGTCAGATTGGCCGTGTGCCAGATGTCCATCGAAAGAAAATGCGACAGGTTAGGGTTGGGATAACCAACGCCGAGCGTCACCGCGACTCGCCCTGACGAGAAGAGATCTCTAATCTCGGTTAATGCCGGGTGAAAGCCGAACTCGTTTGAGATTATGGTCGAGGCGCCCTGTTTATCTTTCAGCTCCGAGTCCTTGAATGAGAGCGTGGGCCGCTGGCTGTAGTAGCGGGAGTCGGTATATGGGACAACTGTATTGAGTCCATCGTTGCCGCCCGCGAGCTGAATGATTACCAGAATCTTACGATCGGCGGCGATCGTCTGGCCGCGAGCTTCGCGAATCCACAGCTTGGGCATCACCAAGCCGACGCTGACCATCGCGGCGCTTCGTTTGATGAACTGTCTTCTGGTTGTCGGCATACCGCTCCTTCGTTGCGCTCACATTCGCGCGAGAGTTCAGCTAAGCTGAAACTCTGAGAGACACATGATCTGATGGACCAGCCCGCGCACCTTCTTGTCTATCGTCAAGTCGTCGGCGACGAAATCGACCGTGTTCCCGCGATCGTCTGTCTGAAGGTAATCGCGCAACGCGCGTGTGGCTGCGCTATCGACGTTGAGCGGACCGAGCACCGAGAGAAAATTCTTGACGGTCTTTTTCGAGCTTGATCTCGAGTACTTTCGCAGCTGGTCCTGTGTCAACCACATTCCGGGCGCGTCAAAATTATTGGTGCGGAAGATCGCCAGAAAGTCGGCGTATGTAAACCGCATCAGCAAATTCGCGGTGTTTATCCACCCGAGCCCGTGAGGCCAACCTGAGACGTCAGGAGGATTGAAAAGCTCCTGGCCGAGCAACCCGGACAAGCCGGCAAGAATGTTCGCGTTTTCCTGACGTCCGGACGTGCCCGGATTGTATCGGCCGCCCAACATTCGTATCGCTCCGACTATCAGCTCGACCGGAGACTTGACCAACGCGAATCGCGCGCGGTCGCTGAAGAGTTCATCGGAGGTGAAGATCGCCCGTGCAAGCTCTTTTATTGAATGACCGCTATTGAGATAAACGTCCGCGAACTTCTCCACTGTCACCTTGTCGGATGATGAAGATGTTAAGGGATACACGAAGAATTCGAGCAACTTCCGCGACAGGAATCGCGCGGTTGCGCGGCGCGCGGCGATGATTGTAATGATGTCTTCGCCTCCGAAATTCGCCGTTTGACCATAAACTGTCTTCACGCCGTTGTCGTGCTCGGACGGATTGACAACAAACCCAAAGCCGAACTGGTTATTTGGATCTCGCGGAGGCACGGGCTTCCAGCCGGTAAAAGCGCGCGCGATTTCTTTCACGTCGTCTTCTGTGTAGTTCTGCTCGCCCGTGACCGCGTCGGCGATTCCCATCGTGAAGAGTTCTTGGAGCTCGCGAGCGAAGTTCTCGTTCGGCTTCCCGCGCACGCTGGTTATGCCATCTAACCATACGAGCATCGCAGCGTCTTGCGCGACTTTGAGCAGCAGGTCATCGAATCTGTCGAGCGCGTTCTGCCGAAGTGTCAGATTCTGACCGAACATCAATAAGTCGGGGACTTTCGAGATGGCTGTCGCAAAGTGATTGTGCCAGAACAGCGTGAGCTTCTCTTCAAACTGCCGGCGGGTGTGCACCAGTCGCGTGAACCACCACCGTTGCATCTCGCCGCCGTTGAATCTGGACGGGTCACTAGGGTTGGAAAAGTCGAAGCTTATTTGGAGCAGATCATTCAAAGAACGGTTGTCGATCTGACTGAAGTTGAGGAGGTAATCGACAGCGCCTTCGCGGCCTCGAGAGGCGAGGTCATCGATTTCTTCGGGCGGTCCACCGAAGCCCATTCGACGGAGCAGGTGAGCGGCTTCTTCGTAGGTGATGCCTGCCATTAGGTCACCTCCTTCTTTCTTTTCGATGATTATTAGTCGGTTGAGCGCGGACGATATATGACAGAGCGCTAGGAGTTCAAGCTTGAGCTTGCGGAATTAGCGACAGCGCAAAATAGAATTTGAACTCAGAACAGGAACCTTAGCTCACGCCAGCGCGCTTCACGGCTGGTTCACGGGACTCGGCGGGCTCCTCGGGCTCAGGCAGCTCGGCCGACTCCGAGGAAATATGCTGCGCTGCTTGGGGCACTTGCTCTTTCATCAGGCGAGTTATCAGGGGTTTAAGCCACAGCACCGCAAGTGCGGCAGCAGTTACGTTGCAGGCGATCATCGCCCAGAACACCGGCATCCACGAGTTATTGTTCTCGTTGACCCACGCCGCCAGCGGGCCCGCCAAAATTGAACCCAGACCTTTTGCCGTGTACTGGACTCCGTAGTTGGTAGTTGCGTGCTTGCTGCCAAAGATGTCGGCGATGGCCGAGGGAAACAATGAATAGATATCGCCCCAGGCGAAGAAAACGAAGCCGCATAAAACCACGAACGACACCGGCCGGTCTACGAAGATTGTGAACGCGGTGATGGCTATCGCTTCAAGAGTGAAGGCGATCGCCATCGTGTCGTAGCGGCCAAGATGGTCCGACACCCAGCCGAAGAACGGACGGGCAACGCCGTTCAACACGTTGTTCAGCATCAGAGCCACCGCCAAAACTGTCACTCCACCCAAGGCGAACTTGAGCCCGCCCACAGAAACGGCGCTGCGTTCAAATAGAATTCGCGTCTGGTACTGGTACATCTCGCCGATGGGCTTCAACTGCGCGGTCACAACCAGGCCGCTGAACGTGATCAGCGTCATCATCAGGTACAGCAGATAAAACGATCGGCTCTTCAACATCTCTCGGGGCGTGTAGTCACGCACCGACTGTTGCACTCGCTTTTGAACTTTTTGTTTGATTTGCTCCCAGCCCGCCGGGAACCAGCCGTCGGGAGGCATTCTCAGAAACTGCGCCGCGATCAGCACGACGATCCCTTGAATCAACCCCCAGGTTATGAAAGCCGATTGATAATGCCCTGCCTTGATCATGTTGTTGATGGGGAGCACCGTGAGCGCGGCGCCAAACCCGTAAGAGCCTGCGACAAATCCCACACACAATCCACGGCGGTCAGGAAACCACTTCATTCCCGCGCCCACGCACGCGCCGTAAACCGCGCCCGCCCCGACTCCACCCAGACCATAAGCAACGTAAAGCGCGGGAAGAGACTTGGCCATTCCCGCCAGCCCCGCGCCAACCCAACCGATCGCCACCAATGCACTTGCGATGCTGACGACGATTCGCGGGCCGAAGCGCTCTACCAGATATGAAGTGAATGGGAACAACCCCGTCTGGGCGATAACGAAGATCGTGAATGCCCAGGAGATCGTGGTGAGAGTTGTGCCGAGGTCTTCCTTGAGCGGCGTGGTGAATTGCGTCCACGCATATTGCAGATTGGCTATGGCCACCATCGCGAGCACGCAGGCTGCCAACACCAGCCATCGCGATCTCTCGCGCTGATCTTCCGCCATTTCGGTCATTGGTCCCCTTCCAAAGTCGTGTAAGGATGGCCTTACGAGTTCTTAGTTTGATCCAGGAGCTTGGCGCAGGCATACACGGCTCGCGTGTGAAGCATTGGAATACCGATCTTCTCGCCAAGCTCCACCACAGCTCCCACTATTGCTTCGACTTCCAACGGTCGGCCCGCTTCTATGTCTTGAAGCATCGAGGTCTTGTGATCGCCAACCTTTGCGGCCC
>DASXSR010000205.1:0-4452 GCA_036505875.1 Blastocatellia bacterium | reverse complement strand
GATAGTTTTACTATTTCAGAGTGGCCTGCGAATAAGAGAATGTTAGGCGGCTTAATGTCTCTATGAAAGCCGTCTTGTCGATGGATTTGTCCCAGCCCGTACGATATCTGCCACAGCCAGTATGCACCTCGCTGCCATTCCAACTTACCAATGTACTGCTCAACCGAGCCGTGAGTTGCGTATTCAAGGACTAGGTAAGGCGGAAAGTCTTGTAGATTGCTATCTAGGATTTGAATAACATGTGGGTTGCCGACGTGCTCTCTCAGAATCCGCTCTTCTCTGCTGAACCTCATAATGCTATCAATCGTTCGGTCTCGCAATTCCTTGATAACGACCTTCTTTCCAGTTTTGAAATCCCTTCCGTTGTAGATATTGGCGAAGCCGCCCTGCTTTATCAGATCTAGTTTCATATACCGTCTGTCCATAATTATGATCCTCTTTTCCAATCAGGAACTGAATGAACCTTCGGTTCACGAGTGTATCACGGGTTTTAGATAACCGCCATTTCTACGGAACAGGAAAGAGGTCCACCGATGTCGGATTCTATGAACTCGTTGATTGTCGCGCTACTTCAGGAGCATCATTAAACTTGTGTTTAGCAATCCATCGATACAGGCTTTGTTTGATAACATTTTCAAGAGCGCGCCGCGTGTACAGCACTCGCGACCAAAGCGCAGGCGCGATGTCTGTCAATCGTTGACGTCACCTGTGCTCCGGAGTGTTAATCAAACACTCAGGCTATCGCAGGAAGACTAGTATGGTGCGGATTACAAAATTGAGGTTGAGTTGTCAAGAAGCTAGAGATGTAATCAAAAAGATGACATCAGAGCACTGAAGCATCTTTACAACTATCAAAGTGACCTCGTCAGTGAAATTGAGAGCAGCAACTACAATTCATTCTTTCAGAATAATTCGATGATAAACATGATTAATCAAGTTGTCAGCCTGGGCATGTCAATGGACGAGTTCTACTCTCACTGTTATCGCCTAAGTGGATACGGCTTAGCCTTACCCCTTGAACGCACTCACGGAACTGTTGGAAATCCAGATAACATTCCCTTTCGTCTTACCCTCTTTGGCAAACGCCTTATCGACGTTCTAGTTAATATTAATGGCGAATCAACCATGGTAAGATCGGACGATCTCAAGCGGTGAGCTACCTGTGGGTAATCTCCATTGACGAATTAAGGGATGTTGAGCTGTCGAGGGTCAGACTTGACAATGTTGACATTTGAGGCGATTCCGCCGTCTTCCCATTTACGTGGATCTGCCGCCGTCACGCGGCATCGAGCAACGCCTTAGGATTGCGTCCGCGATTAAAGCATGGTGCGAGCGGCGCCAGACGGAGCGCGGCTGCTCGCGACACTCGGAAGGTTCACAACTCGGCCGTGGCGACCGCTCTTAATCTCGCGCGGGCCCGTCAGAATTTTGCGACCGATGTTTCGTTTCCCCTTAGCCATTCTCAATCTCCTCTTGAATTTGTCGAAGGTCACGCTGCCCGAATCGCTAAACCGCGTAGCGGTGACCTCTCGATAGATTGCGACGCTGGAATTGCGTGGGACCGCGTAGCGGTTACCTGTTCCCATCGATCAACCCGGGCCGCACCGAACAGGTGACCGCTACGCGGTCACGATGACGATGGCGCCCGCTGACTATCGAGAGGTCACCGCTACGCGGTGTATCAATCACAAAACGGGTCGGTAGCCGGTCTTTCAATATTCTACAACCATCAGCGTCGCTGCAAGCGGCCAGCAATAAACTGGCAAACGACCAGTCATACTGAAGACTACTAAGTCTGACGAAGCAGCGCCGTGAAACCTTCTCAGGCGAAGCAGACACGGCGAAGAAGGTCGCTCCCTTGGAGCTACCGATGTTGGAGGTGGCCTGTTGCTATAGACAGGTCGTCCCTAACGGGACTGCCTCCCGCCGGCGACCAACATCCACTTCAATGCTTGCGATATATCACCCTCAACGAGTATGTCTTTGTGTACTGTTCAACGCGAGAGTGACCGCCCCTTCCGATGCTGAGGAGACCAGCGATGCGTACTTGGCGAAGACTCCGCTCTTGTAGTTCGGTTCGGGCGCCTGCCACCTTGCAAGCCGCTCCCTTATCCCATCCTCGCTCAACTCTACGTCCAGTCTCCTCGCCTCGACGTCAAACACTATTAAATCGCCTTCTTCGACTGCGGCTATGGGACCCCCGCTTGCGGCTTCGGGTGCAACGTGACCGGCCATCAACCCGCGCGTCGCGCCGCTGAAGCGCCCGTCGGTCAATAACGCGACCGATTCCCCTAACCCTTCCCCAACAATCGCCGCGGTCACTCCGAGCATCTCGCGCATGCCAGGGCCACCCTTCGGCCCCTCGTAGCGTATCACCACCACATCGCCCGCTTTGATCTCTCTTCTGGTCACCGCGTCCATCGCATCCTCTTCTCGATTGAAGACTCGCGCCGGCCCGCGATGATAAAGCCTTTCGTGCCCTGCAATCTTCACTACACATCCTTCGGGCGCCAGATTGCCTTTTAGTATCACAAGTCCGCCCGTCGGCTTTAAAGGATTCTCTAACGTCCTGACTACTTCCTGGCCCTGCGTCTCTCTTGCTTGCAACGCTCCTTCGCCAAGAGTCTTTCCGCTCGCGGTCATCTGCCCGCCATCGATGATGCCTGCTTCGACAAGACGTTTGGCCACAAGCTCGATTCCGCCCGCCTTGTAAAGATCGACGGCCACAAATCTGCCGCCGGGTTTGAGGTCAGCTATCAGCGGCGTACGGCGGCTTACAGTGTCGAAGTCATCGATGCTCAACGGCACTCCCGATTCTCTTGCCATTGCCAGAAGGTGAAGCACGACGTTGGTGGAGCCACCTGTGGCCGCCGCAGCTGCTATGGCGTTCTCGAACGCCTTGCGAGTCAGAATATCGCTCGGTTTGATCCCTTTTCTCAAAAGCTCCATCACAAGCTTGCCGCAGCCGCTCGCCACTTCATCCTTGCGGGGATCTGTTGCGGGCACGCTGGCAGTCCCCATCGGCGACAGGCCCAAGAATTCGAGCACGGTGGCCATCGTGTTAGCTGTGTATTGCCCGCCGCAAGCCCCCACACCGGGACAAGCGACATCTTCAATCTCTTTCAATTCCTCATCCGTCATCCTGCCCGCTGCGTTGGCCCCGATGGCTTCGAACACATCTTGAATGGTGACGTCGCGGCCTCGAAAGCGACCCGGCTGTATCGAGCCGCCGTAGAGCACAAGACTCGGCACGTCCAGACGAATCAGCGCCAGTGACGCTCCCGGAAGGGTCTTATCGCATCCGACCAGCGCGACGATGGCGTCGAACATGTAACCACGCCCGCACAGCTCAATCGAATCGGCGATCACCTCGCGGCTCACCAGAGAAGCTTTCATGCCTTCCGTGCCCATAGTCTCGGCATCGCTGATTGCGATTGTGTTGAACTCCATAGGCGTTCCGCCGGCGGCGCGCACACCTGCTTTGACCCTTTCTGCCAGATGGCGCAGGTGATAATTGCAAGGCATCGTCTCAATCCAGGTATTAGCAATACCAACGAGCGGCCGGGCGAGGTCTTCATCCGTGAAGCCTACTGCCTTGAAGAAGGAGCGCGCGCCTGCGCGGTTTCGGCCGTCAGTCAGTACATGGCTTTTGTGTTTTTGCTGTTTACCATTGTCGCTCATAATGCCTCCAGTAGATTAGAGTCGCTGTGCGCGTTTGTTTAGCACGTCAATCGGAGAGCGATCAAGTGCTTTCTGATTTGTAGAGATTGATCAGCCCCTGCGTTCCTTGTTCGCCCAATCCTTTCGCTACTGCTTCGGTGAAGAGGCTGTAGGCCAGTTCAGTCGCCGGAAACGACCCTTCGATTCTCTGAATGATCTCGCGGACGAGCCGAAGGTCTTTCTGCTGAAGTCTGATCAAGAACCCCGGCGCGAAATCGTTCTGCAAGATCCGCGGCGCGAGGTTCGATAGCATCCAAGACCCGGCCGCGCCGCTCGACACAACCGTGAGCGTGGTTTCCAGATTAAGTCCATTCAAACCGGCGAAGCGCAGTCCCTCTTCCATTGAAAGTATGTTGCACGCGCAGATCACTTGATTGACCAGCTTCGTCTTCTGCCCATTCCCATTCTCGCCGACGTAGACAACGTTCTTTCCCATGGCCTGAAAGACGGGAAGGCAGCGGTCAAACAAATCGCGGTCGCCTCCGACCATTATCGTGAGAGTGCCTTCGATTGCTCCTTTCTCCCCGCCCGAGACCGGAGCATCGAGCATGTGGCAACCTTTTTCTGCCAGCCGCCGCGCAAACTCCACTGTCGCATCCGGCGAGATGGTGCTCATATCAATCACGACCTGTCCTCGCTTCAAGCCGTGCCAGACGCCTCGCTCGCCAAACAAGACCGATTCCACATCGGGCGTATCGGAAACGATGGTGACAATGACATCAGAGCTTGCGG
>DASXSR010000204.1:0-5478 GCA_036505875.1 Blastocatellia bacterium | reverse complement strand
AGTCGCGGCGGCCAACCCAGGGCAAACTGGTCACCCGACAGTCGCTGGCTCGCTTACATCAAGCCGCTTAAATCGTGGTACGACGCCGTCTTTGTGTACTCAACCGAAGAAGCGAAGGCCACCCAGATTACCGACGGCTTGAGCGATGCCGGCTCTCCGGTTTTCGACCAGAGCGGCAAGTATCTCTATTTCACCGCCAGCACCGACATCGGCCCGCAAGTGTTCGGCTTTGACATGTCGAGCTACCCGCATCGCCCGACACGCAGTGTCTATGCCTGCGTCTTGCGCAAGGATCTCCCCTCGCCGCTCGCGCCGGAAAGCGATGAGGAGAAGGTATCGGATGACAAGAAAGATGACGCCAAAGTCGGAGACAAAACTGCCGACCAAACTGGCGAAAAGAAAGACGAGGCCGCAGCCAACGCCAAGCCCGGCGAAAAACCGGGAGCTAAGAAAGAGCCGCCCAAAGTCACGATTGATTTCGACAACATCAGCCAACGGATCCTCGCGCTGCCGATCCCGGCGCGCAACTACGTTGGCTTGTTCGCGGGTAAGGCGGCCATGCTCTTCGTCGCCGAATTCCCCCTGGATACCAGCGGACCTGGCCCCATCGGAGCCACGATTCACAAGTTCGACCTTGAGAAGCGCAAGCTCGACAAGGTGATCGACAACGTCGGTGGTTTCAATCTCTCATTCAACGGCGAGAAGATGCTCTTCCGCCAAGGGCAGGACTGGTTTATCGCGGCGACGGCGCAACCCGTCAAGCCCGGCGAAGGCAAGCTCAAGATCGACCAGATGGAAGTCTATGTCGATCCGAAGGCCGAGTGGAATCAGATGTACCGCGAGACCTGGCGCATCGAGCGCGACTTCTTCTACGACCCGAACTATCACGGCCTCGATCTGCAGGCCACGGCCAAAAAGTACGAGCCGTATCTCGGCGTGCTCGCTCACCGCTCCGACCTGAACTATCTTTTCCAGGAAATGCTCGGCGAGCTGACGGTCGGGCACCTCTACGTCGGTGGCGGCGATGCGCCTGATCCGAAGCGTGTGCCTGGTGGATTGCTCGGAGCTGATTACAAGATCGAGAACAACCGCTATCGTTTCGCAAAAGTCTACAACGGCGAGAACTGGAATCCACAACTTCGCGCTCCGCTCACCCAACCCGGTGTGAACGTCGTCGCGGGCGAATATCTGCTCGCCGTGAACGGGCGCAATCTGACGGCCAGCAACAACATCTATCAATTCTTCGAAGACACGGCGGGCAAGCAGGTCGTCATTCGTGTCGGCCCGAACGCGGACGGCTCCGGCTCGCGTGAAGTGACGGTTGTGCCGGTTCAGGGTGAAACGGGCCTGCGCAATCTCTCCTGGATCGAAGACAATCGTCGCAAGGTGGATCAGATGAGCGGCGGCAAGCTCGCTTACATCTATCTGCCCGACACGGCGCAGGGCGGCTACACCTTCTTCAACCGCTACTACTTCTCGCAACTCGACAAGGAGGGAGCAGTGGTTGATGAGCGCTTCAACAGCGGCGGCCAAGCGGCGGACTATGTCATCGACTATCTGAAGAAGCCACTCATGAGTTACTGGGCGGTGCGCGACGGCGAGGACTTCCGCCAGCCGTTCGGCACCATGCCTGGCCCTAAGGTCATGCTGACGAACGAATACTCCGGCTCGGGCGGCGATTACATGCCGTGGATGTTCCGTCGCGCTGGAGTCGGCCCGCTCATCGGCAAGCGCACCTGGGGCGGACTGGTCGGCATCGGCGGCTATCCGGTGTTGATCGACGGCGGATCAGTGACCGCGCCGCACTTCGCTTTCTACTCGCCCGAAGGCAAGTGGGAGATTGAAAACCACGGTGTCGATCCGGACATCGAGGTTGAATTCGATCCGAAAGCCTGGCGCGCAGGACATGACGTTCAGCTTGAGAAAGCGGTGGAAGTGACGCTGGAGGCGCTCAAGAAAAACCCGCCGCCGAAGGCGAAACGTCCGCCTTATCCGAATTACCATAATGGGCAGGCAGAGAAGGCCGGTAACTGAGGCGGCCTGAGTTCGGCAGGCCGGCTGTCGTTTCCTTTCAGCTGGCCCTGCGGAACGATTATCTCCTCGGTGCTTTCAGCGCCAGACAGATCGTTCTTGTCGCTCGAAAACTTGATGATGTCGTGATATGGAGGATGCATTACAACGAGCTGGACCTGCTTGATTCCTAATCCGTTGAGCTGCTTGGGCGCGTCTATCGTCCTTGCGTCACCCGTGAACACCAACCGATTGGAGCAAGGACCCACATCGTCAGAAAGTGGACCGTTCTGTCGGCCGCGTTGGCTTCAGCTTGCCTTCGATCATAATAAACGCGCTCAGTGCGCTTGCCAACGCGAGGGCTACCGCGCCCGACATTACAACTCGAAACCCTGAAACAAACGCCTCATTGATCGCGCCTCGTAAAGTTGTTTTGCTCTGATCGTCGAGACCTTCAGACAATTCAATCCCGGCCAAACGAACTCGTTGCTCGACAATGGAGCTGCGGGTCTTCGGCGAGACGTTCAATTCCGTGAGTCGTCGATCAAGTCTCGCGGCGAACACCGGTAATATCACCACGCCGAAGACGGCTATTCCCAGTAATCCAGCGGTTCGCGATACCGCGTTGTTCACGCCCGACGCAGCACCGGCAAGTCTCTCCGGCACCGCGTTCATAACTGTTGTAGTGAGCGGTGCGACGCTTATAGCCATCCCCAATCCGAGCACAACAATCGCGGGAAAGAACGTCTTCCAGTAGTCTGCTTCGACGCCCGGCAGAATGAACAGTAGGTATCCAATTGCGGCGACGACAGGACCTGCCACCAGCGGTTTCTTCGCGCCGTAGCTCTTCACCAATCCGCCCGACCATCTAGACAGCAAGAACATAATAAGAATGAAAGGAAGAAACGCGGCGCCGGCAGCGGTCGCCGAATAGCCTTGCACCTGAATCAGGTTGAGCGGAAAGAAAAACAACGCGCCCGAAAGCGCCGCGTACAGAAAGAGCGTGAGGAGATTTGCGCCCGTGAAGTTGCGCGAGCGAAACAGATTCAATGGCAACATTGGCACGGGTGAACGCGCTTCGACGAAGATGAACGCAACTAACACCATCGAGCCACCGACCAGCGCCCCAAGTACCATTGGGTTTGCGAGTCCAAGGCGTGACGATTCGATCAAACCGTAAACAACGGCTGCCAAACCGATAGTCGCGAGCGCCGCTCCCAGCCAGTCGGGCTTGTCGGCGCCTGCGTCATTGCGACTTTCAGGCACGCGCCAGAATGAGATCAGCAATACTACAACCGCGACCGGAACGTTTATGAAAAATACCGCGCGCCAGGAAACATGCTCGATCAGCCAGCCTCCGATTACCGGCCCGATGGCTGCCGTAATCGATGTGAAACTCGACCACGTTCCGATGGCCTGGCCCCGCCTTGCTTCAGCAAACGACGCGGCAATGATCGAAAGGCTTCCGGGGACAAGCATCGCGCCACCCACCCCTTGCACAGCCCGCGCGACGATTAACTGACCGACGTTTGGCGCGGCGCCGCACCATACAGATGCGAGCGCGAAAAGGGCTGCTCCCATTGAAAAGATTCGCCGCCTGCCGAAACGGTCGCCCATTGAGCCGCCCACCAGGATCAACGCCGCTAGCAGAAGCGCATACGACTCGACGACCCACTGGACATCAACAACAGTAGCATTGAGATTCGCTTGAAGCGCGGGCAGGGCGACATTGACCACCGTGCCGTCGATGAACGCCATGCTCGAGCCGAGAATCGTGGCTGCAAGGATCCACGGCTCGGCTGCCTTCGTGCACGGCGCCGCAGCGCGCCTCGACCGGACGAAGCCTTCATCGCATGGTTGTGTGAAGATATTTGCCATTTAGCGCGTCTTCTCCAGGTTACGTCGTGCTGGAGAGCGCTTACGGGTTTATAGAATACTTCCACTGATGCAGAATTGCTAACGGGAGTCGAACAGATCTTTGCCCTTTGGCCATTTCGATGTCCTTGGTCGCTGTCCGGCGGTTCCGGGACGAGACTGGTGCACTACAACCAAACTTCGACTCTGTGCTATGCTGAGCCTCACTTAGGGTTGAACACTTCGCTGGAGGGCTTTCGTGATAGTTCCGCTCAATGAATTCGACTTTCTCAAACGCGCTCTTGTCGCGCACTCAAACAAGGAAGCAATCGTTTGCGGAGATATCCGACTGACCTATGGCCAGTTCGGTGAGCGTGTGAATCGGTGGGCTAATGCGATGCGAACGCTCGGTGTTCAGAAAGAGGACCGCGTTGCGATGCTTTCGCAGAATTGTCATCGCATGCTTGAAGCCTTTTTCGGCACGCCGCTGCTCGGTTCGATATTGATGCCCCTCAACTTCCGGCTCGTTCCTGATGACTTCGAATACATACTCAATCACGGCGGCGCGAAGGTGCTAATCGTCGAAGAGGGACTCACTGATTTGATCGATCCGATCCGGGACAAGCTGCAGACCATCGAGCGCTTCGTCGTTGCCGGTAACAGCACCGGTAGCGAGCGGCCGTCCGGCGACTGGCTCAACTACGAAGCGCTTCTGGCCGAAGCTTCTGCCGATGCGCCTCCAACAGTCGAGATCGATGAGAACGAAACCTCTGCGCTCCTTTACACTTCCGGCACGACTGGACGTCCCAAAGGCGTGATGCTCACCCATCGCAACCTCTATATCAACGCGATGAACTCGATCTGCGAGTTCGGGATTCACGAGCGTGACGTCTATCTTCACACGCTCGCGCAGTTTCATTGCAACGGCTGGGGTGTAGGTTACGCGGTCACCGGGATGGGCGGGACTCACGTGATCATTAAGAAGTTCGAGCCCACCGCGTTCTTCGATCTCGTCGCGAGCGAGCGAGTGACATTCGCCTGCATGCCTCCGACGATGATCAATATGGCGCTGAATCACCCGATTGACGCGGCGACGCTCGAACGCTTGCCGCGAGACATGAGAGTTGGTACCGCCGGCTCGGCGCCTCCGCTCGCGACGATTCAAGGCGCGCAAGAGAAGTTCGGGTGGCGAGTTATTCAGATTTACGGCCTGACTGAGACCGCGCCGTTCATGACCGTGTCAAAGGTAAAGCCGACAATGGACGAATGGCCCGAAGACCAAAAACTCCGCGTGCAAGCGAAGACGGGCTACTCGATGATCGGCGTCGACATCCGCGTCGTCGACAATGAAGGCCGGGATGTGAAGCCCGACAGCGGCGAAGTGGGCGAGGTGATCACTCGCGCGAATGTGGTGATGAAAGGCTATTGGCGCCAACCCGAAGCGACCGACGCGGTGATCGTCGACGGTTGGTTTCACACCGGCGATATGGCGATGCTGGACAGCGAAGGCTTCATCGAGGTTTGCGATCGCAAGAAGGACTTGATTATCTCAGGTGGCGAGAACATCTCGTCGATTGAGGTTGAGGGTCTTCTCTACAAACACCCTGCGGTGCT
>DASXSR010000203.1:0-12078 GCA_036505875.1 Blastocatellia bacterium | reverse complement strand
TGATCTCGTGCCCGTGTTTGTAGTCCATCCAACGCTCGATCAGGCCTTCGCTGAACACATCATTCACGAGCAGGAACTGATTATCGCTCTCCAACGCCTGCAAGTTCTCCTCGAGCGAGCCGGGCATCGAGGGCACGTCCTTCAACTCCTCACGAGACAGGTCGTAAATGTCTTTGTCGAGCGGCGGACCCGGGTCGATTCGATTTTGAATTCCGTCAAGCCCGGCCATCAGCATCGCCGAGAATGCCAGATACGCGTTGCACGACGGATCGGGCGGACGGAACTCCAGCCGCTTTGCTTTCGGGCTGCCCGAGACGGCAGCCTGCATTCGCTTGCGATACGCAATACCAGGTTCAAGCGACAGCTCGGGCTGATCTACAACAAGGCTCGCAATCAATCGCAAGCTGCTCGCGCATTCCTCGCGCTTATGTCGGACAGGCAAAAGCCTGCCGCAAAGGACAAGTCGAAGCGTCGCGAAACCAAGATTGAAGGCGATGCCGGTCAGTGAAACACGAATCTCACCGGAGGGGATCTGCCCATCAAAAGTATGGGCTCGATCTCGCAACCGGCCGGAGAGAACTCTGGAAGGAGATCGTTCCGTCGGATCTCGCAGGACTCTTGTATGTTCGGCCGCCCAATCTCTGAGCGGATGGGAAGTCGTATGCTTATGAATACTTCCCCGTCCTTCACGAGCTGTTCCTGGTCGAAGGGTTCACTTGAACGGGCAATCGACAAGCTCACCTTGATGAGGAACGATGATCAGCGGAAGATGGAAAACGGACCTTCGCTTCTACTTGAAGCGTATCTGGCTCTTGCGTCTGACGTAACGTGGGAGTTTACGATGGCGGTGGATAAGAGATGAAAACACATATGAGGTTGAAATTTATGAAGAGAGTTTTCGCTGTTCTCGCATCATTGGCGCTCTCGCCAGCCGTCTTTGCTCAAGCGAGGGTCGAACCCGCGCCTGCCCCTTTGGTCTTTACGCACGTCACTGTGATCGACGCAACGGGAGCGCAAAAGAAGGCCGACATGTTCGTCGTTATCATTGGCGATCGCATTGTTGAGATCGGCCCGACCAAAAAGCTGCAGGCGCCGAAGAACGCTCAGGTCATCGACGCCTCGGGCAAGTTTCTGATTCCAGGTCTGTGGGACATGCACGTGCACGCCTTCGACAAGGGCCTCTTCTCGCCGCTGTTCATCGCTAACGGCATCACCGGCATCCGCGATATGTTCTCTCCTTTGCCGGCGATCAACCAGTGGCGAAAAGAGATCAAAGAAGGGACCATCATCGGACCGCATATTGTCGCAGCCGGGCCAATCGTGGATGGCCCGAAACCCATTTGGCCGGGCTCAATCGCGGTGAGCAATCCCGACGAAGGCATCAAAGCGGTAAATACAGTCAAGCAAGGCGGCTCGGACTTTGTGAAAGTTTACAGCTTGCTTCCGCGCGACGCGTACTTCGCGATCGCTGCCGAAGCCAAGCGCCAGGGAATCGTGTTCGCCGGGCACGTCCCGGGCTCTGTAACCCCCGCCGAAGCATCCGACGCAGGGCAGAAGAGCATTGAGCATCTCACTGGCATATTGCAAGCCTGCTCGTCGAAAGAGGACCAGATCAGGAAGGAAACGGAAGCGGCAAGCAAATCGGGTGAGAGGCTACCAGTCTCAGCCGCGATAAAATACCAATTAGCGGCTGTTGACAGCTTCGATGACAAAAAGGCCGGCGAGCTCTACGCTCGGTTCGTGAAGAACGGAACCTGGATGGCTCCGACGCTGACGGTGCTGCGGGCGATCGCATACGTCGGCGATTCGGATTTCAGAAGCGACCCGCGACTGAGTTACGTTCCCGGCTATCTGAAAAGCGGTATGTGGGGCGCGGACCCATTTGGGCTCAAGAGCCGAACCGCTGATGACAACGCCGGTGCGAAGCGCGTCTTTCAGAAGTCGCTGGAGATCGTGGGAGCAATGAGGCGCGCAGGCGTTCAGATCATCGCGGGAACGGATACTCCCAATCCTTTCGTCTTTCCCGGATTCAGTTTGCACGACGAGCTTGGCTTGTTGGTTAAGGCAGGGTTGACGCCGATGGACGCTTTGCAGGCTGCGACGCGCAACGCGGCGGTCTATCTGGGAATGCTTGACACAGTGGGCACGGTTGAGAAAGGCAAGCTGGCAGACCTCGTGCTGCTCGACGCCGATCCGCTGGTTGACATTGCGAATACAAGAAAGATCAATGCAGTCGTTGTCGGCGGTAAGTTGGTCAACCGGGCAGCACTTGATGAGATGTTGTCGAAAGTCGAAGAGAGGAACAAGCTGAAGTAGAGTTTGCCGGAGACTCTCGCGCGGGACAATCAGCTCGACCGCTACTTGTTCTCGCGGAGCTTCGCGATTGCGGCTCGGATTACAGCGCTGTTTTTTGCATCAGGCTCAGCCTTTAGATAACTCTCAAGGTCGCGCGCTGCTGCTTCTTTCTCGCCGCGCTTCTCGTGTATGCGAGCGCGCTGCAAATAAACGGCCGTCAATCGCTTGTCGCTTATTTCCCACGCGCGAGTCAGTTCCTGGTCCGCAGCGCTGAGATCGGCAGAGCTTTGGTGCTCATCATCTCCGCGTAGCCCAAGCTCGATCAAAGTCTGAGCGTGGTAGAAATGGGAAGCGGCGTTGTTTGCGTTAAGCCGCGTCGCTTCTCGGAAGGCGTATTCAGCTACGGCGAATTTCCTTTGTTTGATCATCACCATTCCGAACACATAGTAAACGGCATCCTGTCGGTCGTTGATCTGTCGAGCTCGTTCGAGCGCCTCGAGCGCCTCGTTGTCTTTCCCCTCGCGAAACAGCTCTTTGCCGAGAGCGAAATGCGCGTCGAAATAATCGTTGAAGCTCACGATAGCTTCTCGCAGCGCTGCCACGGCATCTTCAGGTTTCCCTTCGCGAAGGCGGGCCATCGCTCTTTCGTAAGCAGCTCGCGCGGGCCTGGGAACGTCTTGCGCGAAGTTGGTTCCGGGCGCCGCGAGCACAGCCTCCTTCTTTGGTCTTATCAACACCTCGATGTTGACGACCTCAGAGAAGTTCATGCGGTCGCTTTGATTGAAGCGAGCCATTTGAACGGCGGGCTCATATCCCGCGATGGTAACCGCCACTTCGTATTCGCCGGAGGCGAGGTTGGTGAACGCGAAGTCGCCATCATTTCGAGTGACGGTTTGTGAGATCATTGCGCCGCCGCCGATTCGCAGTTCGACTATCGCGTTGTTGACTGTGACGCCGTCGATCGAACGGACCTTTCCGCGAAGAGTGTTGGTTTGAGCGGCTGCGCTGGCGGTAAACAGCAACACTGCTGCGATCGCGAGAACCCACATTCGCCATCTCATGGAGCTGAACCCCCAATTCAAACCGAATGGCGCAATTATAAACCAGGAAAACTGATGCGTGAAACGTGATGAGTGATCCATGATTCGTGAAAAAGGTTGATAGTGAAACATGGTGCGTGAAACATGATGATGTTTGAAAGGCGATTCTTGATTCGCGACCTGTGATCTATGAGACTATCACGAATCACGTTTCACGCATCACTCATCTCTTGTCACGGATTCAGTGTACCGTTAGCATAGACACTCGTTTGAAAGGAAGCTCACGATGTTTTGCCCAAAATGTGGCGTCGAAGCCGGCACAGGCAGATTCTGCAGATCGTGTGGCACCAACCTCGACGTAGTGTCGAACATACTGGAGGGTAGACCAACACCTCGGCTGAAAGCAATGAGCCTTGGTAGCGCAACGACTCTCAACCTTTTCCACTCGTCGCGATTGTACAACGACAGAGACCTGAACGGTCACACTTCGGTTTCTGTATTCGGAGGAACCCAGATCGATTTGACCGTCGCGCCGCTCGCCCTCGTCGAGACAAAGATAACCGTGATTTCAATCTTCGGCGGAGTTGAAGTCTTCGTTCCTGAAGATGTCGCCGTTCGCGTCACAGGCATTTCCATTTTCGGGGGAGTGAAGGTGCGGGGCCGCGACTTCGGTGGAATATTCGGAGCGAATGATTACGAGAGTCCCGGTTACGCTCACGCGCTCCGGCGGCTGCACATCGACGTGACATCGATCTTCGGTGGCGCGAAGATCGAAGATGGATAGCGGTGGTGATGCGTGAAAATTGATTCGTGATTGGCGAAACGTAATAGCGGAGATCATCACGAATCAGGTATCACGCATCACGGGCTATCTCGTTGAAGAGATCGAGGCTGATGTTCCGACCTGTGACGATCCCAGCCGCGCGCTTACCTTTGAGCTGCGGATCAGTCAGCGCTGCGATGCTTACAGCCGCGGCGCCTTCAATGATCAAATGGTCTTCTCGCGCCACACTCACGATGGCGTTTCGGATCGCGTCCTCGCTAACCAGAATAATCCCGTCAACCAGTTCCTGAATGTAAGGAAACGTAATCGAACCAGCTTCTACGTTCCCAGCGCATCCGTCGGCAATAGTTTCCTGTTCTTCGATCTGAACGATATGCCCCGCTTCAAGCGCGGCGGTCATCGTCGGCGACGTCATGGGCTCCGCGCCAAAGACCTTTATCTGCGGATTGAGCGCCTTGACGGCAATCGCAACTCCCGCCAGCAGCCCGCCGCCGCCGACCGGCGTCACTACTGCATCGATGTCCGGCAAGTCTTCCAAGATCTCAAGTCCAATCGTTCCTTGCCCGGCGATGACATCCGGATCATTGTAAGGTGAAACAAATGTTGCTCCGGTCTCGCGCTCCATCACGCGCGCCTCGCGCTCGGCAGCATCGTAATCCGCGCCACGCTCGAAGAGCGTTACCGGGTAACGGCGAATGCCAGCGACCTTCGCCCGAGAAGCGGACTTAGGAACAACTATCGTCGCTGCGATCCCAAGCGCTTCGCAGCAGTGAGCTACGGCTAGCCCGTGATTGCCGGCGGAGACGGTCAGCACGCCGCGCGCACGCTCCTCCTCCGTGAGTGCGGAAATCTTTGCCATCGCGCCCCGAAACTTAAACGAGCCGGTCAATTGAAAACATTCGAGCTTGAGAAACACGTCTCGCCCGTGCCCATCCGAAAGCCAGCGCGAGCGTTCCAGCGGGGTGGGGCGAGCGGTGGAAGCGATTCGGGTTCTGGCCCGTCTTATTCTATCAAGCGTGACTTGCTGATCAGCCATCGTTACAACTTCTCCAGCACAGCAGCGAAGAATCCGTCCGTTCCGTGGCGATGCGGATAAGTTCTGACGAAGCCCTCGTCCGTGATCAGATCTGCGCGCGCTTTTGGTTTGATCACGTGGAAAGTCGGGCTGCGTTCCAGAAATCGTCGAATCACCTCTTCATTCTCTTCCCGCTCAATTGAGCAAGTCGAATACACCAGCCTGCCGCCGAAAGCAACTGTGCCCGCAGCTTGTCTTAATATGTCGAGCTGAAGATCTGCCAGCCGCGTGATGTTATCCGGCAAAAGACGCGACTTTATTTCGGGATTCCCTCTAAGCGTTCCCGTGCCCGAGCAGGGCGCGTCCACCAGGACGCGGTCAAACGCGGGCCGTTCTCCGAAAGGCAACGCACACGTCGCATCCAGCGTAATTGCGTCGATTGAACTGATCCCGAGCCGCCGGCACGTCGCGATCACCGTCGCAAGTCGATGGTGATAGAGATCGCACGCGATGATCGTGGCTTTGTTGTCGGCGAGCGCAGCGATGTGCGATGTCTTCGACCCCGGCGCCGCGCACAAATCGAGCACTCGATGCCCTGGTCTCGGGTCGAGCAGAATCGAGACCAACTGCGACGCCTCGTCTTGAATGTAGATCAGTCCCTGCCGCGCTGCCTGGTTCACGATCGCACCAGATCCACTCTCAAGGACGAACGCTCCCGCCGCAATCTCAGACTCTCGCGTCGTCACGTCCTGGCCCTTAAGATTGGCAAGTCGTTCGTCAACGCTCGCGCGAAGTAAGTTGACTCTAAACGCCGTCGGCGATGGGGAGTTGTTGGCCAAGGCAAGCCGGCGCGTTTCTTCTTCGCCAAGTATCATACGCCATCGCCCGAGCATCCAGGCGGGGTGCGATAATTCGACCGAAGCGCGTTCCAACGGATCGGCGATGTCGTCGGCGCGTATTTCGCTCGGATGCGCTGCTGCCTTTCGCAGAACGGCGTTCACCAGACCGGCGGCGCTCGACACTCGTGCCCGCTTAGCCAGGTTCACCGAATCGTTCACCGCCGCCGAACGAGGAATGCGAGCGAGATGGCGAATCTGATACAACCCCATGCGCAGCGCAATCACCACCGGCAAGTCCAATCGCTCGATGGAACGGCCCGTATCGCGTTCGATAAAGTAGTCGAGCGTGCGCTGCCAACGAAGCACACCCAGAACGATTTCTTGGGCGAGCGCCCGGTCCTCGCGCGAAAGGCTGGAATCGGGGATCGCAGCAAGGAGCACCGAAGCGTAGGCCTGCCCAACCTCGACGCGGTATAAGATGTCATACGCTCGACGCCGCGCCGCGCCGATTTGCTTGCTGCGTTGTCCTTGATGCATTGGATCGCGGCGTCAGGCGCTCGGTATGTACTCCAGGTCGTCCTGTCGGCGCCGTTCGAATGCGAGAAAGTCATAATACCCACAACGACGGCTGTCGGGATAGCGCCGACAAACTGAAGGACGCGCGTCATAGATTGTGCACCGGCGCGTCTCGGTATCGAGAAACGCACAGACTTTTTCGAAGATGTGATCTTTCTTGTGTCGCAACGATCGCCAACTTCGAGAAGTCTTTGTGTATCGCCTTTCAGCCTGCTCGCAGGAAACGCCAAAATGACGAGCAATTCGGCGGAGGTCCCGTTTGGTTATTTCAATTATTCCGTAACTGCAACAATAGGCCGGACACTTCGAGCAATCATAGAGCACTCGCAGTGAACGAGATCTCTTCTTTAGATTTCTTTCATTCAAAGTTATTCTCACGTACCTCAGACGCGAAGCCTATTTGGGATCGCTCATTCGCAACGGATGTTAAGTTTAAGAAGATTGCGCTGAACGACAAGGTTAAACGGCATTTAACAGTAATTTCTTTGCTGCTTGATTTATTGTGAGGTTTGCAACAGAGTTGATTACTCGGTCCAGTCTTCTTCCTCTTCTTCCACCGCCACGTCCAGTTCAATAGGATCAAGACCAACTACCTCCAATTGAGTGCCGCAGTCCGAGCATTCGACAACATCGCCTTTGTCAGTTTCTTCGTCCACCTGAACTTCAGCCTCGCATTCGGGGCAGGTCCCTCTTGGCATCTCGTCATACCTCCATGGTTTTGCGCTAGTCTATCGCTAATGAAAAAAATCTAAGCCGAAACGCGGAGGATTTGCAAGAAGCAGAGACTGCGCGTACTAACGAACTTGTTCGTCGGCCCTACGGCACAATGTATTCGTCAAGTGCATTCTACTGTTCCCGCGCCATTTTTTGTTTGTCGGCTTCAATATGCTGACGCGCAAGTTTCGCTTCTTTAGTGTCGGGAAAACGTTTGACCAACTCGCGGTAGGCTTTGCCCTCATAAACATAGTCGGAGGTGGATTGGTTGTAGTCGAACAAGACGCCCAGTTTGTTGTAGCGATCCAGTCCGGTGTCGTTCATATAGTAATCTCGCAAGCTCGCGTTTGCCAATTCGCCGCCAGCTTCACCGAGGCGCCTTCGCGTGTGCTGGCTCAAGGTCTGCGCCGCTCGGTCCGCTTCCTCACCCAGCAGAAGGAGCGCTCGTGGCACGAGAGTTGAGCGTCCGAAGCGCTCGATGATTATTCGGCAAAGGGCTATTCGATCAAACCCATCCTTTGTAGATTCGGCAAGCTTTATTACGCGCTGGTCCTCGCCGGCGTGACCTGGGATTGCGAGTGCTGATTCGTGAATCCAACCTCGCGTTCGGCGGCTTACGGCGATTCTCCAAAACTTCGGCTGATCTGATTTGCGCGTGGCGGCGCCAATAACAAACACAACCCGTCCAAGTCGCAGCCGATGAATGATTGTCGATTGCGGATCGGGGTCGCGTCTGAGCGCTGAGAGTCTATCGTCGACCACAAATGCCTTTTGAAAGGTTACGCGCGCCGTTCCTGCTTGCTTGGTAGCGCTTTTCGCAGTCGGTTGGGCAGCCGATTGATGGTCTATCAGAATCAACAAAACAACGATCAGCAATACCGAGGGGGCGGTTCGAGAGAACGGGGGCATGACGTATTCCTCCTCGGTGAAGTATCTCCCACTAATTGTTATGAAGCAAACCGATTGACGTGATTTGTAAAACGGACTTCCTGGCGGAGTTTCAGCTCAAATCGATTATTTGTTTGTAAATAGGGATTACCGCGTCCCAACCCAATTCCTTGACGATTCGATCGCGTAGCGCTTCTGCTGAATCCGGCTCGCCGTGAATCACAAACGTCTTCCGAGGAGGCCGCTTGAAGCCTGCAAGCCATCGCATTATCTCGCTCGAGTCGGCGTGAGCCGAGAGGCTGCTGATGTTCTCGATGTGTGCGCTAACCGGTACAAGTTGGGCGTGAATCTTTACCTGCTTCTCGCCGTCTTGTAGCCTTCGGCCGCGGGTTCCTGCAGCTTGATATCCAACCAGAATCACCGCGCTCGCCGGATCAGGCAGCCATCGCGCAAGGTGATGAAGCACGCGCCCGCCGGTTGCCATCCCCGACGCCGAGATTATGATCGCCGGCCCTTTCTGCTCGTTAAGGGCTTTAGATCCGCCGCGTCCTTGCACCAGGCTGAAGTTGCGGGTGGCGAGCGGGTTCTTGTGAAGGTTTTCAAGTCGCTCTGAGTCAAGATCGTGATCCTCATGGTGCCTCGCGTAAATCCTGGTCGTTTCGGCGCCCATCGGTGAGTCTACGGCGACTGGCAGCACCGGAATGCGGCCCTCATCCTCAAGCTCGCGCAGGTAGTAGACCAGCAACTGAGTGCGACCAACAGCGAACGCGGGGACTATTATTTTGCCGCCGCGTTCGACCGCAGCATTGATTATCTCGGCAAGCCTGGCTTTCGGATTTGCGCGATCGTGCAATCTGTTTCCATAAGTCGATTCGACCAATAGATAGTCGGCTTCGCTTTCAGGCGCCGGATCATTCAATATCGGTTCGTCGTAACGGCCGAGATCGCCGGAGAAGACTATCTTGATCGGTCGGCGGTCTGGCTCGGTAATGTTGACCTCGATAAAGCTCGAGCCCAGAATATGCCCCGCGGGAAAAAACCGCGCGGTGACGAACTTATTCAGCCGCAATTCATTGTTGTATGAAACCTTGTGCAGCTGCTTGATCGCCCTCGCCGCATCCTGTTCAGTGTATAAAGGGAGCGCAGGGCTATGGTTTGAGAAGCCTTTTCGATTTGCGTACTCGGCGTCCTCTTCCTGTAACTTTGCCGAGTCAGGCAAGAGAATCTTCAGAAGATCAACGGTAGCCGCTGTGGCAAAAACCGGCCCGGTGAATCCGTCTCGAACCAGCCTCGGCAAGTAACCCGAATGATCGATGTGAGCATGAGTGATAAGCACCCAATTGATCGACGCCGGCTTGATTGGGAGGCTCTCCCAATTGCGTGATCGCAACTGTTTGAGTCCCTGAAAGAGGCCGCAATCAATCAACACTCGGCTGCCGCTTACGTCGAGCAGATATTTCGAGCCGGTGACTGTTCCGGTCGCGCCGAGAAACTGAAGCGTCGCCATAGCGCGGTTCACACTAGCAAATGAACCTGCGCGGGGCAAGCTGATGCGAACGCGCTTTGGCGATTTGGGCGAAAAAACTTCTTGACAGGAGATGAATTCGGAGTATGCTTAACGGTGTTAAGTGAAATGACTACGTTAAACTCTCAAACCGTGAGTGGCCCGAAGCAAAGGCGCGAGCGCGAAAAACAAGCGCTCAGGCAAGTGATCCTGGACGCCGCCCGGGAGTTGTTCGTGAAAGAGGGCTATGAAAACGTGTCGATGCGAAGGATCGCCGATAAGATCGAGTACTCGCCCACCACGATTTATCTCTATTTTGAAGACAAGGCTTCGCTGTTGTTTGCCGTATGCGAGGAAACTTTCGCCAAGCTTGCCAAGCGAATGGAAAGCATTACGCTCAAGAACGAAGATCCGATCACGACGCTCAAGCGCGGATGCCGAGCTTACGTCGAGTTCGGGCTGAAGTATCCAAATCATTACCGCGTAACCTTCATCAATCATCCCGAGCTTCATCTGGGACGCGAGCACTATCTCCGAGAAGGCTCGATGGGGATGCGGTGCTATTCGCACCTGCGGGCAAACGTGCAGGCGTGCATCAAGGATGGGCGGTTCAAGCACACGGATTTGGAGGCTCTTACGCAGATAATCTGGGCTGGCGGTCACGGAATTACATCCTTATTCATCACAAAGCCGGGCTTCCCCTGGGCAGGCAAAGACAAGCTAATTGATCTGATGATTGATGTTTTGGTCGATGGCCTGAAGGCTTAAATTTTTTTGGAACTTCGCTTAACGCTGTTAACGTACAAAGGGCTGTTAAGAATTCTAGGGATGTAAACAGTGTAGGCAGTGGAGCTCTTATTCAGCAAGAGGCCTCCAAGTAACAACGGTCGGAAAGGGAAAGGAGAACGTTTATGGAGCGTTGGATCAAATCCGCAGTCGCGTCGCTCGCGCTGGCTGCTGTAATTCTTGTGGCGCCGGTGTTGGCGCAAGAGGTCAATAGGTCCGTTACCCTTAGGCGCGATGCCAGGCTCGGTCAGCAGGCCTTGACCAAGGGCGAGTACTCGGTGAAGTACACCGAGGGCAAAGGCGAGCTCATTGT
Source organism: Blastocatellia bacterium (assembly GCA_036505875.1). Classification (GTDB taxonomy): domain Bacteria; phylum Acidobacteriota; class Blastocatellia; order UBA7656; family UBA7656; genus Onstottus_A. The sequence continues at coordinate 1,324 of DASXSR010000203.1, read as the reverse complement.
ACTTCGTGACAAGCGTGAGGTGCTCACCGCCACTTACGAGCTTGCGAAGCTGGATAAGCCGGCGGCAGACAATGCCGTTATCTACTCAGAGAACGCCGACGGCTCGTTTCAATTGAAGCGCATCGAGTTCAGAGGCAGCGCTTCGGCGCTGATGTTCGAAAATACAATAGCCAAGGCGATCAGTAAGTAATCGCCGCCGCTTCGGTTTTCACGAGGGCGATCCTGCGGGCATGTTCGTCCGCTCGGATCGCCCTTTTTCCTTTCCTGCGTCTCCCTTCATCCTTGCGTACGCGAGCGCGGACCGTAGTTCGGGTTTCAGAACCTGTTAACAACCCCGTTCTATGAAAGGGGAAGTCAAGAAAAAAACTCTCCTGTAGCCGGCCGCGATTTACACTTTCTCGTTCGCCAGCCTGCTTCCGGGTATTCGTAGCCTCCCGCGTGCGGCCCAGTTGCGTTTGTGCCTCGTGGGACCACGGTGCTTCTCACCAGTTTCTTTCTTTCGAAAGAAAGTAGCTGCCGAAGCTGTGGGAACTGTGGAAAACTCGACGCGCGCTTTTTTGCGGAGAGTTTTCCAAGCGATGTGGGAACGGTGGAAAACTGCTTTTCGGTTTTCCACGGTTTCCACAGAGCGGCAGGTTCCACAGCTTTCCCGCGGGCCTCGCGTAGTTCACCTGTGTCTGGCTTGCTGTTCATCGCTGCCGCAACTGCGTCGTCTGATATCCTGAGGCCTTCTCAAGCTGGTCCGGTTGTCTGATGCCAACCACGGTTCTATCTGAGCCTTCTGCGCTACAGCTTTATCTGGTTGTCCGAGGGGGCATACAGTTAGGGATGTTACTTGAAGCGGTGAGCGCTCCCAGCACAACGGGGTTGCTGATACTCTCCCTCGACCTTTTGCTCAGTCGATCGGCGACTGCGGTCTGCTTGCTCAGCAAATGACCTTCACTGGTCGCCTGAGCCTCGAGCTGCTTGATTCACTCTCTCAGGATCGAAGTTCTCTCCCTTCTTCCAGATTGCTAGCGTTATAGCCGAGATCTTGCGCGCGACCGTCAACAACGCCATCTCAGGCCGCATCTTCTGATCTATCAACCGCTGGTAATACTGTCTGAACGGTTCAGACGTGATTGCGGTCTTGGCTGCTCCCTTGAACACTTCTTTCATTGTTCGGTTAAAGTTCTTATTCAATCCACGCGTCTGCAACGGTTTGTTTCGTCGCCGCCTCCGCCCATCAACTATCTCGTACTCGCTAGAATTGTGAGTCACCACCGCTAGCCCACAATACGGCCAGAACTGTCGCTTAGTCCGGAATCGATGCGGCGACCCAACC
>DASXSR010000202.1:0-3668 GCA_036505875.1 Blastocatellia bacterium | reverse complement strand
CGCCCCTCTTTGGTTTGCGAGGATCTCATTGCGACGAGGGGCGGCCACGGAGGGCCGCCCGTACAGGTCAATCCTGGTTCGCGATCTCGACGGTCGCTCCTTCTTTCAACTCCTGACCCTTCGTCGCCAGCGCAATGCGTTCGCCTTTCGTCAAGCCTTCGACTATCTCGACCTCGTCACCCGTGCGCTCGCCGACCTTTACCTCTTTCTCTTTCAAGGTGTTGCCTTCGACTACAAACACCTTGTAAACGCCGTACACATACAACAGAGCGTCTTGAGGAACGAACAATGCGTCAACCACAAAACTTGAGGGGATTGTAGCTTTCACGAAGAAGCCCGGCTTGAGCATCGCCTGATGATTCTCGATCAGTGCTTCGACTTCAAACGCGCGAGTCTGTTGATCAACCGACGGATTGATGCGCGATATCTTCCCGGTGAACGCGCGGTCCGGAAAAGCCTCAACGGCAATGGTGACCTCCTGGCCGGTCTTTACCCACGCGGCCATCTTCTCGGGAACCTTCAGCCTCACGCGAAGCGGATCGATGTTGACGATCGTCATCACCGGCGTCTGGACTTTCAGATATTGTCCCTGAGTGACTGATCGCTCCTTGATCTGTCCCGCGAACGGCGCGTGAATAATTGAATCGTTCACTTTCTTCTGCGCAAGCGTCGCGGCGGCGCGAGACTGCGCCAACTGTCCGCGAAGGTTCTCGACCGTTTGAACGGACAGATCGTAAGCCGCGCGCGCCGCGTTGTAACGCGACTCCGCTTCATCAAAGCTTTGTTTAGGCAGCAACCCTTGCTCGTAAAGTGTCTTGGCGCGCTTGTATTTTTGCTCCGCGTCGGCGAGATCAGCCGCAGCCTTTTTGACCTCGGCAGCCGCGCGCACGTCCTTCAAGTCGTCGTTATTGGAAAGCCCGAGTCTTGCCCTGGCCTGCTGCAAATTCGCGCGTTGTTGATCGAGCGTCAACTGCAACTCAGTCGGCACCACTTTCACGATGGTTTGGCCAATCGCGACGTGATCGCCGACGTCGACCAGAACCTGTTCGACTCGACCTTCGACCTCCGAACTGACCGTTACCTCTTCGAATGGGAAAAGCGAGCCGACCGACTCGACATTGCGGCGAATCTGCTTTTGCTCAACCGCGAATACTCGAACGGACAAGCTGCGCCCGGCAGCGGCGTCGACTTGTTTGCCTGAGGTTTTCGAGCAGGATGCGAAGCTCAGAATTAGAGAAAAGATGAGAGGAGAAGCCAACAGCTTGAACAGTATCGCCGTCTCGGCCTCTTTGCGCCGATAAACCATTGAGAGTCCTTCCGAAGCGTTTAATCCAGAACCACTGACGAGAAATAATACCCTAAGATGCCCCCGTGTGCGAAGCTTGTCTTTTGCGCCAACCGAATTATTGATACCCACCTGAAAGGCGTGTTAAGATTTCAATAGTACACGAGGGAGACGAACCATGAAAAGTACAAACGTGCACGCTCCCCGCAGGATCCGCAGAAACCTCTTCGCTGACTGATACGCGCTTCAATCGCAGAAAAGCTCCACAAATCCCGAGTGATTCGCCTCTAGGGTTCATTCACGGACTAACACGCGCGACGGAGGTATTATGCAACCCATTACGAAGACAAAGCTGCCCGAGATAAAGACCGCGCTTCCGGGGCCAAAGGCCACCGAAGTGCTCAACCGTGACGCTAAGTACATTTCTCCAAGCTACACGCGGAGCTACCCGTTGGTGGCGGAACGCGGCTACGGCGCGATCATTGAAGACGTCGATGGCAACAGATTTCTCGACTTCAACGCGGGCGTGGCGGTGGCGGCGCTCGGACACGCGAATCCGGAAATCGCGGAGGCGATAGCGCGCCAGGCCCGCGAGTTCGTTCATATATCGGGCACGGACTACTACTACCCACATCAGACCGCTCTGGCTGAGAAACTGACTCAGGTAACTCCCGGCGATTTTGCAAAGAAAGTTCATTACGGCAACTCAGGCGCTGAAGCGATGGAGGCCGCCCTGAAGGCGGTGATCTACGCGAGCGGTCGGCATAAGTTCATCGCGTTTCGCGGGGCGTTTCACGGGCGCACGTTTGGCACACTATCCTTGACAGCATCGAAGGCGGCGCAACGAAGAGGCTTTGGCCCACAGACGCTCGATGTGACGCACGTGCCTTATGCAAACCCGATTCGGTTTCCGCTTGAACGCCGCGCTGGTGAGAGCGTCGGGCGCCGCGTCGTGCGTTACATTGAAGAAGCCGTCTTCAAAACCACCGTTGCGCCCGAGGACTGCGCTGCCATCGTAGTCGAACCGGTTCAGGGTGAAGGCGGATACGTTGTCCCGACGCCGGACTTCCTGCCCGAGCTTCGCCGCATTTGCGACAAGCACGGCATCGCGCTGATCGTCGATGAAGTCCAATCTGGGATGGGTCGCACCGGAAAGCTATGGGCTATCGAGCACTTCGGCGTTGTGCCCGATGTAATGTGCATGGCTAAAGCGATTGGCGGCGGGTTACCGCTGGGCGTCACGCTTGCGCGCGAGGACTTGATGCAATGGCATGCGGGCGCGCACGCTTCGACGTTCGGCGGGAATCCGGTCGCGATCGCGGCGGCGCTGAAGACTTTTGAGATACTCGAACGCGGGGTGATGAAGAACGCCGCCGAGATGGGCGCTTACATGATCGACCGACTGCGCGAGTTACAAGCGAAGCATTCCTCGATCGCCGAGGTGCGCGGACTTGGGCTGATGATCGGCGTCGAGATCGCCCGTGACCGCGAAGCTACGGAGCCCTGGCCAGAGTTGCGAGACAAGATCGCGGTTGAATGCTTCAACCGCGGGCTGGTGATCCAGGGGGCCGGAGAATCCGCGATACGCTTCTCGCCGCCGCTGATTGTAGATCGCGACCAGGTAGACTTTGCGGTGAACACGCTTGATGAGGTAATCGCCATCTCGGACATTGAGAGCGACAGGCACTCAACCAGCGCGCAAGGAGCCGTTCATCCTTCGCGTTGAAGGTGTTTGTGCGTCGTGTATTGCGTCAGGTAATATCTGGCCTCGGAGGTCAGCTATGAGATTCAACATAACACTCGACAGGGACGAGGATGGCGTCTGGATAGCCGAGTGCCCTTCAATACCTGGATGCGTCAGTCAAGGAAAAACCAAGCAAGAAGCAATTGAAAATGTTAAGGACGCTATTGCCCTCTGCCTGGAAGTGAGAGCTGAGAAGGGGCTCCCTTTGACGATTGAGACTCAGCAGGTTGAGGTTGCAGCTTAATGCCTTCGCTTCCAGTCTTGAACGGGCAGGATGTAGTGCGCGTCTTCGAGTCCTTCGGATGGACCGTGGCGCGTCAGAAGAGCAGTCACATCATTATGACCAAAGAAGGGGGAAACGTGACTCTCTCTATTCCTAATCACAAGGAAGTTGCGCGAGGAACATTGCGAAGTCTAATCCGTTCCGCGAATCTCACAGTCAACGAATTCATCAAAGCGATCTGATTGGCGTTCCATCGGCGTTCGGCCGCTGGTGTTGTTAGTCAGCGACCAATCCGATAGTAAATTAATCTATAGTAAATTAATCTAAAGAGCGTATTCGATACCGCACAGAGCTGTCTCCCACTACTCCCCTCGCGGTCGTTCTCGAACTCGATATATAATTTCCGTTTTGGGAAC
>DASXSR010000201.1:0-14837 GCA_036505875.1 Blastocatellia bacterium | reverse complement strand
TCTGGTTGTGCTGTATTTCATGCATGTCCGGTGGAGCTCTCGCCTGACCTGGGTTTTCGTGTGCGCGGGATTCTTCTGGCTTGCGATAATGGTGGCCCTCACGTTGAGCGATTATTTAACCCGCGGATGGCTCACGAATGCTGCGCCATAACACAGTTTCAGGCGAACCTCTGTTAAAGGGATTCGTCCTCGACATTCGCGAACTCTGGAAGTGAACTCTTGAGTTCGTGCTTCGGAGCACTGCGATAACACTACACGCGCCTTGCTGCCATCCTGCAACGTTGCTATCATCCGCTCATCGAAGCCGGCACAGTTTCTTAATTAGGGAGTTGATCGTTATGCATATGAAGCTAATCTGGATAGCCGCCGCGAGCTTTGTGATGGCTGCGACCGCCTTGGCAGCCGAACAAGGTCGTAAGACTGTTGTGTACGATGGCATTGCTACTGAGGTGAACGTTTCGCCGGAGGAGTCGAACGATCTCTGGGTGACTTTGAAAGATTTGACTCACGCTACGAGATTCGTTGTCAAGCCTCAGGGCATATGCCGCGATGAGCTCTGTTTCCCGATTCCAAAAGGCAAAAAGGACGGCTTTGTTTCAAAGAGAGGCTCCGAGACCTGGTTCAACTTGAGCGAGTTCGCGCGGCTCGTCAAGCAACCGGTCGCGCGCGATGACAAGAATAGCATCTGGTACTTCGGCAAGCGCGAGGATGAGCGCGGGGCGTATCTGGCGTCACTTGAAGCGCCGAACTTCACGCTGCGCGATATGGCCGGACGCTCGCATTCGCTTTCGGATTATCGCGGGAAGAAAGTACTGCTGATTACGTGGGCCTCGTGGTGAGGCTGCCGGCTCGATCTGCCAGTTTGGCAGACGATTTATCACGAGCTGAAGGACAAGAATTTCGAAATCCTTTCGATCGCCCAGGATACCGGCGGCGTGAAGGACGCTGGACCGTGGATTACCGCAGCCAAAGCCGAGTTCACCGCGCTGGTGGACGACAAGCATCTCGTGACTCAGCTTTTCAATATGGTCAACGTGCCGACTGCAGTTTGGATCAACGAGAAAGGAAGAATCATTCGGCCGCCGGAGGTCGCTTACGCGGACAATCGCTTCAAGTCGATGCACGGTGTCGACGCCGGCGAGTACCTGGCAGCGATTCGCGACTGGGTCGCGAATGGCGAGCGAAGCATTTACGTCGTTCCCGAAGAAGAATTGAAGTCCCGGTTGAAGGCGCAGTCTCCCGAGCGCGCGATCGCTGACGCTGAGTTCGCGCTGGCCGAGTATCTTTACAAGAACGGCAAAGGCGGCGACGCAATTCCGCACTTCAAAGAGGCTCAGCGGCTGGACCCGGCCAACTGGAACTACAAGCGCCAGGCGTGGGCGCTATCGGACGCGCAGAAAGACTACGGCACGACTTTCTGGGACGAAGTTAAGAAACTCAATGGGAAGCCGTACTACGAACCGAGGAAGCTGCCTGAAGCCAAGAAACCTTAAGTTGTCTTCCCCTAAACGTTAGGGGTTAACCGGGTTCAGCCAGTGGATGTCCTTTTGCGATGCATTGAAAGCTAAATGGTTCAAGCCATACTGCGAGCCGGAACGCATTACAAACAAACCTTCATACCGGCCCCGTGAATCAGTTGTGGTGCAGCGACACGCGAACGATCTAGGTCCTCGTGGAGCCCCAACTCATGAACAGAATTCCTGTCGTGATGTGTGTTGACGTTGAGCCCGAAGAGCGTCTGATATCCTCAGTGCCACAAGAAAGCTGGTGCGGCTTCGAGACTAGCGTCAAGTTCTTCAGCGATCAGAGACGCCGGTTGGAAGCAGTAACCGGTTCGCCCGTCCACTATTCGTGGTTCTTTCGAATGGATCCGCAGATTGCCGAAGTGTATGGAACAGCGGGCTGGGTTGCGAAGCGCTATTTCTCAATAATTCAAGAGCTGAAACAGGCGGGCGATGCGTTGGGTTTGCACGTTCATCCGTGGCGATGGGACCGGAAGCTGAGCCATTGGATCGCGGACTTCGGCGACCAGGAATGGGTTGCGCAATGCGTCAGAATCGGCTTTGAGTCTTTTTACGAAGAACTCGGTGAACGTTGCAGGTATTTTCGGTTCGGCGACCACTGGATGAACAACGCAACTCTTGATCTTATTGATCGGCTGGGCGCAAAGTACGACCTTACCATTGAACCAGGGCAGAAACGCGGGCATGTTTCGGAGGCTTTCACAGGTTCCTTTGTTGACTACACTTACGTCCCGCAGTATCCCTATCGGCCATCAAGATCCGATTTTACAAAGGTGGGCACTCTGTTAAGACGGAGACTGTGGATGATCCCGCTCAGCGCCGGAGAGTTGAGTGGAATAGAGGATAATTCTCAAGATTACATAACTCTGAATCTCTATTTCGATTCATCGACATTGTGCCAAATCATAGACCGGTTGCTGAGCGGCTCAGAGAAGCCATACTTGGCGTTAGTCCTGCGCTCAGACGTTTTTACATGTCCTGAATGGTACTCAAACCTCAGGCAGACGCTCGACTATGTGCTGAATCATCGCTCAAGCCGTGAACTAGTTTTCCAGACGCCTGCTGAGATGATGATGCGAAGGAAGTGACGCCAAACCCGCTTTCGAAGTCTCTCAAGCCACGGAGCCTAAGAGCCTTGCGAGGAGATTCGCGGCTTGAACTCCAATCGGCGCGTCTTCCAGCCGTCTGATATAATCTTGCTTCAGTGACTGAGCGAGAACGGTCGATGCCAAGAGCGAAGAGCCAAAAGTCACTCATCAATTTCAAGCTGAACAGCGAGCAGACGGAAGTAGCGTTTGCGCCACACAAGACCTTGCTGGAAGTGTTGCGCGAGGACCTTGGTTTAATTGGTACGAAGCACGGTTGTGAGCTTGGTGAGTGCGGAACATGCACGGTGTTGATAGACGGTCAGCCGATCCTATCTTGTCTGTTTCTTGGGCTGGATGCTGAGGGAAGGGAAGTCACGACCATCGAGGGCATGGCTTTGGGCGGGCAGCTTCATCCGTTGCAGGAAACCTTCGCCGATCTCGGCGCCGCGCAATGTGGGTACTGCACGCCCGGGTTCTTGCTTGTTGCAAAAAAGCTATTGGAGAAAAACCTGAGTCCGAACCGGGAACAGATCAAGGAAGCGCTCGCGGGGAACCTTTGCCGCTGTACCGGCTACATCAAGATTTACGAAGCTGTAGAATTGGCCGCGGCGAGAATGCGGGGCGAACAGGTTGAACCTGCTCGCGAGAGAATGTATGGGTTTGATGTTTGAGGCAAATGCCACTAAGACACCAAGGCACTAAGCTGCACGAAGCAGCTTGGTGCTGCTTCGTGGCTTCGAGTCTTTGTGGCGAGATTCTCATGCTTACGGCATAACTATGAAGAAGCAGGACGACAACGGTAAACTCAGCGTTATCGGAAAAGCACTTCGCAAAGTTGACGCGCGCGCGAAGTGCACCGGCCAGACACGCTTCGCCGACGACATCGCTCTGCCGCGAATGCTTTTCTGCAAGATGCTTCGCAGCCCGGTTCCACACGCTTTGATCAAACACATTGATGCGTCAAGAGCGCTCAAGGTCCCGGGCGTTGTCGCGATCATTACCGGCAAAGACCTGCCAATTCCGTACGGCATCCTACCGGTCAGCCAGGACGAGCACGCGCTGTGCATCGACAAGGTCCGATTCATTGGCGATCCCGTCGCCGCGATCGCCGCCGTCGACGAGGACACCGCATTCGACGCAATGGATCTCATTGACGTCGAGTACGAATCGCTCGAGTCAATCGCTTCGATCGATGACGCATTGAACACGGACGAGCCGCGCATTCATGAATACGGTGACGGTGGAAACGTTCACAAGAAAGTCTCGCTCGAATTCGGCGACGCCGAAGCAGGATTTTCTGAAGCGGACCTGGTTCGCGAAGACGTTTTCTTCTACGAAGGCAGCACCCACCTGCCGATGGAACAGCATGCAGCCGTCGCGTTCTTTGATCCCGATGAGAAGCTTACGCTGTGGAGCGCGACTCAGACGCCGCACTATGTTCATCGCGCGCTGGCCAAGGTGTTAGAAATGCCCGCCAGTCACATCCGCGTGATTGCGACTCCAAACGGCGGCGGCTTCGGCGGCAAGAGCGATCCTTTTAATCACGAGATCGCCGTCGCGAAGCTTGCGATGATGACCGGCCGCCCGGTGAAGATCACTCTCACTCGTGAAGAAGTGTTCTACTGTCATCGCGGACGCCACCCGGTGTTGATGTGGATCAAGACCGGCGTCAAAAACGACGGCGCGATCACTGCGATGCACTTCCGATCCTTCCTGGACGGCGGAGCATACGGTAGTTACGGCGTCGCGAGTACCTTCTACACCGGCGCGCTTCAAACGGTGACCTACGATGTGCCGCGTTACAAGTTTGAAGGCCTACGAGTGTTCACAAACAAGGCGCCTTGCGGACCCAAGCGGGGGCATGGCACGCCTCAGCCGAGATTCGCGCTTGAGGTCCACATCGACAAGATTGCCGAAGAGCTTGGACTCGATCCGGTTGAGATTAGAAAGCGACACCTTGTTCAACCGAACACGATTACTGCCAACTATCTGCGCGTCGGCAGCGTCGGTTTGGGCGAGTGCATCGACAAAGTAGCCGCAATCTCCGACTGGAAGAACAAGTTCAACCGGCTCCCTTACGGGCGCGGGGTTGGCTTCGCGTGCAGCTCTTACATCTGTGGCGCTGGGTTGCCGATCTACTGGAACAACATGCCTCATTCCGGAGTGCAGCTTCGATTGGACCGTCAAGGCGGCGTGTGCGTGATGTGCGGATCGGTTGACATTGGTCAGGGATCGGATTCGATTCTCGCTTACATCGTCGCCGAGGTGCTCGGCATCGATCCGTTCGATATTCGAGTGCTCACAGCCGACACCGATCTCACGCCGGTTGATCTTGGCAGCTATTCGAGCAGGGTCACGCTGATGACCGGTCACGCAGCCGTGCAAGCCGCCGAACGCGCGCGCGAGTTGCTGGCGCAAGCCGCCGCCGAGAAGCTGGACGTTCCAGTTGAGTGCATATCATTTGCTGATCGCCGAGTATTTGATGTTGAAGACGCAGAGCGAGGGATGACTTTCGCCGAAGCTGTGCAGCTCGCAGAATCGAAGTTCGGGACGATCGGCACGGTCGGCTCTTACACGCCGCCGCGCTCGCCGGGCAAGTACAAGGGCGCCGGTGTGGGGCCTTCGCCGGCTTACAGCTACTCGGCGGCGATCGCCGAAGTCGATGTCGATCCCGAAACGGGAATTGTCGTGGTCGAGCGAGTTTGGATCGCTCACGACATCGGACAGTCGATCAACCCGGCGCTGGTGATGGGTCAGGTCGAAGGCAGCGTATACATGGGATTGGGCGAAGTGTTGATGGAAGAGATGGCTTATCGTGGGAATCGCAACGTCGTGCACAAGTTTCCATCGATGCTCGAATACAAGAGCCCGACCACCCTCGAGATGTGCGACGTGAAGACGATACTGGTCGAAGACCCTGACCCGAACGGTCCATTCGGTGCGAAAGAAGTCGGCCAAGGCCCGCTGCTGCCGGTTCCGCCGGCGGTAGTGAATGCGATCTACGATGCGGTGGGCATACGCATTGACGAGGTGCCCGCGACTCCGGAAAAGGTTCTTGCGGCGATTCGGGCGAAGGCTCAAGGGAAAGAGGCGCGCTTCGGTCCGAGATCGGTCCCAGAGGTCGCGTGGCCCGAGCCGATTCGAGTGCCGACTCCCGCTGAAGGTGGAGATGGAAAAGAGTTGCCGCGCGTTGCGGTGCACTCTTGAGTTTCGCGGAGGATACATGATGAAGGAGAGAACTGAGTTGAGGCGCGAAGACGAGATGATCTCAGAGTACAACGTCCGCAGCGTGCGAATCGAAACGCGGCGTGTAGTCGCGAGAAGTCATGACCGGTCAGCAGCCGGAGAAGGAGGAACTGCCGTGGGCGAGGTGAGAGTAAAGGTCAAGCTTACAAACGCTGGCGACGAAATTCTGGTTGGAAGGGGTCTGCTGGCGGCAGACAAGGTTCGTTCGTATGAAACTGACGCGCTGGTTGACACCGGAGCGGTGAAGTCTGTTCTTCCGATTGAAGTAGCGCAACAGTTGGGTCTCGCAATCGTTGGCAGAACGAGAGCCAAGTTCGCGAAGGATTCCGCCGAAGACGTCGATATCACTGAAGTGGTCGGCATCGGCATAAACGGACGACGCACGACGGAAGAAACTCTGGTGCTGGGCTCAGAAGTGCTCATCGGCCAAACTGTGCTTGAGACGCTCGATCTGTTCGTCGATCCAATCAATCGACGGTTGATTCCGAATCCGGAGCACCCCGATCAGCCGGTGATAAATATAAAATGAAACTGCTTAGATAGGAGCGATTTTTATGCACGTCAGGAAAACCACCAGAAAGCCCAAACCAGAGGACCGATCTTTTACCGTGCTGATCGAACAAGACGAAGATGGCTTCTATGTTGCGACGGTGCCCGCGCTGAAGAGCTGCTACACGCAGGCGAAAAAACTTGAGGATCTGTACCCGCGAATCAGAGAAGTAATTGCGCTTTGTCTTGAAGAGGAGGAGCCCGTTCCGATGCGGTTCATAGGAGTTCAGCAGATGCGAGTGGGCAGCTAAAGGCGATCGCCGTATGCCAAGAATGCCAACCATTACTTCTTCGGTGATGATTGAATTCTTGAAGACTTTGGGATTCAGGCAAGCAAGGCAGAAGGGCAGCCATAAATTCTTCAGACATCCTGACGGTCGAACGGCGACAATACCGTTTCATAAAGGCGAAGACTTGGGACGTGGCATCACTGACAAGATTCTGAAAGATGTTGAGCTGACGCGAGAAGATTTCCTGGCATGGTTTCAGAGGCGATAACTTTATGATGCGGCTTCCGAAATTCAGCTACTGCGTGCCCAAGAAGATCTTGGACGCGGTGAAGATGATCGGTGACGCCGGCGCTGAAGGGATGTTTGTCGCCGGCGGAACTGACCTCTATCCAAACATGAAACGCCGGCAGCAGACTCCAAAGACTGTCATTTCGATTACTCGGCTTCGTGAGCTTCACCAGATTCGAGGCGACGCGCGCGTCGGAATGGTGATCGGCTCGTCGGTTTCCCTGACCGGGATCTGCGAGCATCCGGTGATCAACCGAGACTACCCGTTCGTCGCTGAAGCTGCGCGATTGATCTCGACTCCGATACTCCGAAATATGGGAACGATCGGTGGCAATCTTCTTCTCGACACGCGGTGCAACTACTACGATCAGAACTACGAGTGGCGTAAGGGAATTAACTTTTGCATGAAGAAAGACGGCGAGATCTGTTGGGTCGCGCCTTCGAGCCCGAAATGCTGGGCGGTTCAATCGTCCGATCTCGTGCCGCTGATGGTTGCAATCGGCGCAAAGGTGAAACTCGTTTCTGAAGCGGGTGAGAGAATGCTCGACGCGGCTGATCTCTACAACGATGATGGCATTAGTTACCTGAACAAGCGCTCTGATGAGCTGTTGACGGAGATTCAGCTTCCGCCACGAAACGGACTGCGTGCCGTTTACAAGAAGCTTCGACGGCGAGGGTCGTTCGATTTTCCCGTGCTCGGAGTCGCGGCCGCCTTAGATATCGCCGAGGATGGTATCGTATGCAACGCCAAGCTGATTCTCGGTGGCGTCGCTCCCGCTCCGATTGAGGTGAGAGAGGCCGAGCAAGCGTTGATGGGGGAGAAGCTGGATCAGGAACGAATCAACGCCGCCGCCGAGGCTTGCTACTTGAAGGCTCGGCCTCTGGACAACACCGATTACGTGATGGGCTGGCGCAAGCAGATGGCTCGGCCATTCGTTCGTCGCGCGCTTGAAGAGTTGGGGCGACAACTTCAGCAAGAAGGCAGGTAAGGGCGGCCCTCAGTGGCCGTTCCTCCTGAAGCAGGAGTCTTAACGGTAAGCAGACTGCGTAGCTGTCACCTGTCGATAGCAGCAAGAATCGACGGGCAACGCCGGGACCGCGTAGCGGTCACCTATGCACGTCCTGCCGATGGCTCGATCATCAACGTAAGTCTCCAGACAGGCGACGGCTACGCGGTCCAGATCCGCAATCATCCGCGTCGTCTATCGATAGCTGGCCGCCACGCGGTCCAACAGCAGAGAGGATATCAAATGTCTAAATGGTTTTTTGAACCCGGTCACACTGCCGCTGAGTTCTGCGTGCGGCATATGATGGTCACATACGTTCGCGGGCACTTCAAGAACGTCCGCGGGACACTCACCTTCGATCCCCAGAACCCGGCCCGCTCTTCTGTTGAGGCGACGATCGATGCCCGAACGATCTGGACTGGCGAGCCTCAGCGCGATGATCACCTGCGTAGCGCGGATTTCTTGGATGTCGAGAATCACCCTTACATAACATTCAAGGGCGATCGAGTAGAAATCTTGGGCGAGCGCGACTACACACTCCGAGGCGATTTGACCATCCGTGGGTTGACTCGCGAGGTTGAATTGAGCGTCTCTTGCCTCGGTCAATGGCAGACGCCCTGGTGGGAGGACGGTGCAGACAAGGGTCCGAAGACACGTATGGGGTTTCAGGCACGGACCAAGATCGACCGGCGCGATTTTGGCGTGATCTGGAATAGCACGCTTGATCGGGGCGGCGTGGTTGTAGGCAACATTGTTGATATAACAATCGACGCAGAGGCGATACTGGAAGACGATTAACGCAAACAAGCTGGCGGCGATCAAAAACTGGTTTGACTTCCGGCGTACTCGCAAACATCATGCTGCTGAGTGAGTCTCAGGTTCACGCTTGAACGGCTCCTCCTCGAGTGCCCATCATTTTTGTGCATCCTTTTAGGATCGCGTTTCGTTCTGTTTGAAGAATCGAGGTCGCCGATGAAAGCAATCAAGCGAATCGTTTTAGCCGCGTTCCTGCTAGCGCCCCTACTGTTCACCCTCTCCGCCAAGTCTCAATCCCAAACTCAGCCGCAACAACAGCCTCCTCCAGCGGAAGACAAATCGAAAGAGGCCGCCGAAGAAGGCATTCCCGTCAAGAGCCAACTGGTGATCGATCGCTGCGCGTCGTGTCACAAGAAAGACGACAAGGGAAACCTCACGCGCATATCATTCGAGCGAAAGACTCCCGAGGGTTGGCAAGAAACGCTCAAGCGGATGATTCGGCTGAACGGCCTGACCATCACTCCCGACGAGGCCAAGCAGATTGTCAAGTACCTCAGCAACAATCATGGTCTCGCGCCCGAAGAAGCACGGCCCGCGTTCTATGAGGCCGAGAAGCGAGTCATCGACGAGAAGCTCCCCGACGAAAGTCTTCGCGCCACCTGTGTCATTTGTCACAGCCTGGGACGGGTTATCTCGCAGCGGCGCTCTAAGGAAGAGTGGGAGCTGCTGGGAAACATGCACGTCGGGCTTTTTCCCGTTGTGACTTTTCAGGGATTCTATCGCTTTCCGCAGCCGCCAGGCGCGCCGCCCCCGACTGATCCCGATCAGCGCCACCCTCTTGATAAGTCGATTGATTATCTTTCTAAGAACTATCCGCTCACGACGCCCGAGTGGGGCGCATGGCGCGCCAATATGCGAGCGCCGAAGCTCCAGGGCCGCTGGCTGGTGAGTGCTTATCAGATTGGGCGCGGGCAAATCTACGGTGAGATGGTCGTTGAGCCAAACGAGATGGAAGACGAATTCGCGACCAAGATCACTTTGCATTATATGAAAGACGGTTCGACCGTGACGCGATCAGGTCGCGGCATCGTCTACACGGGCTACGGTTGGCGCGGACGCTCAACTTCGAGCGACGGCAAAGAGCCCAAGGAAAGTCGCGAGGCGATGTTCGTTTCGCGCGATTGGGCGACGATGGAAGGGCGATGGTTCTGGGGCGCTTACGAAGAGTTCGGAATCGACGTGACGTTGAGAAGGATTTCAAGCGAGCCTCTGATCGCGGGCGTCGATCGCATAGGGCTCAAGGCGCCGTCGACGGGCACGCAAGTGCACATCTACGGCGCGAATCTCCCGAATGACATCAAAGCTGACGAGATCGACTTCGGTCCAGGGGTAATGGTCGACCGAGTCGTCAGCGCGAAAAGCGACGAGGTGACCGTCGAAGTAAATGTAGCGCAAGGGGCGGCAAACGGTTATCGCGATATTTCTCTCCGCAGACACTTCGCGCCGCGCGCCGTCGCCGTCTTCGATAAGGTCGATTACATCAGAGTCGTTCCCGATGCTGGAATGGCTCGCGTGGGCGGGATCAATTTCCCGAAACAGTTTCAGCAGTTCGAGGCCGTCGCTTACAACCGAGGCCCTGACGGCAAGCCTCAGACCGCCGACGACGTGAGCCTCGGAATAATCGACGCCCAGTGGTCGATCGACGAGTTTCCCGCGACATTTGACGATGACGATAAAGACTTCGTCGGGACGCTCGGCGCGGGCGGGTTGTTCACTCCAAATGTCGATGGCCCAAATCCAAAACGAAAGAAAGGCGTGAACAACTACGGCGACGTTTGGGTAGTTGCGACTTACAAACCGGAAGGCGCGGCGAAAGACGCGCAGCCGTTGAAGGCTCGGGCTTATCTGGTCGTGACCGTGCCGCTTTATGTGAAGTGGGACCAGCCGGAGGTGTCCAGATGAGCGCTTATCGACACGGCGAGTTCCATGCCTTCGAGGGCGGCGGCAAGGAGTATTTGTATCTCGTCCCCAGCGCGGCGATCTTTGCGCTCGAAGATCTGTCGAAGGCAGTCCTCGAATTGCTCGATGGTCGCGAGTTGAGCAAGGACGAGATCGTGAGTGATCTCGTGCCTCGTGGCTACGCGAGCCCTGATGTCGAAGAAACTCTCGAAGAGCTTCATCAGGCGCACGTGATAGCGAACGGCGACGGTTTCATCCAACCGGTCTTGCAAGCGCCGCAGCAACCTTTCCCGCTTCAAACGGTCGTGATGAACGTGACCAACCAATGCAACCTGAGCTGTTCCTATTGCTACGAGTACGGCGAAGACCGCATCGCAACGCCCGAAGGCAAGACGAAGTTTATGAGCGAGCAAACGGCTCGCCAGACGGTGGACTTCTTGCTCGATCAATCGCCCGGCCGCCGAGTCGTGCACCTGACCTTCTTCGGCGGCGAGACGTTGCTTAACTTCAAGGTTGTGAAATCGACGATCGAGTACGCGCGCAATCGTGCGTCGGAATTGGGCAAGTACATCGACTTCAGCATGACGACAAACGCGACGATGCTGACGTCGGAGATCATCAACTTCCTTGCCGAAAACAATGTCGGGGTTACGGTGAGCATCGACGGCCCGAAAGAATCGAACGATCGCTTCCGAGTGTTTCATAACGGCCGCGGAAGCTACGACGTGATCGCACCGAAGATCAAAGAGCTGATCAAAGTCCACCGCTCGCGCCCGATCGGCGCGCGCGTGACGCTGACCGCCCAGGTCGTCGACGTGAAGAAAATCTTTCGACACCTAACCGACGAGATGGGGTTCGATGAAGTTGGCTTTGCGCCGGTAACGACCTCACCCGTCAGGCTTTACGCAATTGGCAATCGGGGGCTCGATCATGTGCTCGATCAATTCACCGATCTGGCAAATGAGTATCGTGATTACGCGCTTGAGAATAAGCATCACGGATTCTCAAACGTGAGCGACACGCTTCAAGAATTGCACCAGGGCGTGAGCAAGGCCTATCCGTGCGGCGCAGGTTTGGGGCTGCTTGGTGTCGCCCCGTCGGGCGACATTGGATTGTGTCACCGCTTCGTCGACTCGCCGGCAGGCAAGCTCGGTCACATCGAGACGGGCATAGATCGCGAGAAACAAGCTGAGCATCTCGACCGCGCTCACATCAACACCAAATACGATTGCCACACTTGCTGGGCGAGGCCAGTTTGCGCCGGCGGCTGTTATCACGAAGCTTACGTTCGTTATGGTGATACGTCTCATGCGAATCTGCACTACTGCGATTGGATTCGCGGATGGACGGATGTGTGTTTGCGAATCTACGGCGAGATTGCCTCGCGCAATCCTAGATATCTCGATCGGTTCGATGAAAGGAAAGCGATATGAAGGTCTTTGTGCTGCTTCGTGCCTTCGAGTCTTGGTGGCAAAGGTCCGGTCGCCACGAAGACACTAAGACACGAAGATGCACGAAGATTTATGAAAGGAAAGCGATATGAAACATCTCAAAGCCGTCAACCGAAAGGCGCGACGCGTCGAGGAGTTCATCGCGTCAGAATATGGCGACGTTCACGCGTTGCAGCAGGGTCCGCCTCAGCAGCCGAGGCCGCATTTTCCGCTGGGTTGCTCGTTGGTTTTTTCGCCGGGATGGGAAACGGACTCGGCGGGCGGAACAGCGGGCCTGTGCCAACCGGTCGAGCGCGACTTGTACGATTGCTACATCACGTGCTTCTGGCCGGCTCAGGTGCCGGATCATTTCAACAACTATCCCGATTGGACAAGCAAGTGCGCCAGCGCTACGAAGGACTGGCGGAATATTGATTTGGTGTTTCCGTAATGAAAACGGGCACTCAAGTTTCACCTCCGTAGGAGGGGAATGTTTATAGTAACGGAGCACCCGGGATTAACATCGGAGCGCTCGTCGAGGATTAGTATGAAATTCGGGTTCTTACTCTTGTTCTTGCTGCTCGTTGTCGTTCCCGCATACGCCCAACAAGCTCGCCCGTCAACCGGCGCGTTGATGTACCTGGGCACTTGGCCGAACAAAATTCTCGTTATCGATGAAGCCCGTCAACAGGTCATCGACGAAATCAAACTCGAGAGCGGCGCGCCGCTCCAGGTTGTGCTCGCACAAGATCACAAGAAGCTGTTCGTGCTGACAACCAAGATGGGCATCGAGGTCGTCGATCTCGCGACTCGAAGAGTCACAAGCCACTTCGACCTCAACGAAGGAAATCGACATGTGTATCCGCTGGGCGGGGCCGCCGATCCTCAAGGCAAATTCATCTACACCACGCTGCGAACATCCATCAAAGAAGTCGACCGATACAAACTCGAGAAGGCAAAGTTCGCCGTCATCGATCTCGAACAAAAGAAGATCACAAAGACGTTTGATTTTCCCAAGGAGTACGATCAGGGTTTCGGTTTTCTAGCGGGCTACAAAGTCTCGCCCGACGGCAAGCTGCTGTATGTGTTCAAGGAAGACATCCTGATATTCGACTTGAGCACATTTAAGCAGGTGGACAAGATCGAGCTGTCAAAGCCGCTCTATCCCGGTCTCTTTCCGCTGAACGTCAGAGGCGACGAAGACCCCAACGAAGAGCCGGGGTTCGTTACTTCAGTGTTCAATGCTACTGATCCTGTCGTGCGTCGCTCGATCTTCGGCATAGCTAGAATCAACCTGACAACAAAGAATGTTGACTTCACTCCGATTGGTCCGGCTGCGCCGATGAACAGGTTTCTGTTGACGCCCGATCGAAAGAAAGGTTACACGGTGACATTCAGCGGGCAGGGCGGCAACCGTCGCACGGAGTTTTGGGTGTTTGATGTGACGGCGCGAAAGGTGATCAAGAAGCTTGAATTCGAAAGCCGCTCGCGGTTCAACTTTGCGGTGAGCGGAGATGGTAAGAAGCTTTATATCTACGGCGCGGGCCCGACGATTGAAATCTATGACGCTGAGACCTTAAAGCTTGAGAAAACGATCACGCTTGAGGGCGACGCGATAACGCAGTTGTTGGTGTTTCGGCCAGGAACGTAGGAGGAATCTCACCACGAAGCCACAAAGCACTACTAGTAACAGGGGAATAGCTTAACATTGGTGAAGCTTCGTGTCTTCGAGTCTTTGTGACCGGCGATCAGAAACTAAATGGAATGGAGCATTCACGTCAGTCGCGCAGATGAGGTCGAAGATAAGCTAACTGTTGGCGACATCGTGGCCTCAGATGCCGGCTCAAAGCTGCAGCCGGTTGTGGAACTGACGCGGCAACTCGTAGATGAGTATTTCGGTCCGGTCGAGTTCTCTCGATGCGTTTACGGCAACGAGTTCTGCGAACACCTGATTCCTTACCCAGGGCAAGTGGAAGCTGTGATTAGAACCGCGCGCGGTCGCGGATTGGCGCTGACGTTCGTCACGCCTTACGTGACTGATGCGGGGATCGAAGCGTTGCGGCCGCTCTTTGAACTCTTGAGCGAGGCTGGCGATGAATGCGAGGTTGTGTTTAACGATTGGGGCGTGCTGAACGTGTTGCAGGAAGGATTTCCGGAGTTGATCCCGGTTCAAGGGCGATTGATGAACAAATCTTTGCGAGACCCGCGGGTCACCGGCGTCTACGCGTCAAGCGAGGCGCCCGGGCCGGCGCTCGTTTCTCTGCGGCGCTCGAATCTTGATTGCGCCAGCTACACCGAGTTTCTCTCAGGACTCGGAGTAGCTTCAGTCGAGCTGGACAACCTGCCGCAGGGTGTCGATCTGAGCTTCGCGGCCGATGGTATGAAGGCAAGCGCTTACATACCGTTTGGGTTCATCAGCACAAGTCGAATATGCATGGCAGCCGGGATTCACTACGACAAGCGCAACAAGTTTCAACCCGGCGCGCCCTGCCATCACGAATGCCAGACTCATCTTCTTGAATACGGTTACACCAACACGCCTTTCGACAACCGCGACCAGAAGTTCTATTTGAAGGGCAACACTTATTTCTATGTCCACACCGAAGCGATGCTGCGCACTTTGTTTGAGCAGGCTCGCGCCGGTTTGATTGATCGGATTGTGTTTCAGCCACAGTTGCCGATGATGTGGCAGCGCTCCTAGTGGCTTGTGTCTGGATTTGAGTGATGCCTAAGAAAAGTTCGTGAATTGATTCGTGAAGTG
>DASXSR010000200.1:0-5295 GCA_036505875.1 Blastocatellia bacterium | reverse complement strand
CGTCGGCATCGGCACCATCTCGCCGCAAGCCAAGCTGGATGTCGGTGGCGAGCTGGATGTCCGTGGCGATGTCAAGCTGGGGAGCAGCGGACAACTGTTTGCGCCGGGCGGCCCTGAGAATCTACGCATCATCCGTGGCGTCATTGGCGTTAACGGCGACATCATTGCGGGGTCAGGCTTTTCTGTAATTCATAACCAAACTGGAGTCTACTTAATCAGGTTCGATACGGCTTTCTCTGACACCCCAGCCTTCACGGCGGCTGCCCAGATGCATGTAGATGGACCCGATCACGACGATACTGAGACCGTTATGTTCACCAGCATTGCCAGTTTCGGAGTCGATGTTCGCATTCAAGATCAGAGTGGATTTATAGACAGTGCGCAATTCTCGTTTATCGCCATCGGCCGGCGCTGAAGCGGCGGTTCGTTGTTTCTGGGCCGAGCACCCGAGAGGAGAGAGCACGTTTAGGTACTGATCCTGGTCAGCTGATCGCGACAGCCTGTTTGCGATTCAATGGAGGAGAGCAACATGCGAGTCCCATTCAATTTTGTAGCTCGCGGAAGTCTAGTCCCCTTATATGGTAAGCCACATCACAGTTCGTGTGAGCTAGAACTGCGTTTGATGGTATTAGCCCTGACGCTGCTGCTTGCGCTCACTGGAAGTTGGCGGCAGGTTATGCCCACCTTAGCTGCATCCTTGTTTTCAGACGCTCCCGCACCCGCGTCTGCCCCGGTTCCGAACGCGCTTAATGAGATCTTTTTGAAGAACGTGGCGCGGCCGAGCGTGGAGCCCCTTGAAGAAGAAGCCTTGCTTACCAGCGCGGGCGATACTGAATGGCTGCGGCAGTTCGGGGGTTTCGCGTCCGGAACATTCAATGTGGGCCGGGCTGTCGATGCGGACGGGAATGTTTACGTAGCCGGCGGATTACTCGGTGCTGATAGAGAGATCAATGACCGACGCGAGAAACCGCAAATGGCGGAGCAAGAGCCGGGATCATAGTTCCTGTTATCTCCGTCATCAGGAATTACGATTTGGCGAATGATCGCTAATCGACCCATCAAGCACCGACTCGCGCAACCAATCAAGGTAGCCGGCTGAGCCGCGATCGATCTTCACCGCGATCACTTCAGGTGTGCTGTAACTGTGAAGCTCTTTGATGCGGCGTTCGACCTCCGCGTAGCGTTCATCGGTCGTCTTGATGATCATAAGCGCTTCGCGGTCGCGAGTGACTTTGCCCTCCCAGCGATAAATCGACTCGATGGCCGGAACGATGTTGACGCAGGCAGCCAGCCGCTCGGTTACCAGCGTATCGGCGATCGTTGCGGCCTCTTCGTGCGTCGCGGTCGTCACGAGAACAACGAGCTCGCAGCCCATATCTGACTTATACCACGAGCGCCGAAACTCCTGTAACACACGATGGAATCTCGTGCCACGTGCCGCTAGTGCAGATCGTCCGACGATTGCGCGGCTGAACCGCGAGCCAGCCGGTTACCGCCCTCATTGCTTGTTGCCAGCATGAACTGTCGCACCCATTCGCTGAACAAGTAATTCTCCTCAAAGAATGGAAAATGGCCGCTGCGTTGCAACACTACCATCCTCGCGCGAGGCAGACCTTTTGCCAGAGCATCCGATTGTTCGGGCGGCGTCACAAGATCGTGCTTCCCGGCGATCACCAGCGCGGGCGCCTGGATATCTCTTAACCGGCCGCTCACGTCGATCGAGCGACCTCCCTCAGCCAGGGCAATCTTCTTCGCCAGCGAGTCGAAGTACGCGATGTAAGCGCCCCGATTAAACTCATACGGCGACAGCTCGTAAAAGTAATGAGGATAAAGCACAGCGTAACGCATGCGCACACGGTCGCATGGACTGGCCGCCCCCTTGCCACCCTCGCTTGATCGATAATTCGACATCTCCGCGGGCGAGAGTTTTTTCAAGATTCGTTTTTCCGCTTCCGCGGGATTCTCAACCGACGCGGCGGCGCTCACGAGAATCAGCCGCTTCACATTCGCCGGATAGCGTAATGCGTAGTTGAGAGCGATCGTCGCGCCGAAACTATGTCCCAGCAATGTGACTCGATCGACCCCCAGCGCCAAACGCAGCGCGTCAACATCGTCCGCCATCTCCGCCACAGAAGCCATCCCGTGTCCCGAACGCGAGCTCTGCATGTCAGCGCGCCGATCGAAGTAGACAAGCTTTGCGTAGCGAGACAGATTCGAGAGCATCGGATGGAAATAGTCGTGCGGCAGCCCCGCGCCGCCGTGCACCACTATCACAACGTCATCGCCGCTGCCCTGCGTTTCATACACCAGCCTCAAGCCATTGGACTCGAACGTTCCATAAACGAGTCCCGGAATCCACACGTGATGAAAAGCTGGGAAGCGAGACGCCTCGCCGTTGGACCCCAGACCGGATGACCTGGTTAACGCGAGACAGTCAAACTCAGCGCGGCTCGAGCCTTCCTGTGCCCGAGCTACGGACCCTAATGGGATTGCGGCTAGCGCGATGACACAAATGCGCAGGAGATTCTTCATGGCATACCTCGCAGACGACGGTTATAAGTGGTCAGATACTGCAGCAATGACCTTCTTGATGCCGGGTCACACGGACCCAACCCGAACTTGGGTTTCTTTGGTAGGGGCAGCAATGAGACTCGCGATTATGATATTACCCGCAATGCTCGGGCGCAATACTTTTCGCCGCGAGCAGGAAGTCTCATAAGAAGGTCGGTGGCTGAGTCTGTCTCCGAGACGCGACTGCGTAGCAGTCACCGATCGATAGACGGCGCGCGAATCACGGGCAGGACCGCATAGCGGTCACCTATCGATGGCGGCGCGTGATCGCTGGATCAGGACCAGCCGGCGACGGGTGACCGCTGCGGTCTGCCCGATGAACTTCGATGGCGATTGCTATCGATCGGTGACCGCTACGCGGTCCACCCACACGCTCGGGCGTAGTGTTGAGGAGACTGTCCGGCTCGATAAATTGTGCTCTTTACCGACACTTAATTGCCACACTGCGACGCGAGCATCGATTTACCAATGAAACCTTTATTCCATTTTCTTCAACTTGTTGTGCGGCTGGACGAGAATCGTTTTGAACGAAGAAAGACGAACCAATCCGGGCCTCGAGCGCGGCGGCTTCGAAACGTACTTCTTTTGCGTATAATGGACCGCGGCTTTGCCTTCGTGTTTGGCTTGTGAGTAAAAAGCCGCAAGCTCCGCCGCCTCAGTGATCGTTCGATGAGGCATCGCCCCACGCGCAGGATTCCGAATTATGACGTGCGAGCCTGGATAATCCGCCGCGTGAAGCCAGACGTCATTGGGGCGAGCGACGCGGAAGGTCAGCGCATCGTTTTCCCGATCGTTTCTGCCTATTACGATTTCGTACCCATCGCTCGATTTGAACTTGCGCCCAACAGCGTTGGCTCTCTCCTTCTTGCGTTTGTCGACGACGCGATGGCCGATGGTCGCCGTGCCTAAGAGTTGCTCTGCGGCCTTTTGCACCTCAGCGATGCAATCAGCGGTTGGCCGCTCATCGAGTCTCTGCAAAAGCCCGCGAAGCGGATCGAGCTCGCGCGAGATTTCGCGCCTTCGAGAGGCGATGGCCTTAAGCGCTCGTTGCGCCTTCTGGTAACGGGCGAAGTAATCGGCCGCCGCTTCCTTGAGCGTGGCGCCTTCGGGAATGTCGATCTCGATTTCTGCCTGGTTAGCATCGTAATAATCGATGACCCTAACTTTCGATCGGTCAATGCGGGCATTGGCGAGATTTGCCAGAATCAGATCGCCGCGGCGCTTGAGCCTGTCGGGCGATTCGAACCGTGCGTGGTCAGATTCAATCGCATCGATGACAGCTTCGCGACGTTTTACCTCACGCGCGAGCTTCTGCCTTAACTGCGAATACTCACCGCGAAGAGCGACGGCTCGGCTGCGCGCGGCGTAATACTCTTGAGCAGCTTCAGACAGTGAGTCGAACTCATAACGAAGCATGCCGTGCGCTTGAACAAGCTCGATATGTGAAAGCAGCAAGTCAGATTTGGGGTTGATGACCTCCTGGCCGATGCGCTCAAGTGGAATTCGAGAATAAAGAAGAGGTGTTGGCGCTCGGTCGAACAAGTCTTCCGCGAGCGATTTGAAAGAATCAACCGGAGCCAGATCTTCGCATCGAGCAAGAAACTCATCCTTCAATTGCGGGGAGAAGATGGAGCAGGCTCCGAAAAACCGCTTAAGCAGTTCCGATTGAGTGGTCGATTTCTCGAGACCATCTGTCAGAGACTTTCGATCCAGTTGACTGGACGAACTGGGGGGAGCGCCAACACGAGCTGTCGGTTGTTCGAAAAGCGATGCGATCAGCCCGCCGTTAACGTCGATCAAATAAGCGTTCGCCGAACTTCCAGTCAGCGCCAACCGGAGCGTTGTCTTGACGTCTAGGCCAGCCTCCGCGAGCCTATGGAATTCAATATCGACGATGCGATCCATGGGATCTTTCCAGATGCTCACCAGGTTCGCTCCGCCAACATGTTTGCTCAGCAGCGATGGGAAAAGAGACGCCCTGGATTTTGCAGAGGCGCGACGTGCAGGGATAGCTGTCAGATAAAGTGCAGGTGTGGATTTATCCAACGAAACGAATAGCTGCCCGGCAGCCAATCGCAGATCAATTCGGAGGTCCGTGCCCGAAACGGTCGCTTTCGCAACACTGCGTCCCACTACTCCTGGGGTGATCTGTTGAACAACAGCCGAGAGATAAAAATTATCCACGCGGTTATATTACGGCGGTACCGCGAGCGGTAGCGAGCGCTGTGCGACTCAGGCTGACGTATTTGCTGCCGCTCGCGGTACCGAGCTACCGAAAATTGTGGTGCGCGTCAGGTTTTCGCGCCCGAACCACGGCGATGATATACAGTCCCAAGTAGGTCCGCAGTTCGTTTGCGCGGCAACTCCGTAAGGAGTTGGATGTTCTATGAAAGGGGATGTCAAGAGCAAACTACTCCTGACGTAGCTGCCGGGTCGAATCTCTTGGCAGCCAGCCGCGGATGTCTGGAGCTACGGATCTGCTCGGCATCTGCCCCTTCGTGAGACTGTTTGCCTGTCTTCAAACGTTCCACTAAACTTGCCACGGCCTGACCGGAGGATAGGGCAATGCTGGGAAGCAACCCGAGCGCCGAGTCAGGGACGAAGACCGACATCAAGGGGGTGAGCAATCGCCCCCTTTAAAATTGCTGCTACTATCCGACACAGCAGCAGGTGACGTCGGGATCGTACGAAGCGGTAAATCCACGTTCCGCCGCCGCCAAACTC
>DASXSR010000199.1:0-43816 GCA_036505875.1 Blastocatellia bacterium | reverse complement strand
GCCAACCCGCCGATGGACTATAGCTCTCCGAGCCGACAATGACCTTCACCGAATCCTTTAGCTCATAGGCTATCTCGGCCATGCTCATACAGCAGACATCCATTCCGAGGATATCGATGATCGGGCTCTTGGCCTGTTTTTGGGAACTTTGTAGCTGACGAAAAACGGCTCCCAACTGTGGAATAGTCAAGGAGTGGCCAGAACTGCTGTTTTTCAACAGGAAACCGTCTTCGGTTCCCGCGCCGTGCCCACAGAGAATGACCATGAAGTGTTTAGCCGGGTACGTCTCGATGCCGAGGCTCAGGAAGTCGAGCAGCGTCAAAGGATCTCCAGAGTCGGTTTGGCGGTCGGCCGGGGTTGGGGGTTTGGGAAGGAGAACCTCATTACTTCCATTGCCTCGAGCTTCCAGGCCTGTTTCGACGATCATTTTGCCGAGCTTGCGCAGAAGCCGACTCTTCTCAGAGAATCCCGGCACGGTGCCATTCCTACCGCGCATGTGATCGACGATGTCATCGCCGAGCCTTCCCGTCCTTGAATCCTTCGCGGGAATGTTGAGGCGGATCGTCGGGAGATGAATGTCCCTGGGATCGAACTGCGCGAACACATTTATCCGAGCATTCCTTTTCCTGCTGGCCTTCCGCAGTTCGGTCAGCGAGTAAACGCATTCGTCAGTCAGATTGTTGTTGCCAGCGAGGTAGATTAACACTGTCCAATCAGCCAGCTTTTCTTGCTTTCTTCCACTCATAGGAGTTCTCCTCAATCATCAGAATTCCCACGCCTCAGGGGTATGGCGCGGGCCCAACTAAGAAACTCACCTCCGCGAAGAGTGTACCGCCCTCCACAGTTCGAAGAGGCCGTTAGAGAGATTTGATTCTCCATAGTTCAATGGGTTCTGATCGCAATACATTTCATTGAACAGGCGCCTGATTCAGACAGCTACTGACGCACAGTTGCAAGCTTGCCCTGATTCGGTGCATTCGTATCCGCAACGCGTTGGCGGCAATTCCCAACTGCGCAGCGAGTTCCTTCCTGTGAACTATCTTCGCCTGCCCTTCTTCCTTGTAGTATTCCAACACTAAATGCTGGTTCTCCGGCGTGAGCACTTGCATGCACAGTTCCAGGCAGTTGTACTCTAGTTCCTTCTGCTCGGGAGGGTCGGAAATTGGCTCCGGTAGCGTCGCAGGACTCCTCTGCACGTATTCACGGTGAACGTTGCGCGCGACTCCGTAAAAGTACAGAGCGGGATCGCCTGTGTATGAAGCGGCAATTTCTGGCACCTTGCGGATAACTCGATTGATAGTTTCGTCAGCGAGCTCTTCTCCCGCCCGGCACCCGCGGCATATGAAGATTTTGATCAGCTTCCGCCGAATGCCTTCATACTTGGTCCCCGCTTGCTCGCGATCAGCGTCGAGCCATGTGAGGAACATGTCGAAGGCGTCCTGCGAGATTTCCCACTTTGTTCTCATCTTGAGCCCCGCCGACAAATATGATTGCTGTAAAAGCTTGTTGCAGCAGCGGGATCGCTCCCGTACCGTCGATTACCCAAGAGGTCAGCGAACTCCGAATCAGGGCGGCGGTGAATGTATCACGACCCACTAGCCAAAGCAACCACTTTTACAATAATCTTTATCGAACATCACTTTTGCGGTTCACTGCGATCCCAGCGTCTCAGCGCTGCAGCGTTCTTTCGTTCAAGGCTCACCGCATAGCTAGCGCCCAGAGGTCCGCGGGTGACCTCTTTGGGCTTCGCTCATTGCTGCTTGATCTGCCCTTTGCCCTTTGAGACTTTAGCCGGTATAACTGCATGCGTTTGATCTCGCGACCCTGAGACATTGATGAGCTGGACGCAGATTTATGATCCCTTCGGCGTGTGGTGGCTATCGACCCTCGTGGCCGCCTTGCCGGTAGTCGTCTTGTTAGGTTTGCTCGCCGTCTTTCGCGTCAAGCCTCACTGGGCGGCCATGGCAGGAGCGGCGACGGCGTTGGCGGCGGCCAGTCTAGTGTTTCACATGCCCTGGTCGCTTTCGGTCATCAGCCTCGGATATGGCGCCGGATTCGGATTGTTGAAAATCGCCTGGATAGTTGTCGCCGCGGTATTCCTCTACGACATATCGGTTCACACAGGCCAGTTCGAAATAATGAAACAATCGGTAGCGGCGATCACTCCTGATCGGCGGCTGCAAGCGTTGCTTGTCGCGTTTTGCTTCGGCGCGGTGATCGAGGGAGCGGCGGGGTTTGGCGCACCGGTGGCGATCGCAGGCGCGTTTATGATCGGGCTCGGCTTCAAGCCGTTTCACGCGGCGGCGCTCAACCTGATCGCCAATACCGCGCCCGTTGCCTGGGGAGCGATTGGAACTCCAGTTCATACGCTTGCGGCAGTGTCGGGTCTGCCGGAAGCGGGCTTGAATTCAATGATCGGCCGAATCCTCCCAATCACGGCGATCATCGTTCCGTTCTGGTTGGTGCGAGCAATGGTCGGGTGGAGGGAAACGTTTGAGGTGCTTCCAGCGATTTTGGTCGTTGGAGTCTCATTCGGCGCAACTCAATTTGTTTGGTCGAACTTCATAGACAGCAACCTGGTGGATATCGCGGGCGGGCTAGTCTCATTGATTTCGACGGTGACCTTTCTACGCTTTTGGCAGCCGCGGCGCATCTGGCGTTTCGAGAGCGAATCCCTGGGAGCTCACGAGTCTCGCCGGCGTGATTTCGCGACTGACGAAATCCCGAAGCCTGCAGCCGAGACACCTGCGCTCCCAGGCAAGCAGGTCGCACGAGCGTGGATGCCGTTCGTCATCCTTGCTGTGTTCGTCTTGTTATGGGGATTGCCTTCAATCAAAACGTCGATCAATCGATTGACTACTCCTTCCTTTGAGCGTGGCGGATGGGACGTACCCGTCTTGCACCTGGCTGTGACTCGCGCAGCGCCTGTGGTTTCAAAACCTGAACCTGAAAGGGCTAAGTTTGACTTCAACTGGTTCTCGGCAACGGGAACTGCCTGTTTCATTGCTGCGATCTTCGCCGGATTCTTGTTGGGAGTAACGCCAGTCGAGCTTGTGAGAATCTTCTGGCGAACGCTCCGGCGCATGAGATTCGCGGTGTTGGCGATCTCATTTATGCTTGGACTTGGGTTTGTGACGCGATACTCAGGCATGGATGCGGTGTTGGGTCTTGCGTTCACCCGCACGGGATGGCTCTTCCCGTTCTTCGGGACGTTTCTCGGATGGCTAGGCGTAGCCTTGACCGGCAGCGACACTTCTTCAAACGCGCTCTTCGGCAGCTTGCAACGAATCACCGCCGAGCAGTTGAATCTGAGTCCGATCCTGATGTGCGCGGCCAACAGCGCGGGCGGTGTAATGGGCAAGATGGTCGACGCGCAATCTATTGTGGTTGCGACGGCGGCTACGAATCAAGTCGGCAACGAAGGTTTGATCTTCAGGTTCGTGTTATGGCATTCCATTGCTCTTGCCTCAATAGTCGGCGTGATAGTGATGGCATACGCCTATTTGTTCTCGGGCGCGGTACCGCGGTGACTCTCACTTCTGCACGCTCACGCTTTCAACTGCCAGAACGTCGTGAAATGCGTTAAGCACAACGCGCTTTGGCTTTTGCGGCAGCCTGACCTTTAGCTCGTGAGTCGTTGTGTTCCCGGCGATGCTGGCAAGCCCGAGTCGAACCCACTTGCCGTCAAAGTCCATGTAGATCGGAACCAACATCTTGAAGTTTTCCGAGACGCCGCTTTGAGAAACCGTGAGCTTCAGCAGCACCTTCCCGTCGCTTTCCGGAGTGAGCGAGTACTCGAGCCGGTATCGCGGAACCTCGGTTCCATAAACCCACTCG
This sequence comes from Blastocatellia bacterium, assembly GCA_036505875.1. Classification (GTDB taxonomy): domain Bacteria; phylum Acidobacteriota; class Blastocatellia; order UBA7656; family UBA7656; genus Onstottus_A. The sequence goes on along the minus strand of DASXSR010000199.1, from coordinate 39,979 downwards.
TTGAAAAACCAATCCATTTTCTTGTTATCGTCGAGGTCCATTCCCGGCGTCATATGCTTTTCGACCATGCGCTTGAAACTCTCGGTGGATGCGTTCTGGTTGAAGTGTGACTTCACGAAGTCGTGCATCATATCGATGAACTGTTGATCGCCGGTCTTTTGGTTGTACATCATCGTTCGAAGCATGTGAAGGATATATCCGCCCTTCGGGTACACAAGCCTGCTGTAAGCGCCGGCAGTCTTGAATGTATTCAGCCGAAGACCCATCCAAATCGGGCCGGCGTCGTTTGCGCGGTTGCCCCACTGGTTCTTATCGAGTATCGCCTGCTTCTGGTGTTCCCAATACTTGAGGTACTTGTCGGGACTCTTCTCGGTGGCTTGAAGGAATAGGCCGGCAGAAAAATCCGCGAATCCTTCCGACAGCCACTGATCGTGAAACGACGCCCAGCCGACGATGTGACCCCACCACTGGTGCGAGACCTCGTGAGGCGTCACCTCCTGAATGAACTCAGTCAAACGCGATGAGATGCGGCCCATCAACATCCAGCGTTGGGTCGAATCAAGGTATGCGCTGATAGGGAGGTAGACCAACGTCGGCCACGATTGACCAAAGTTGAATTGCGGCTGCTGGGTTATCGCAATCCGTCCGTAAGGCGCCTCACCGAACCAGCGCGTAAAGACTCTCATCGAGTTCTGCGCGTCAACCATCGCATTTTCGTTCAAACGCGAAGGCGTCATCCCTCCGATTACGTCGCCTGCCTGGCGCATGTAGTCGGGAAGGTCGCTGGTTGCGTAGCCTTCAATCTGATACTTCGTGTCCGCGTCGGCGATCTCCTTTTTCTTGAACAAGCCATAGTTGAATCCCGCAACGGCAAGCGGGACCTCGGACACCCACTGCGAAGCAGCGAAGTCTCCTTCACGCCACTCCTTCACCAGCTTGCCAACTCCGACCACCGTATACTTGCTTGGCACCTTGAACGTAAGGTCGAACGTCGCGCGATCGTTGAAAGCGTTTACGCTTGGATACCAGCTTGTTCGCGCCCCGACAGCGAAATTCCCGCCACCCGCGTCTTCGATCACCTTGTTGCCTTGATACTCGATGCTCAGTTTGTACTGCTTGCCCTTGGCCAGCGGCTCAGGCCAGACGACGTAGAACGAGCCGTCCTCTTTCTTTGGTTCCTGAATAAAGTTGATCTCGCGTTCGCCCACGGTAACACGTGTTACGCGCAAGTTGGGCAGAAGTCCGAAACCGAGCACGCGATCGCCGTCGCCGAGCGCGGTGAACGTCAGCTCGGCGACCGCGGTCAGCTTCTCGCCGCCGTCGATCGCCGTCTCGATGCGATAGTGCTCGGCGTCTATGACTCGCTTGTCCTCGTCGGAGCTGGCTGTGTGGTTTTTGTATTCGTCTGAGAGATGCGCGAGGTACCAAATCCCTTCCTTCTCGCCGGCCGGATCGACGTTGATGAGCGCGACTTCCTCGGGCGCCAAAAGCTGCGGCAACGCACCGCGCGGCCTGACGTGGTAGCGCAAGTCGCCGTACTTGCGACCGAAAACATACGCGCTGAAGAACCCTGGACGCTTCGAGTTATACAGGCCGGCCAGAATCTCTGCATCCAGATTCTCGCCTTCGTAGGCGAGAAGATACTCGAGCAAGCTACGCGGGCGCTCAGTCCGGTATCGGACTCGCTTCTGAAAATCGCTCAGCACGCCGCGCGCGCGAGACTCATCGCCGCCTGATTGGGCCTGACGCTTGATCTCCTGAAACGTTTCGTCCGTGAAGCAGAAGACCGCCTTTTCAAACGCTTCGTCAACCGTCTCCCTGTCGGTAATGAGGCGCAGATAATCGCGCTCCAGCCTGATCGCGGGCGCCAGCGTGAACTGGCCTTCGCCAACGAACACGGCTTTGACAACTCGGCCCATAACGGGTGAGAGAAAACTAACGCGCCCGCTGACAAGCGTGATCGTTCCTACATCGCGTTTGAGCGCGACGTTGTTTACCGTGTAAGTCTCAAACGATTCGCCGTCACGGAGTTGGCGATAAGTTGGTTCAGAGTTTGGGGCGACCGTACCCTTCGCGCCGACTTCCAACCTCTCGCGCGGGGCCGCAACTTCGAGCCGGATTTCGATCGCGGCCGTACGGCCATGCTCGATGACCACGTTACGCTCAGCCGGCTTGAATCCAGTCTGTGAAACGCTGACCGTATATGCGCCGGGCGCGAGTCTATCAAACTTGAACTTGCCGTCGTCGCCGGTTGACGCGGGTTTCGTTTCGCCGGTCGAGTCGTTTCGAATCGAGACTTGGGCGCCAACGATTACTGCGCCGGCGGGGTCTTTGATCGTGCCGCTGAGCGAGCCGGTCGCGGTTTGCGTCGCTTGAATCGGTAGCGCCGCGACAACGAACGCGAAAATGATAATCCCGGGGAGCGAGATTCGGTTGCGCATTAGTCCTCCGGTCAAAACAGGAAAGATGATTTCAAAAGGTTAACTGACGGACCGAAGTGAAGGTAACACGAGGCCGTAACTCTTTCAAGCCGAGATGACAGGACAACCGAACTTAACACAGGTCGCCGGATTGGGGCGCGGGTTCAATCGAAGTAGCGCGACTGGGCGCGGTGCTGGCGCTCGACTTCTTCCAGGATGGCCTCGGGAGATAATCCGTCAGAGGGAATGCCGAGCTTTGTGGAGATAGGCTGGGCGATGCGCATCGCGAGCCCGGTTCGGCTCGGTTCGGTCAACTCGAACCGTCGCTTCAAAAAGCTCTCGATCGCACGGAGCTCTCGATCTGTCAGCTTGCGCGTGTCGGCGACGAAAGGCGCGGGCGCCGCGCGTTCCATCCGTTGCTGCTCCAGTTCAGAGACCTTGATGATTTCTTCAAGCGAGGGCGCTTCAGTTGCGCGCTCTTTCACAACGACCGTGCCCGCTACGAAATCGCCTACTCGTTTCGATCTTGCGCTGAAGATTATCGAGACTACACCGATAGCGTAGGACGGAAACGGTTGGAAGTCTATCACGAGACGAAGCAGGTTTCTGACGAACACCTCGAAGAATCTCACTGGCCGGCCGTCCTCGCGCACCACTCTCAGTCGCATTATTCGCTTGCCCGGCGTCTGACCACTCCAAATCGTCTCGAATGCCACGAAGTAGCCCCAGTAAATCGCGAACACCGCCAGCACAAGCAGGGCAGCAGTCCACGTATTCATTGAGTTGAACAACTGCCATTCGCTGAGCGCTCCAGCGGCAACGATGATTACGACAATCGCAACGACTTGAATAAGATGATCGATGGCCGCGGCAAGGAAGCGATTGCCCACGTTGGCGAGCACATAGTGGAGCTCAACGCGCTCGGGAGTTTCGATTACAAGTTCGTCGTCAAGCATGATTGTTGCAGGTGTCCGATAAACTCTAGTTTGTCCGTTGCTCGAGAGTGTGCGCCGGAAACAGGCGACAAATTAAAGTCCATCGGACTTCGCGTTCAGCATCGGCAGCACGAGCGCCATTACTGCCGCGTGAGTATCGCTGGCCGCTCCCGATGCATCCGCAACTCGCACACGTGAAGGCTCCCGCTCTGCCAGTGTCAAATAGGCCTGGCGAACGCGCACGTGAAAATCAGCCTGCTCGTCGTCGAATGCGCCCAGCAATCCTCCAACCGGTCGCGCGCGCAATCGCGCGCGAGCGACTGACGGATCGATATCAAACACGATGGTGACGTCGGGCTGCAATCCTCCTGTGGCGAAGCTATTCAACCGATCAATCATCTCCAGATCGAGCCCACGCCCGTGCCCTTGAAAAGCAACGGTCGAATCCGTATACCGATCCGAAAGCACGACCTGCCCCGCCTCAAGCGCCGGCTTTATAAGCTCTGCAACATGCTGGGCACGCGCACCGACTATGAGTAACAGCTCGGCTTTGGGCGCAATGTTGACGCTCGCATCTGAGACCAGCACGTCTCGCACAGCTTCGCCAATTACGGTACCGCCAGGTTCGCGGGTGACAACAACGTCAAGCCCGCGCCGCCGGAGCTCCTCGGCGAGCAAATCAATCTGCGTGCTTTTGCCGCAGCCGTCTACGCCTTCAAAGGTTATGAACAATCCGCGCATAAGGATCAAGTTTTAGAGTTCAGCTTCAGACTTGCCTCAAGTCCAGGCTTGAAGTCTGAACGCAGAAACTACTCGGGCTGCCCAAAGGCAGCCCGAGACGTTCGAGAGATTGTCGCTCACTGGCCAAGAACCTCAAGATTTCTCCTGAGCCGTCGCCGTATTCGCCTGAGGCGCGGCGGGCTGATGCTCAGCCGTATGCTGTTCGCGCTCACGGTCTGGCGGCGCTGATGGCCGTGTGTAATGATACTCACGACTGCCTGCCCGCGGCAGCGAAACCGTCGAGATCGCGTGTTTGAAGATCAGTTGCTCCTGCGATCCCGCTTCAAGAATCACCGAGTACTTGTCGAAACTCTTGATCCTCCCCGTAAGCTTCACCCCACTCATGAGGTAGATTGTGACGCTGCTGCGATCCTTTCGGGCGCTGTTCAGGAAGTTGTCTTGTATTGTGTTTTGTTGTTGAGGTGGTTTTTCCATTGCGCTTCACTCCCCTGGTAAAGTTTAGGGTGACTTCAAGTTAACACAAAGGACCTGGACGAGCAAGAGTCCAACCTGTCAAGATGTCCAACGTCTTCAATTACTTGTCGGCTTCAAATGTCTGAAGCTTTCAGGGCTGTCATTTCCCAGTGGCTGCGAATGACGAGCAAAACTAGTCCGCCCAGCTACTTCTTATTACTATTCGAAGGTGCCGCGGCCTTGTTTGCACCGGTCGAAGTGGCCGGGCGCGATTGGTTCTCATTTTCAATGCGCTGCTGCGGTTGCTGCTGGGCGGCTTCTTGCAACAACTGCGATGGTCTCATCTCGACGATCGTTTGGGGGCTCTGAACTATTCGCTCAGCGAGGTAATTCTTGATACTCGTTTCTGCAAGAGTGACCATCACGAGGGCGTTCAACAAAACTTGCTGTCGTTGCTGGGTGATGTTGTTGATGATGTCCGACCTCACGTCGTTCAGCGTCAGATTTTGAGGGCGTTCGCGCTTGAGGTTCAACTTAAAGATATACCAGTTGCCGGTGCTGTCTTTGATCGGCTCGGTATACTGCCCTTCGGTCAGCGTCATCAATCGCGCTGCGATGTCGGGTATCCCGGCGAACGACTGCTTCAAACCCGCCTCGGTCGCGAAGCCGAGTCTGCCGCCTCGAAGCGCTGATTGCTGCTCTTCGGATTTTTGAGAGGCCACAGTGGCAAAGTCCGACCCGCTCTTGAGCTGCCCATAGACGCCGCGGATCTTCTGTTCGGCGCCGGCCTCGCCGCCGTTGTTGGCTGGCGAGACGGCGATCACGGAAATGTCCGCGCCGCGCTCGGCCACGAATTCAGACTTATGATCGTTGTAGTATTTCTCGATCTCGGCGTCACTGGGCGCGTTCACCCGAGCACGCTCGCGCTCCCTCAACGCGTTTATCGCAAGTTCGCGGCGGATCTTTTCGCGAAATTCATCCTCGGTGAGGCCGGCTTGCTTGATCTGGTTCTGATACTGTTCCTCGGTCAGATTGGCGTCTTGTTTACGCTTTTGAATTTCCTGTTTGACTTTGTCGTCATCCGGCACCAGGTTTTCCTTCTGCGCTTTTTGGAACAGCGCCTCTTCTTGAATGAGGTTATCAAGAACGCTGAGTCTGGCGGCGACCAACTCCGCCGGTGTCATCGACGCGCTGCCTCCGCTCGCATCGAGTTGCTGTTTGATGGCGCTGTCGATCCGCTTCAAAGTGATTTCCGTTGAGCCGACTTTGGCGGCGACGTCGAGGCTGGATTTGTCGGCCGCACTCTTGCACGAAGCGAGCAGCAGAGAAGAGAAGAGAACTAAGATGAATGGTCTTAAGAAATGAAGCACAACCTTGCTCCTTGGAAGTGGTTTGACGAATGCCGAGTCATCTGTGTTAAGCTGTCGTTTTGCTTTCATCGCCATATTCTCATCGGAGGAACGCCATAATGTCCAAGCGCTGTGAAGTCTGCGGCAAAGGACCCCAGTTCGGTCACCGAGTCAGCCACGCCAACAATCGAACCAAGCGCCGCTTCAATCCCAACCTGCAAGCCGTTCGCGCGCTGGTCAGCGGCCGCGTCGAGCGTATTCGCGTCTGCACCCGCTGCCTGAAGGCCGGCAAAGTAGTGAAAGCGGCTTAGTCATTAGTCTTTTATTAGTCTGTGGTCCGTGGTCAGTAGTCCGTAGCTACGGACTACTGACAAGGGACTACGGACTAGCCAAGCGAAATTACGTCGATCTCAACCCTCACATCGCGCGGCAATCGTGATACTTCAACTGTCGACCGAGCTGGAGGCACGTCTCCAAAAAAGCGTCCGTAAACTTCGTTCATCTCCGCAAAGTCGCCCAGATCAGCGAGATACACAGTAGTCTTAACCACGCGATCCAATGAGCTGTCGGCGGCCACGAGCACCGCGCTCAAATTATTCAGCACTCTATCAGTTTGCTCGCGTATTCCGCCTTCGACGATTTGCATAGTCGCCGGATCGAGTGGAATCTGGCCTGAGGCAAAGATGAAACCACCCGCCTTTACTGCTTGCGAATATGGCCCGATGGCCTTGGGCGCGTTGTCAGTCTGAACCCGATCTTTCATCTTGCCTGGCTCCTCAGCTACGAATTCTTCGGTAAATTGAAATTCCGAATTATCTCAAATGAAAGGATCGCTGTCCAAGTCGGATTACGCAGATCGGAGATTCGAAACCCCTCACGCTTGAACCGGTTCTCCGCTAATGCGCTCAACATCCATAACTCCCCGGACCGACTTTAGCGCGCCGGTGATCTTTTCCAAATGCTTCAGATCGAATATCTCAGCCGTCAACACAAGCTGACCGTGACCGCGCTCGTCCAGGGAAGCCCGGATGTCGCGAATATTAGTCCCGACTCCCGCGATCGCTTGTGTGACATCGGCCACCATCCCCGGACGGTCTTCAGTCACGAGCTTCATCGTCACCGGGTAGGCCGATTCGTGCTTGGCGTCGGCCTTCATCCATTCGACTTCGATCAGCCGCTCCGGGTTCACCAACAAGCTCGGCATGTTGGGACAGCGATTCGAGTGCACAGCCACGCCCTTGCCTCGGGTTATGTAGCCGATTATTTCCTCCCCTCGGATCGGATTGCAGCAGCGCGCCCGGTAGACCATTATGTCGTCGATGCCTTTAACAACTATGCGGTCCTGGATTCCCAGCGCGCGTTTGACTACCTGCTTGAGCGTCGGCCCCTTCTCTTGCTCGAGTTCCGCCGCACGGTCGGGCGGGAGTAGCTTGCCGATCACGCTTCGTGGCAACACCTTTCCGTAGCCGATTGCCGCGAGCAAATCATCAGCGCGAGCAACTCCATAATCGGAGAGGATGCGGTCGAGGTCACCATTCGACATGATTTTCTTCATGTTCAAACGGAACCGGTCTGCCTCCTTCTCCAGCAGTTTTTTGCCGAGGTCGATCGCGGTAGCCCGCTCGCTTTCGGCAAGATAATGACGCACCTTGGAGCGCGCCCGCGAAGTCTTGACGAAGTTCATCCAGTCGCGCGACGGATGCGACCCGGGCGAGGTCAGAATCTCGACCACGTCGCCGTTGCGAAGCTGGTATTTCAGCGGAACGATTCGCCCGTTGACCTTCGCGCCTGTGCAAGTCAGACCGACCTGCGTGTGTATGGCGAAAGCGAAGTCAACCGGCGACGCACCCCGCGGAAGCTCGATTACTTTTCCTTTTGGCGTGAAGCAGTAAACTTCTTTGGGATAGAGATCCAGCTTCAATGAGTCGAGGAACTCGCGTGAGTCTTTTACATCCTGCTGCCACTCGACCAGGCGCTTGAGCCACACGAATGCTTCGTCTTCATCGGTATGCGTGCCCCGCCGTCCTTCCTTGTATTTCCAGTGCGCGGCGATGCCCTCTTCAGCGATCGATTGCATCTCCTGCGTCCGAATCTGCACCTCAAAAGGCTGCCCGCCGTCGCCAACGACCGAGGTATGCAGCGACTGATAGAAATTCTCTCGCGGTATTGCGATCCAATCCTTGAAGCGCCCGGGAATCGGTTTCCACGCATTATGAATAACGCCAAGCGCTGCGTAGCAATCCTTCACCGATTCGGTGATGATTCGCACTGCCACAAGATCATAGACCTGATCGATATCAATATGCTGCCGCCTCAGCTTCTGGTAGATCGAATACAATCGCTTGATCCGGCCTTCAATGTACACAACGTGAATGCCGGAACCGGTCATCATTTCCAGGTTGCGCTGCTTTACCTCCTCGAGGAACGCCTCTAAGCGCGAGCGTCTCTTTTCGACAGACGCCTTCAGTTTTTGATACTCCTCGGGCTCGAGGTATTTGAAAGCAAGGTCTTCCAGTTCGCCACGCACTCGCGCCATGCCGAGACGGTGCGCGATGGGCGCGTAAACGTCCAGCGTCTCCTGTGCTATGCGCCGCCGTTTTTCGCCGGGCAAGTACTCGAGCGTGCGCATGTTATGAAGCCGGTCAGCTAGCTTAACGAGAACGACACGTACATCGTCGACGATGGCTAGAAACATCTTGCGCATGTTGAGTGCTTGGCGCTCCTCGGTTGAAGCGTGATCGAGCTTTGAAATCTTGGTGAGCCCATCGACCAGGTGAGCGATCTCCTGGCCGAAGTATTCTTCGATTTCTTCGGTAGACGTTTCGGTATCTTCGACGATGTCGTGCAGCAGCCCGGTGGCGACGCAAATTGGATCAAGCTTCAGCTCGGCGAGAATATTAGCTACCTCCAGCGGATGCACAAGATAAGGCTCACCGGATTGGCGACTCTGCCCGCGGTGCTGCCGAGCAGAGAACAGGTAAGCCCGGCGCAGGAGTTCCTCGTCGACGTCGGGATGGTTCTTCCGCAGCTTCTCAATAATTGTCTCAAACCGGATCATTGCGATTTAGCGCTTTGAGTTCAGCCTTCAGGCTGCGTTCTGAGTTCGGCCTTCAGACTGCGGGCGGGCAAGCTAAAGCTTGAACTCTGAACGGGTCCAAAAATAAAAAAGGTGACTGCCCTTCGAAGGGTGTCACCTCAATTCTAGCACAGGAGGGAAGCTGCTTCACTTGGAAGCCGATGCTGAGTCGGTCGCTGCCTGCGCCTGCTGTTGCTTCTGCATCGCAATGTATTTGTCCTGCATCTCCATTGCCTTCTTGGACAGCTCATCCTTTCGAGAAGGCGTGAACTTGATCTCTTCGATGTAGACCAGTTTCTCGTAAAACCACGCGTTAGCGTAGTTAGGGTCCACCGAGATCGTCCGTTGCAAGTACTCGTGCGCTTGTTTAACGAGCGGCTTCATCTTCTCGAGGATGTTCGGCGGGATCGACTGGTTGTGCGAAACGTAGCTGGCATTCAGGTGGTAGGATTCATCCCAATAACTCACACCCAGGGTGTAATAGACATCCGCCTTTGTTTTTGAGGTTGCCGACGGCAGGTTAGTACGTTTCTCAAGGGTCTCGCGTTGCAGGCGTTTGTACTCGGCGGCCTTGTCGGGATTAACTCGCGTCATCTGGTCGTAGATGCTGGCTTTGTAAGCTAGCGCCTGGTCTGTCGCGGCATCGTCGCCTTGATTCTTGTTGATGACGTTATCGTACGCTGCGAGGGTCTTGTTGCCGAGGTCCTCGCTCAAGTTCTGATTGAACTGCGCCTTTACAGCCTGAGCATAAAAGAGCTGTGCGTTGACCAGTCCGGGACTCAGATCCAGCGCATGCGCAAACTTATCTTCGGCCGTCTGGTACTTGCCCTTGTTAAACTCGCGCACCCCTTCGTTCAAGCTGTTCTTGGCGCGCAGCCTGTTGACAACGCCACATCCCGGCGCGACCAGCACAAGCGCCAACAACGCAATAAGCAAGAAAGGTTTCGTCTTCGTGTTCAACTTCATTCCTCCGACTCCTTCACTGCAAGTAGTCGATCTGGAGACCAATCGGTTGCGCCCCCGCTCCTTTGACCGTGTCGATAACCGCGACGATATCGCCATACTGTTTGTCCTTTGGCGCTTTGATGAACACAGTCTTGTCGGGCCGTTGTTCCAGCAGATCCTTCAGCGTCGTGCCTAAATCGACCAAGCTCATAGGCTTGCTGTTCAGCTCGACCTCTTGATCCAATCCGCTGCCCGACATTTTGACGTCCACCATCAGCATGTCCGACGGCGGCGTCACATTCGGCTGGCTTTCCTGCGGCTTCTGCGGAATCTGTGACTCAAACTTCGCTTCTTTCTGCGGCTGGATCACCATGAAGATAATCAGCAGAACGAGCAGCACGTCGATCAGCGGCGTGACGTTAATGTTTGGCTTGGCAAGCCCAAGTTTTTTTCCGCCAAGGGCCTCTTCAACTTCCGGGTATTGCATTCCTTTTTCAAGCCGCCCTGTTGAAGGCAGCTTCCTCCTTAATCGTTAAACCAGAGATAGGGCACGTCGGCTCTCCAGCAAGACGCCCACTGCTGCTCACGAATCGCTTCCTGATTACTGACCGCCGCTCCCTCCCGGACCCGATTTCTCCTTCTCAGCTACAAGGCCGATCCGATCGAAGCCGGCATCGCGAATTGAATCGATGACCTCCACGACCGTACCGTACTTCACCAGTTTGCCGCTCTTTATATACACAACTTGTTCGGGAGCGGGTTTGTCTTTGAGAATGTTCTTGATCCTGGTTGGTATGTCCGCCTGCGCAACCTTGTCACGGCCGATGTAAAACTCACCGTCGGCAGGTATCGCAATCACGGCAGACGTGTCCTTGATTATGTTCGGGTCGGGCTCGGGGTACTTCGATTTAGGCAACGCCACGCTGACGCCGCTCTGCAACATAGGCGCGATCACCATGAAGATGATCAGCAGCACCAGCATCACGTCGACCATTGGTGTAACGTTAATATCGGCGACGTAGCTACCGCGGTCGCCGCCTGCTGCCATTCCCATAGCTTTTACCTCACTTGAGCTCGCGGCGTTTGATGAAGTAGTCGATCAGCTCCGACGACGAGTTGTCCATTTCGATCGTGAACGCTTCGACCTTGTTGGTGAAGATGTTGAATGCCCACACCGCCGGGATCGCCACGAGTAATCCGAATGCAGTTTCAATCAGCGCCTCGGAAATACCGCCGGCGACGGCCGCGATGCCCGTCCCTTCAGCCGCCTTCATTCCCTGGAACGCTCCAATGATCCCGATGACCGTTCCGAGCAGTCCAACGAACGGAGCAGTCGAGCCGATGGTCGCCAGACCTGAAAGTCCGCGTTTCAGCTCCGCGGTCTTCAAAGCGGTCGCGCGTTGCAGCGCCCGTCGAGCGGCGTCCATTGTGGTTCCGGGAATATCGGAACCAGCCTGATGCGCCTGGAACTCCTGAAGACCCGCATTGACTACCATCGCGAGGTGCGATTTTTTGTGGCGATCGGAAATGGCAATCGCATCGTCGATGCGGTTTTCGCGCAGGGCTTTGGCAACCTGCGGCGCGAACTGACGCGACTGATTGCGGGCAGCATTGAAGGTGAGCCAGCGCTCGACCATCACTGCGATCGAGTACATGCTCATAATAGCCAGCACGATGGCGACGACCAGCGCGGGCCATTTCATCTTTTGGATCATGCCCCAGAGCGAGAAGTCTTCCGTGGCGCTTGCCGCGCCCTTTTCACCGCCCGCCGCTTGATCGGCAGCCTGGAGCAAAAAGAAAGCGAGCTTGTTGCCCGCCAGCCAAACGTTCGATAAAAGAAGTAGCATTGGTCGATACCCTCCAAATTCAAATTAGATAATCCTGGGAAAGCAGGCATCTTGCCTGCCGCTCAACTGAACCTGGCCTGGCGGAGAAGCAGGCAGAGATGCCTGCGCTCACAGGCTTTACAAATTGAAGTTGAACGTGATCGTGCCTATCACTTTCACGGGCACGCCGGTCAACATCGTCGGGCTGAACTTCCAACCTTTTGCGGCGGCAACCGCAGCATCCTTGAGCAGCGGGTGGCCCGAGATGGGGCGAGCCGAAATGACATTGCCCGCTTCGTCAACTGTAACCTCGACCACCACAGCGCCGCTCACCCGCGCCGCCTTGGCAAGCGGAGGGTAGGAAGGCTCGACGCGCCTTGTGGCCGAGCCCTGAAGTACGCCTCCAGACTTGCGAATAATCTTCGGCGGCTCCTCTTTTTTCTCCGGCGGCGGAGGAGGCGGAGGCGGAGGCTCGGCCGGCCCCGTGGGACCTATGCCTCCCGGAACGCCGCCCGGCACGCCACCTGGAACTCCACCAGGAACGCCGCCAGGCTGCCCACCTGTCTCGCCGACCGTCGAACTCACAAACACCGGCGGTTTGGGAGAAGGTGCTTTGATCTCCTTAGGTGGTTCCTTTGCCGAAACAAATGCTTCTACCACATTTGTCTTTACCACCTTCTGCTGCGGCGCTGCGGCTGGCGGTGGAGGAGGAGGCGGCGGCGGCGGTGGCGGCGCCAGCAATGTCAACGCATTGAATTGCTCGTTCAATCGCGCGTCATAGGCCATGATCCCCCAGACGATTACAGTAGTCAGGACTGCAACCCAGATTGATGCAGTCACTGTGAAATACAGCCACCGGTTGGATCGCCTTCTTACGGCCGACGATTCTACTAGTTGGTCGAACATTTTGATTGACCTCCCGCTATCGCGTAGCCACTTGGATGAAGCGCTTCGAAACTGCCGCACAGGAGATGGAACTCTGCTGCTGAAAACACCGTGCTGTCTGACTGAAAACCGGCTGAGTCTACTACGCGCTCCCCCTCTAGTCAAGCAGCTTTTAAAAGACTTCCGGTCGATTAGACACCGGCAACTCGAGCTTTGTTCCAGCCTGGGATCCCGGGCGTTCTCGAATCAAACCTTCGCCAGCGTTCGCTCTGGCGCGCGAACCCTTGTCGGCGCCGCTCTGCCGCGACCTGACTTTCCGCCGGTAATGTATTCCCACCACAACATCATCGGACTGGCGACCGCGATCGATGAATAAGTGCCGATGATGATACCGATGGTCAACGCAAGCGCGAAACCTCGAAGCACTTCGCCTCCAAAGAGAACTATGGACACTACCGAGACAAACGTCAGCCCGGCCGCGATCACCGTTCGCGAGAGCGTTTGATTGATCGAGTCGTTCGCGATTTGAGCGAGACTATCCCGACGCCTCAGCCTGACGTTCTCGCGTATGCGGTCAAACACCACGATGGTGTCATTCATCGAGTAGCCGACTAACGTAAGCAACGCCGCGATGACTGTCAAGCTGATCTCCCAATGGAACAGCGAGAAGATTCCAAGCGTGATCATAATGTCGTGGAAGACTGCCAGCACCGCCGCCACGCCGTAAATCCATTCGAACCGAAAGGCGATGTACACCAACATTCCGGCGAGCGCCGCAAGCGTGACGTAGATCGCGCGGTTTCGCAGATCCTGGCCTACGACTGCTCCAACCACATCCGCCGAAATGACCGCGAAGCTGCCTTCGGTGAAGTATGACTTCATCTTATCGAGCAGCTCAGCCGACACGTCCTGCGTTTGAAGCAGGCTGATGTCGGTGATCACTCCACTGCTGTCTCGGCGGTATTTGGCGATGGCATCTGCCGCTTTCGAATAAACATCCGAGCCGCTTCCGACACCCAGCGGGTCGATCCGATTGAGCGCCTCTTCGATCTCGCTTCTTCCAGCCAGATTCAGGTCGATCTTGCCCGCGTAGAAGCGGTCGAGGATCACCGCCTTGACTTTGCTCTGATCGAAGCCGGGATCAGTCACCTGAATGTTCAAGGTCTGAATTGCGCTGAAATCCCTAATAAACCCTTTGTTCGGTCCGTTGCGAAACTCGACGATCTTGTTGCCGACCTGGCGATAAGGATGTTCGCTCGGGAAGTACTGCGCTTTGATGCCAAGCGGATCAGCCTGTCGCAACTCGGCCTCGATCCCGGCGGCGTCGATGCTGTTGATGTTGACCTTTCCCGCTGAAACGTCGCCCTCGGGATTGAGTTGCTGGAGCGCTCCGATGATTGCGCGTTTGTCCTCGTCCACGCGGCGCTCAGCTTCCGTGCCGGCGGCAAGCTGGGGTGCGTGAATGATCAACTCGTTCGGCTTACTGGTCACCGGCTGGAGCGTGACTTTCATCGTATCAATGCCGGCCGAGCCAAGAGTTGAGCGAATCTTATCGAGCGACGGCGGCTCCTTGAACCGCACAGTCATCAGCGTGCCGCCGGTGAAATCAACTCCGAGGTTAAAGCCGCGGACTTGAACCGAGATCGCACCAACCAACAAGAGAAAAATAGTGACGCCGATGAAAAATTTCTTCGCGTTGATCCAGTCTATTTTCGGATTCCTGAAAAGCTCTACCATGATAATCCGTGATCCGTGAGACGTGATGCGTGAAGCGTGATTCGTGAACCTCGTCCGGTCACACATCACGTTTCACGCATCACGTTTCATATGCTCAGCGTCTCCACTCGCGCTGTGCGATTAAGATGCCACATGAAAATCGTCCTCGAGACAAACACTGCGGTGAACACGTTCGCCAGGAGACCAGCGACCAAGGTGACCGCGAAGCCGCGAATCGGACCTGTGCCGAAGACAAACAAAAAGACAGCCGAAACAATCGTAGTCACGTGCGTGTCGATAATAGTGAGAAACGCTTTGTTGAACCCGACTTCCACCGCCGAAGCCACAACCTTGCCGTTGCGCAGCTCGTCGCGAATTCGCTCGAAGATCAGCACGTTTGAGTCGACGGCCATGCCGATAGTCAGAATCACGCCTGCGATTCCCGGCAGCGTCAACGTAGCGTTGAACACAATCAGAGCCGCCAGCAGGAGAATCAGGTTCAGAATTAACGCCAACACCGCGTTGATGCCCGACCCGCGATAGTAGAAAAGCATAAACAAAACCACCGCCAGCATTCCGGCGACCGAAGCAGTCACGCCTTGTCTGATTGAATCTGCGCCGAGCGACGGGCCTACCGTGCGCTCTTCGAGGTAGACAGCTTTCGCCGGCAGCGCTCCCGACCTCAGCACGAGAGCCAGGTCTTCGGCCGCCTTCTTCGTGAAGTTACCGGTGATCTGGCCTCGATCATGGATCTGGCTATTTATGCGAGGAGCGGATTTGACCTCGTTGTTCAACACGATTGCCAACTGGTCGTTCACGTGTTTGCCGGTTGCGTCGCCGAATCGATCAGCACCGTCTTTCGAAAGAGAGAAATCAATCTCAAAAGCCGCGCCTCCGTACTGCGAAGATCGCGCGGAGGCGTCGCGCATATCGAGCCCGGTGATCACCGGAGTCTTGCCAACCACCACCCAGCCTTCCTGCGCGGCGCCGCCCGAATCGGAACGCTCACGATAGAAAACTACCTCGTATTGGCTCGTGTACTGGTCGTTTCCGGGCGGAGTTGATCTCGCGGCGGCTTCGGCGGCTTCTTTGGTCGTATAAGGAATCTGAGTTCCCTTCGCAACGAGCTTCAGCTCTAGATTTGAATCCGCATTCAGAGTGTTCTTGATGCGCTCGGGGTCATCGACACCCGGCATCTGGATTACAATCTGATACGTGCCTTCGCCGCCCTGTCTTTGAATCGTGGGCTCGGTGACGCCGAACGCGTTGACTCGGTTCTCGATGATTGCCTTTGCTTGGTCGGTGGCGCGATCGCGCAACAGATTTTGGGTCGCGTCATCCATTGTCCCGATGATCGAGTTACCGCGATCGTCCACTCGCCAGTCGCGTCCGAAATCGTCTTCCAATTCTCTTACGATATCCGAGTTCCTAGTCGAGTCGGGAACGCTGACCACGACTTTTCCGGGCGTATCGCCGTTGACTTCGTTGAATGGGAGGTTCTTGTCCTTCAGCCGGTTCCGGGCCTCTTCAGCGTTGCGCTGCGTAATCTTCTGTATGACCTCGTCGGTTTGGACTTGCATAACCAGGTGACTGCCGCCACGAAGGTCCAAACCGAGGTTGATGTTCTGCGAAAGATTCTGTTTGATCTGCGACCAGCTTGTGAAGTCCTTGACGCCAAGCTTGTGGTGCGGTTTGAACACTATCGCCAAACCCGCCAACGTTACGATCAGAATAATTATCGCTCGGTTTCTAATCTTACTTTGCATAATTACTCCAGTCAGAGTACAAGCTTTTCCTTGCGTTCGTCCGCATGCGATAAAGGCAGCCAAGAGGCTGAACTCTGAACACTCATTTGCCCGCTTCGAGTTCCTTCTCGGCCGACTGCAGTCGGGCGATTGCGCTTCGTTCTGCTTCCACCGAGACTGACTGCGCGATCCTCAACTGCACCGTGTCGTCCTTTTCGCGGACGGCGACGATGGTGCCGTAGATTCCGCCGGTTGTGACGACCTTGTCCCCAGGCTTGAGCGCTTTGAGCAACGCGTCCCGCTCCTCCTTCGCCTGCCGCTGGCGTCTTTGCTGCGGACGTATGAGGAGAAAGTAAAAGATCACAAAGATCAGAACGAACGGCAGCAGGCCGATCAATCCGCCGCCGGGGCTTCCTTGAAGAAAAGCCAAAGAACAGACATTCGCGATTATGCTCATTGATTAAGTTGGCACTCGCAATGGGAGGTTTCGCCCGCGGGGGCTGCGGTCCGAATCTCGGGTGAGGATCAGTCCTATCCGCGCGCTAGTCCACTCAGAAATGAATCACGAAACTTGTCAAAAGTGCCAAGCTCAATAGATTGCCTGACGGCCAACATCATGTCAAGGTAGAAGCTCACGTTGTGCAGCGAGCTCAGAACCGATCCGAGTATCTCCCCGCCCATGTACAAGTGACGCACGTACGCTCGCGAGTATCGCGCGCACACTTGACACTTGCAAACATCGTCGATCGGCTGAGGATCGTCTCGATAGCGAGCGTTCTTGATGTTCAGTTTGCCGCGGCTGGTGAATAACTGCCCGTTGCGCGCGTTGCGAGTCGGCATCACACAATCGAACATGTCAATGCCGAGCGCAACCGCTTCGATTATGTCTTCAGGCGTGCCGACTCCCATCAGGTAGCGCGGCCTGTCATCAGGCATCAGGGGAGCAATGTGCGAAACAACTTCGAACATAGCGCTCTTCTCTTCGCCGACCGATAGTCCACCAATCGCGTAGCCGTCAAAGCCGATCTCGACCAGCCCGGCCAAGCTTCGCTCGCGCAGATCCATGTAGGTGCTGCCTTGATTGATCCCGAATAACGCTTGGCTCTGATTGACAATTGCGATTCCTGCTTCCTGTGCAGCGACTGGATCAGAATGAAGCTCGCCGAGCCGATGTTTCGATCTGCTCGCCCAACGTTCGGTAAGCTCCAGCGACGCGAGCGCTTCTTCCCGAGTTGCAGGAAAAGGAGTGCACTCGTCGAAAGACATCACGATGTCCGCACCAAGCGCAGCTTGAATGTCCATTGACTTTTCGGGCGACAGGAAATGCGTTGCGCCATCGACGTGAGATTGAAACTCGACTCCCTCTTCGTTCAGCCTCCGAAGCGAAGACAAGCTGAAAACCTGAAACCCGCCGCTATCGGTCAGGATGGGACGGTCCCACGACATGAACCGATGAAGCCCGCCCAGTTGATTGATCGTGGCGTGACCGGGCCTGAGATATAGATGATAAGTGTTGCCGAGGATAATCGACGCGCCCGAGTCTTCGAGCATTTGCTGGGTCAGAGCTTTGACGGTGCCTTGAGTGCCCACCGGCATGAACACAGGCGTATCAATCGAGCCGTGCGCGGTATTGATTCGCCCCACCCGCGCTCGGGTCGACGAGTCGGTTATCAGCTTTTCAAATGAGAAGTGATCGTCCACATTAACTGGCGGAACAGCGGCGGTAATAGCGTGATCGATTATAAGGCGCGTAACTTTGCAAGCCAAGTCGGAGTAGGTTTCAGACATCGGAACCTATTGCGGCGTCCCGCCCGCCGTCGTAGGATTGGAACGTTCGATCACGAACTAGACCCGGTGAATCTATGACAAGCCCTCTTGAAGGCGTTCGAGTTCTAGATCTGTCCCGAATGTTGCCGGGACCTTATTGCTCGATGATGTTGGCTGATCTGGGCGCGGAAGTGATCAAAGTTGAGGAGCCGCGGATTGGAGACCCGACGCGCCACAGCCCTCCAGTTGTTAATGGTCAGAGCGTCGTTTTCAACCAGGTGAATCGCAACAAGAAATCAATCGCGCTGGACCTGAAGAAACCCGATGGTCGGGACATCTTTCTGAAGCTGGCTTCGAGAGCCGATTGCGTGCTGGAGCAGTTTCGGCCGGGAGTTGTCGATCGGCTGAGCATCAACTATGCGGCAGTGGCTGACCTCAATCCGCGAATTATCTATTGCTCGCTCACAGGTTTTGGTCAGAACGGCCCGCATCGTGACCGCAGCGGACACGACCTTAATTATCTCGCATTATCCGGAGTGCTGGGCCTCACTACCGATGAGCGCGGCAAGCCAGTGATTCCCGGGGTTCAAGTCGCCGATCTTGCCGGCGGTATGATTGCCGCCCTCGCAATATTGGCGGCGTTGCTTGCGCGGGAGCGAACCGGGCGCGGGCAATACATCGACGTATCGATGTTCGACGTGATGCTCTCGATGTTGCCCGTTCCGGCAGCACTTCACTTCGGAGGGAACACGATCGCGGTTGGCGGCAAGTATGTCTTGTCAGGCGCCTATCCTTTTTATAACGTCTACGAGACGAGCGATGGGAAGTTCATGACGCTCGGCGCGCTCGAACCGAAGTTTTGGGCTAACTTCTGCCGCAAGGTTGGTCGCGAGGATCTGATCTCGCGGCAGTTCGATGAGGGCGAGGCCCGCCAGAATCTGTTCGACGAAGTGCGCGTGATTTTCAAGTCTCGCACTCGGAATGAATGGGTCGAGTTGATGAACGACGCCGATTGTTGCTGCGAACCGGTGCTTTCAATCTCCGAGGCGTTCGACCACGCACAAACGTGCGCCCGTGAGTTAGTGCGCGAAATCGATCTGAATAGGCATCTCGGGTTCTCGTACAAGCTGAGCGACACGCCGCCGCGAGTTGCGGCTCCTGCGCCTGGGCTGGGAGAACACACCGATGAGATCCTTGCGGCAACCGGGATTGGTCCTTGCGAACTGGAAAAACTTCGTGCTGCCGGCGTTACGAAGTGATCGGATGCAACGCGTCGGGGCTATGGGTTGAAGTAAGGACCAAGCAACTCGCTTCGAAAGATAACGCCCTTGAGAATGATTCCCAGAATGAGGACTTCGCTGCTGTCAGGTATGAATAAGTAAAGGAGGCGAGCCTTCCGAGCCAAGATGACCTCGCGGAGAATTTTGTATTCGGGCTCGCCAAACAATTCCGGGATCTTTCTCCCGCGCTCAGGAAAGCGACTGAGACCCGCAGCAAGAGCGATTAGCTGGTCCTCAAGTTCATCGGACTCAATGTCTGCTGGTTGAGCTGAGGCTCTCTCGGTCCAGATTACGCGCGGCATGGTCAGTTCACCTATCGTGCAGCACGACGTTTTCGCACGCGCCGAACGACTTCTGCGTGAGAAAGAACTCGGCCCGCTTTATAGTCAGCCATGCCGGCTCGAACAATCTCGATAACTCGCTGACGTTCGACTTCATCCAGCTCGCGTTCGATTCGCTCAAAGGTCTTCGTGTCGATTATTACGGCAGCAGGACGGCCGCGCTGGCTCACCACTACCGGACCCTTCTCGAGTTCGCTGATGACCTTCGCTGCGTTCCGCTGAAGATCCGTAACCGTTACTTGTCTAATCATTGCGCACCTCGTTGCATAACGAATTATGTATCGAAATACTAATCCTACGCATAGGTTTAATGCAATTCGAAGGTGTCGCTTTTCACCCGTTCCTCAAGACATCATTCAACTCGTTCCACGCCAGCCTGACGTGTTCGCGGGTCGTTCGAATGTTGCCGATCGCAAGCCGCAGCGTGAACTTGCCTTTCAGTTTCGTGTGCGACAGGAACACCTTGCCTCGGCGGTTTACTTCTTCCATCAAGTGCTCGTTAAGTATCTCGAGGTTGTTCTCAACAAACTCACCTTCGCGACTCCAATCCGGAGCCTCGGGATTCTCTTTGAGGGAACGAGCCGCTTGTTCTTTGTACGGGTGCGGATGCGCTCGAAAGCAAACAACGCTAAACGGGACAGGCGCCAGTCGCTCGAAGTCAGAACTCAGATCGACCCACTCGGCGAACTCGCGCGCCATCGCGATGTGCTCGCGGATTCGCGACGCGAGTCCCTCGACTCCAAAATACCGCACTACAAACCAGAGCTTGATCGCTCGGAAACGCCGCCCGAGTTGCGGGCCGTAATCCATGTAGTTATGAACTTCGTCCGGATCCCCGGTTCGCAAATACTCCGGCACGAGACTGAACGCCTGACGCAGAACATCCATTCTCTTGCAGAAGAGCACGCTCAAGTCGACGGGAACGAACAGCCATTTGTGCGGGTTCATCACGATCGAATCTGCGTGCTCGCAACCGTCGAGAATCCATCTCATTTCGGGAACGACTGCAGCCGATCCGGCATAAGCCGCGTCGACGTGAAGCCATAGATTCTCGCGCCGACAAATCTCGGCGATCTGCGGGACCGGATCGATGCTGGTCGTCGAAGTGGTGCCGACCGTCGCAACAACACAAAACGGTCGCCATCCGTTTGCGCGATCTTCCTCTATCGCGCCGGCAAGCAAGCGGGCGTCCATTCGAAACTCAGAATCGGTTGCGATTTTGCGGACACCTTCGTGGCCGATGCCTAAAGTGATCGCAGACTTGTCGATAGATGAGTGAGCCTGCTCGGAACAATACAAGCGCAATCGAGTGTTCGAGGCTGCGAGCCCCTGCTCGCGCACGTACAAGCCCTCAACAGCCTCCCGCGCGGCTGCAATTGCGCACAGGCTCGAGATCGAAGCGGTGTCGTAGATCACTCCCTCGAAGTCATTCGACAAACCAAGCATCTGCCTAAGCCAGTTGGTTGTGACTTCTTCAAGCTCGGTTGCAGAAGGTGACGTGCGCCACAGCATCGCATTCACGTTGAAAGCGGCGCTGAACATCTCACCCAGTATCCCCGGCGCGGACGCCGCAGTATCGAAATAAGCGAAGAACGCCGGATGATTCCAATGAGTAACACCCGGCACGATTACGCGATCGAGATCGGCAAGCATCGCTTCCATGGCCTCGCCGCGCCGTGGCGGCGTGGAGGGCAGCGCTTCTTTAACCTGTCCCGGCTGATTCCGAGACAGAACCGGGAAACGCTCGGGGTTAGCCAGGTAATCAGCTATCCAATCGACAACTTTGTGGCCGTATTCGCGAAAATCGTCCGCGCTCATGTCGCCGAGTCCGGTGACATCTTTTGTCTTCATTTCCGCTTTGCCGTCGCTCATTGGTTTTCAGCCTTGTGGCGGCCACGTCGACGAATCGTATTGGCATTTTTCAACTGCTGCGTTTCAGCAAGAGTATCAGGTCGTCGTCTTTCGTGTTGCCCGAGATGATGTTTGAAATCTTCCAAGAGGTCGTCGTTTTCGTAAGCTTTACTTCAATCTTTGTTTGATCAGTTATTTTGCCTTTCGTTTTCCAAAAAAAGGAGACTGCTACAGACGCGCTCTTCGCGTCCGTCTTTGAATCGCCGACCTGAAAGCTGTTTGGAGGGTCCTGCGAGTTGGTGAAGGGATCGCCCTCGAGGTCAGGCACTTCGTCGGGCTTGGCAGGTTTCTTAAGCGCTGCGACAAGTAGGCTGTAAAGCCTTTCGTCCAGCCACTTGTGTTCAAGCCTGAGGGAAACCAAGGAAAAATCGCACTTACGCTGGAAATGAAAGGCATAAAACGCCTTCACGGTTGCAGCCGGGTCGGGACTCCCGCCGGCAGAAGTTTGAGCCGAATACGAAGCGGACAAGAGAAGGACCCATGATACGGGCAGACATAACGCAATTCTTCCTTTCATAAGCGTCCTCCACCCGCGGCACGTTCATGCCGCTTGATCGATCCTGACGTAATCGGCTCGCCGTTTAACAGGTTTAAACCCTTCAGCGATGATTGCCTCGCGCAGCATCACCTCCGTCGCGCGATGACTTGCACCGGCTGGAGTGATCACGTTCTCTTCAATCATCGTGCTTCCCATGTCGTTCGCGCCGTAGTGCAAGCCTTGCCGGCCAACGTCGAGACCTTGCGTGAGCCAAGAAACTTGAACATTGGGAATGCAGTCCAGATAAAGTCGGCCAATCGCCAGCCATCTCAAATATTCCTCGCCTGGAATGCGATCGGGGAAGCGTTTGCCAATTGGAGTATTGTCGGGCTGAAGCGTCCACGGAATGAATGAAACGAATCCCGGATTGCGCTCCTGAAGCTCGCGCAGTTGCTCGAAGTGCATCAGCCGTTGATCGCGAGTCTCGCCCATGCCGAACATCATTGTCGCAGTGGTCGGGATCCGCATGGTGTGCGCGACGTCCATCACGTTCAGCCATTCCTCGGTGTTGCAGTGCGTGCGCCGTTTGCGTCGAATCTCGTCCACCAGAATCTCGCCGCCGCCACCGGGTATCGAATCGAGCCCAGCCTCTCGAAGCTTGTGAAGGACTCCTTCGACGCCGAGACCTGTGATCTTGCCGAGATGATCTATCTCGGGCGGTGAGAAACAATGCAGATGAACTTTGTATCGAGTCTTCAACTCGCGCAGCAGGCCGGTGTAATAATCGAGCGGCAAATCGGGATGAAGTCCGCCCTGCATCAGGACGCCGCTGCCGCCGAGCTCGATCATCTCTTCAACCTTGCGGAAGATCTCGTCGTAGCTGTGAACGTAGCCTTCGGGCGAGCCCGGCTTGCGATAGAACGCGCAAAAGCTGCACACCGACACGCAGACGTTTGAGTAATTCACATTGCGATCAACGACGTAAGTCACAACATCATCGGGATGAAGCAGTTTTCTCAGCTCATCAGCCAGCCGTCCGAGTTCCTCTGTCGGAGCGAAGCTCTCGACCGTTTGCCACTCTTCAAACGTCAGCCTCTCACGCGCTTCGAGGCGCCCAAGCAGCTCGTCGCAAGTGGCTGTTTCAGTCGCGTTCACCATGCAAACCTCGCTGGGATTATAGCCAAATCGCCGAACGCTGCACAGCATCTCCGAAGTTTAACAGTAACATGTCCCTGAAGTGCGATGCTCCACCTCTTATCGAGAGGATCGCGTTTCAACGATCAACTTAAAGTGTTACGCTATAAGCGTTCGGATGTGGAGCTTATGAAGAGTTACCTGCTAAGCATCTGTCTTCTTTTCGCGTTAACCCTGCCATCCGGTGCCTGGCAGACGGCCGCTCCTCTCACCAAGCAGGATGTCTTAGCCCGGCTTCAAGACGCAGAAGCGCACCATCTGTCGCAAGCTGACATCGCGTCTGAGATTCTTCAACGAGGAATCGCTTTCGCGGTTGATGAAAAAACTCTCGATCAGTTTCGTCAGGCCGGCGCCCGGACATTCCTCTTGGACGCAATCAAACACGCCGGCAAGAACGTTGGAAAGCCACAAGTCTCGGATCCTGAGCTTGACAACGCCGACTCGGGGAAGACGCTGTCGTTGTTGGAACAGGCCAGAAGACACGCGTTGGAATTTGCCGAAGAGCTGCCGAATTTCATTGTCACTCAAATCGTCACTCGCTATGTGCGAACACCGGAGAAGAAGGACTGGCAGCTCGAAGACAAGCTTGAGATCGAAGTCACGTATCGCGTAGGTAAGGGGGAGGAGTTCAAGTTGCTTCGGGTGAATGGTGCGCCGGCTCGACAATCCTATGAGCAAATAGGCGGCTCGACGTCCACTGGCGAATTCGGATCGTTGCTCGCAGGTTTGTTCTTGCCTCAGTCAAAGGCGGAGTTCAAGGAAGTCAAACGCGAAAGCTTTCAGGGCCATTCGGCCGTCGTTTACGATTTCAAAGTGCGCCGCGCCAATTCGACCAACTCGATCTCCGACAAGATCAGCGGAGCGCGAACTGTGGCCGGTTATAGCGGAAGCGTGTGGATCGATACAGAAACCAAACGAGTGCTGCGAGTCGAGGAATCTCACGACGAGATTCCGGCCGGGTTTCCGATTACGCTTTCAGAAAACGCTGTCGAATTCGACTGGATTACAATTGCCAGTCAGCGGTATTTGTTACCGGTCAAAGCAGAGGTTCTGTTGGGACGCGACGATCAGAGGATCTACACCAGAAATGTGATCGAGTTCAGGGGATACCAGAAGTTCGAAGCGAAGATAAGACTTGACCCGAACTAATTTGAAGCGCGCGGGACGCGCTATAGCTTATGTGAGCTCGATATTGCGCGCAACTCGACGAAGCAACAAGGGCTGGTCATACAAGGCGATCAATCCCTTGCCCACTGTTTGTCGCGGACTTTCGGCGACCGCTACGTGAAGTTTCGTGGCGCGACTAATTCGCGTATCCATTCCGGCCAGCAAAGCGACCCCTCCCGCAAGCACCAACCCCGTGTCGTGTATATCGCTTGCGACTTCAGGCGGTATGCGCTCCAGCACGTTGCGGACGGCCTCGACTATCTGCTTGACTACGCCATCTATCGCGTGATGGACTTCGAATGCGGAGACTTCGATCATTTCGGGTCCGCCTTCGCTTATGTTTTGCCCCTTCACTACGCTCTTGTGATCTTCGACTGGATCGGTTGCCGAACCCAAAACAATTTTGAGGCGTTCGGCTGTGCGCTCCCCGATCAATACTTTTCGCTCGTGTTTGACGTAATCGGTGATTGCGCGATCCATGTCAAGCCCGCCGATGCGAAGCGTCTCCGACTCGACGATTCCGGCGTTGGCGACCGCCGCGATGGAAGTCGTAGCTCCCCCGATATCTACGATCATTGAGGCCTTCATTCCGGCCACGGGCAGCTTGGCGCCGACGGCTGAAGCTAAACCTTCCTCGACAAGGTAAACGCGGCTGGCGCCGATTCCTTTCACGACATTCCGAACCGCCAGGCGCTCAACAGAAGTAATTCCGGCGGGCACGCCCTGAATTATTCGTCTCGAGAACCGCGCGCGACCACCGCGCGCCTTACGAATGAACTTCTGCAGCATCGTCTGCGCGAGCTCCGAATCGGCGACGACACCATCTTGCATCGGATTGGCAACCTCGACGTCTTCGGGGGATCGCCCAAGCATCTCGAGGGCTTCCGTGCCGACTGCGATCACCTCGTGAGAGATCTTGTCGATCGCGACGAGCGATGGCTCGTTGACCACCATCCCGCGCCCGCGCCCGTAGATGAACGTGTGTACGGTGCCGAGGTCGACTGCGAGGTCTTCGGTGAAAGGATTGATCGAGAGGTTCATCGCATTCTGAGCCCGCCAATTTGGAAAGACGATGATAGCAATCGGGCTTGAAAAGGGAAAGACTTATCGCGCTACTTGTGTTTCTCGGAATCAAGTCTCCAGGCAGCTCGGATGTAACGTTTAAGCCAAACGATCCAAAGTCCAAAAACAATTGCCGCGAGAAGAAGGCAGAAGATCGCCGAGGGTGCGTCGATCCATTGAACTTACTCAATACAAAAACATCGGCTTGCCAAGCACGCGGCGAACCTTAGGCAAATACTGCTCGGCGTCGTATAACTCGTCCACGTCGACTCGTTTCAGACCGCTCGTGATTGTGCTTATTGGCACATGTGTATAAGTCCCGTCACGCAGCGCGCACATTCGACCCCTCGCCCCGTCGAGAATCAGGTCCATCGCCATCAGCGCGTAGTTGACCGACACCATAAGATCGACGGCATCGGGCGCGCCCGAGCGCATCAGGTAGCCGAGCTGCTGATAAATGGTATCTTCGCCGGTTCGCTTCTTGAGCTCGTCACCGGCTATCAACCCTATTCCTCCGAGCTTGCGATGGCCGTAGGGATCGCTCTCCCCGTGTTCTACCACTTCGCCCCCAACCATGCGCGCACCTTCGCTGATAGTTACCATCGCGTAATTGCTTGGGTTTGATCGTTTGTCTTGCATCAGCAGTCCGGCCAACCGCTCGGGATCGAACGGCACCTCGGAAATCAATGCTCGATCGACGCCCGCAAGATAAGAGCTGATCAAGCAGGTCTCGCCGCTGTTGCGCCCGAAGAGCTCAACGACCGCGATGCGTTCGTGCGAGCCGCTGCTGGTGCGAAGCTGATGGATAAACTGAACGCTGCGAGTCACGGCGGTGCTGAAGCCAATGCAGTAGTCGGTGCCGTAAACATCGTTGTCCATGGTCTTCGGAATGGCGATTACTTCGAAACCCTCGCGATGGAGACGCTCGGCGTAGCTAAGCGTGTCGTCGCCGCCGATTGGCACCAGTATTTCGATGCCGAGATCCTCGAGGTTCTTCAAGATGTGGGGTGTGAAATCTCTCACATCACCGCCGGCTTCCTCTCCTCTCGACTGCTCGGGATCACGCAAGAACTCGGGTTCGTCTGGGAGCTTCACTTTTGACGGATTCGTTCGACTCGTGTGGAGCATAGTGCCGCCGGTTCGATCTATTGTGCGAACCGTCTGCTTGTCTAGCGGAATGAAATGTTTGCTGAAGCTTGCGGGATCAGTCGAATTGAACTCAAGCAAGCCGCCCCATCCGCGTCGAATGCCGAGCACCCGATAACCTTCATCGATCGCGCGATAGACAAGCGCTTTGATGCATGGATTCAAACCCGGCACATCTCCGCCTCCGGTCAAAACGCCGATTGTCTTTGGCACTGCAGCACCTCCTCGGTCGAGATGGTCTTGCAACAAGAGTACAACAGAAGATGTGATCGGAAAACTGAATGATCAGAGGGGAGAAGCTTCCAACAAGCAGAACTTGGTTTCGTCATCAACGCCCACGCGACTCATCTCGAGATGAAACTCGCCATTGCTTCGTCCGATCGTGGCTGCTGCTGAGTTGAGCAAGTTGGTAACTCGTAATACGGGTTGCGCGCCGGCTTCATTTGCAACCGCAGAGATATTCATCGCCGGAGCGTTGAATCTGTGCCACGCTTCGGAGATCTGAGCCAAGAACGCAACCAATCGTCGTTCGTCTTTCCGAATAAAACCTAACGCTCCGTAAATGCCGGGGTCGAAGAGCTGGAAGTTGCCTTTCTTGAAGACATCATCAGCAGTGACCTTCAAGAGTTGCATGTAAGATTCCCTGAGTGGAACATCCGGCGCTTCTTGAGTCAGTGGCTTGATGCGTTGAACCGGCAGCTTCTCGCGCTTTCCTTCCATCTGCCCCTCGTGTATCAGAACCGATCCTGGAATGGACAGTATCAGAGCCAACGCAGCGAGATTGTCGGGCTTGTTGAACACAGAAGCGGCTCGCGGCTCGTCGTGGTTCTCGATGAAGTTTAGCGAGTGCCGGAGCGAATCAGAATCCCTTTGAAGCCGAGCGACAACTCGTCCCAAATCATGAGCAACTAACGCATCATATAGTTGCTTCTCGTAACACAGATCAAAGCCAAGCGAAAGCAATTGCGGCTCCTTGTCCCAATAGGCTTCGGCAATGAACTTGAAGTCGGGATTCACTTTCTTGACAGCGTTGATAGCCTCGTCCCAGAACTCTCCAGGCATCCTCTGATCGAAGTCCGAGTCCGACAGCAACGGACACCACAAGTTTCGGATGCAATCTCTCAGTGCGAGCATAGCCATATCGCAACGCACGCCGTCGGCGTAGCGGCTGATTTGTTTCAGCACCTCGATCATGCGTGCCCTGAGAGCTTGGCTCGAATAGTCGAGTTGAGCTGTGTCGTTCCACGGCGGGAAGTAAGGATCGCGACCAAACGCGATTACCTCACCCGATTTGTGAAGGAAGAACTCGTTGTTGGATTGGTTGCGCACTTTAGGGTCGCTGCGCACAAACCAATCGGGACGACGACTGATCCAGGGTGAATCCAGCGACATGTGGTTGGAAACGAAGTCAGCTATTACGGAGAGCCCAACCGCACGCGCGCGCTTGACCAGCCGAGCGAATTGAGCCTTTCCACCCAATTCGCGATTGACTTCGTAGGTGGGAACGGCGTAAGGCGAGCCCTCGAAGTCCGGCGAGGTGATCTTGGATATCTTTCTTGCGCCGTCGCTGATCTGCCACACCCCCATCAGCCACACGGCGTCAAAGCCGAGCCGGGAAAGCTCCGCCAATTCTGAGTCACTTATCTCGGCAAAATTACGACAGTGGGCGCGCGTGTTGATTTCGTAGAGCCGCAAGATAGCCTAAACCAGGGCCGTAAACTCTGCTAATGCTGTAATTAAAGGCGTCGGCGAAGACATCCAGCTCTCAGCCCTATTGCATCTAGATTAAAGGAGAATTATCGTGTATGATATCAGTTTGAAAAAAGTGCAATTATTGCGTGTTTGATCGCAAGATGTCAACCACAACTCGTGCTGCTTTCAGGCGCCGCTGGCGAGACGCCATTTACTTCAATCTAGAACAGGCGAACACCGGACTACAAGATGAAACGCAGAATCGATAAGGATGATGTTCTCGTAGCTTCTCCGGACGAAGTGCAGGAGGACTTTGAACCCACTGGCGGGATAGAACGCATTGTTGCGGAAATCGATGAGGATGAGGCTGAGTCGCTTTGGGAGGCCGTCCAGGTCGAGGAAGAAGAAACGCCGGAGATAACCGAAGAACCGAGCGAGGAGGTCGACGTTGATCTGGAACCCGGCAAGGATGAGTCTCTCGACCCGATGCGCCTGTACCTTCGCGAGATGAGTTCCGTGCCGTTGCTCACTCGCGAGGACGAGATCCGCATAGCCAAGCGGATCGAGCGCGGCAACAAGCGCATCTACAAAGCTCTGTCGCGATCGTTCATTACAATCGAAGAAGTCGCCCTGCTGCTCGACGATCTAGTCGATGGTGAGATCAATCCGCAGGACGTCGTCGACGTCGCAACAGATCCCGAAGCTGAGGAGGCGCTTGAAGAGCAGCGTGAAGAGATTCGTCAGCACGTGATTGAGGAATTCGACGAGATCATCAAAGCTCACGACAAACTGGTAAAGCTCTCGGCAAAGATCGAAGGAGAGCCAAAGTCTTCGAAGAAGCTCAAGAGATTGCGTCGTCAGTATGCTCACCAGCTTATAGATATGTCCACGCGCTTGCGCGCCTTCACTTTTGCTGCCGAGACCAGAAGGCGGTTCATGGATGCGATAGACGCGATAGTTAAGCAGATTCGCGGTGCCGAAGCGGAGCTCAACCGAATTGGCCGGGCTTTGGAATCCAAACGTCGCAAGGACGTTGACGAGCTGAAGAGACAGCAGCGCGCCCTTCGCAAGGCGGTTCGGGAGATCGAGCGGCGCTATGCCGCGTCGGCTGTCGACATAAAGCGCACTCAACAAACCATCATTGCCGCCGAGGCCGAAGTCGAGCAGGCCAAGCGCGAGATGATTGAAGCGAATCTGCGTCTGGTAATTTCGATCGCAAAGAATTACATCAACCGCGGGCTGCATTTTCTAGACTTGATTCAAGAAGGGAACATAGGGCTGATGCGCGCGGTGGAGAAGTTTGACTGGCGGCGCGGATACAAGTTTTCGACGTATGCGACGTGGTGGATTCGACAGGCCGTGACTCGCGCGATCGCCGATCAGGGCCGCACGATCCGTGTCCCGGTGCATATGGTCGAAGTTATCAACAAGATTCTGCGCACGCAGCGCCTGATGGTCCAGGAGCTCGGCCGCGAACCTACTCACGAAGAACTAGCCCGCCGCGTCGATATGCCCGCGTGGAAGGTGCGCAAGGCTCTAAAAATCGCTCAGCAGCCGATCTCGCTTGAGACGCCAATCGGTGACGACGGGGAAACGACGATTGCCAGCTTCATCGAGGACCGTCGATCGGCTAATCCTGCCGAGACCGCGATAGTCAACAACCTGCGCGAGTTGACTGAAGATGTGCTGTCAACGCTGACGCCTCGAGAGAAGGAAATCATCAAGATGCGGTTCGGGTTGGATCAGTCCGGTGAGGAGCGCACACTTGAAGAGGTTGGAAAGCATTTCAACGTGACTCGCGAGCGTATTCGGCAGATTGAAGCGAAGGCGCTGGCGAAGCTTCGTCACCCTTCGCGCTCGAGGAGGCTGCGCGCATTCCTGGACGGGACCGCCGTGGCCCCATAGCCCTCGTTAGCGGTCTTAATAGCTCTAAGGTTTTGTTCGCGAGTGTCGGTTGGCACCGAACAACCGGGCGTTACAATTAATCCTAGGGTTCCCACTTCATTAATTGTTTTTCTCACCTGCCCTCCGATCTCGGGCGCTGAGACATGACTCGCGTGAGCTTCATCAATCCCTCCCATGACCGTCTTGCCCGATCGCGACATGCCGTCCTTTAGCGATGGTTCGGTCGTGGAGTGTGACCAGTTTAGCGCGCTCACCGGATAATCACTAACAGAATCGAAGTGTATTCGCTTGCCGTGAATGTGCAGCACGTTGAACGGAGCTTCGCGAACAGCGTCGAGGATCCTGAGATCGAAAGGTCGGCCCCAAGTCCTATACTCGTCAGAAGTCATGACTTCATCACTTGCTGCACCCAGCGATAGGAAGATCCCAGCAGCGCCACGCTTGAGAGCTTCTTTCGAATAGTCGGCAAGTGAAATCGCGATAGCTTCCATTGCGCCAAGCATCGTTTCGGGATAACGTTCACGCGCAGCGGTGAGGCTCCCGCTGCGCGAAAGCCTTCGAGCCGTAGTCCACGGGCTGAAGATCGTCTCGATGAAGAAAGCTTCTTGCCCGATTGCGTCGTCGATGATGGACAACGCCGAAAGTTGTTCGTCCCAGCAACTATTGCTTGAAGCTAAGGGTTCGATTCTTCTCCAATCTTCTTCAGTCTCGACAGCTTCTAACCCAAGCGGCAGGGGATAGGGATAGTCGCTCATTACCTTAAGGAAATCCAGGTCGTATGCGCGATAGAAGTCAATTTCTGCCGCCGCGTGCACGCGACCCGGCATGTGCTGAAGCCCGAAGTGATACCAAAAGCTGAAAGGCGGTCGATCAACTTCCGCTCCTTTGAGCGCGTTCGTGACACGTTCTATCTTGTTCAAGCTGATCTCCTCTAAACTTATGATACAAGACAACATCTCGTTTTCACATTTGATTGCCTCGCGCTAATTCAGTACCATAATAGCTCTCCAGCCATCCACCGATCATGAAAGACCCGCGGCAGACAACTATCGACGCGCGACCATCAGCCGTGGCCCCGACTCCGAAAGATGACGACCCGCATGATTCAAGTCAACGAGTCTTCCAGGTTCTTGCTCAAATAACACAAGGCGACCTAAGTGTTCTGGCCAATGGAAAGCACAAGGAGTTAACTGGAAGAGACAGGCAACTCCTCCTTAATCTCGATTGGCTTGCCCGCCGGTTGCGCTACATTGTTGGGAGACTTCAGCGCGCTGCCGATTCAATCGAAACCGTTGTCGGCGAAGTCTTGCGCGGGACGCAAATGCTCTCGGCAGGGGTGCTCGACGAAGCAAAGTCGGTCGAAGAGACGTCGGGCTCGATCGCCGAGATGAACGCGTCAATGCACTCGGTGGGTGAAAGCCTCCAGACGCTGTTGGATCTCTCTCAATCGACGTCAAACTCCGTGATGAGGATGGCGACATCGATTAACCAGGTCTCGGAAAATGCGGACGAGTTGGCGCAGTTTGTCGAAGAGACCGCTATGGCTATCGACGACATGGCAAACACCGTGCGCAAGGTCGCCGAGTCCACTGAGGCATTGGCGGAGTCCGCCGAGAAAACTGCCGGAGCCATGGAGGCGATCGACAATTCAACCCGCAGCATCGGCGACTCGGTGAATGAGACTACGATGCTCGCCGAAGAGGTCGCGCGGTCGGCTGATTCGGGCAGCGAGCTTGTCGGCGAAACCGCAACCAGCGTATCGAAGATCAAGGACGCCATCGACGCTGCTACCGAGACGATAACGCGACTTGGAAAAAGGTCTGACCAGATTGGTGAGGTCACTCACGTCATCAATGAAATCGCAGATCGCACTCACCTACTCGCGTTGAACGCGGCGATACTCGCCGCCCAAGCGGGCACGCAAGGACGCGGCTTCCGAATAGTCGCCGACGAAATTAAGGAACTAAGCGAGCGCACCTCAGCATCCACTCGTGAGATCGAGGAAGTCGTCCAATCCGTCCGCGAAGATGTGACCGAGGCAATCCAGCGAGTGGCAGTTGGCGGTGAGCGCGCGGACGAAGGAGTTGATCTAGCGTCACGTGCGGCGGCGCTGCTTACCGAGATACGAGACAAAACCAATGCCGCCTCCGATCGCATTCGAGCGATCGCCGACTCAACCGCGATCCAGGCTTCCGAGAGCCACACGGTCCTCGAGGCCGCGGACCTCGTGCGACAGCAAGCACGCGACATCGAGCGCGCAACCGGCGAACAAGCTCTAACCTCGCGGCATATCGGCGAGCGCGCGTTGCATATGAGCGAGCTTACTGAACAGGTGCGCCTGGCGACTGGCGAACAAGCCAAGGTGTCACGATCTATCGCCCAAGCGATGGAGGAGTTGACGGGTGCCGTGGAGCAGATTCGCGTGGCTTCCGATGAGCAGTCCACCGGCGCCGATCGGGTCCTTCGCGCGGTTGAGACGATCAAGGAAGTCGTAAGCCGGAACCAGGCTTCGATCTCCGGAATCAACAGCGCAGTCGATCTGCTGGTTCGCGAAGCTGAGCTCTTGAACCGCGAAGTGGAAACTTTTCAGTTGCCGGCGCCCGAACGCGGAGGGCATTTGCGCTTCGCGTTGCGAGCTTCGCAAGTAACACTCGATCCGGCGACGGTTTCGTCGTTGTCTCGCGTAGATGTGATGTCCAACATATTTGAAGGGCTGGTGCAATTCGGTGAACGGGCGGAGATTCGACCGGCAATAGCTGAGCGTTGGGATATTTCTCCCGACGGCCGCGTTTACACTTTCTACTTGCGCGAGTCGGCGCGATTCCACAACGGCCGCCGGGTGCGCGCCGAGGATGTTAAGTACTCCTTCGAGCGGCAGATGCGTCAGAATGAAGACGCCGCGGCGTGGGCTTTCCGGCCGCTGGTCGGCGCAGAGCAGTTCATGTCAGGCGAGGCTGATTCGGTCGCTGGCATTCAACTCGTCAACGAACAAGTGGTGAAGTTGGAGTTGGTTCAACCTGTCGCATTTTTCCTTTCAACCCTTTGCACCGAGTACAGCTACATCTTCCCGCGTGAAGAGGTCGAGCGCCCCACGATGGATTTCGAAGTTCGACCGGTAGGCTCGGGGCCGTTTCGAGTCGTTGAGGCGGTGCTCGGAAGGGAAGTTCAACTCGAGCGCTTTTCCAACTATTGGAATCCGGAGCTGCCTTACGTTGACCGGCTGACCGTTCACTTTGGACTGGGCGGAGAAGAGATATTGGACATGTTCCTGCGTAATGAGCTTGATTACGTTACGGATTTGCCGCTCACTGACCTCGCGACGATAAAGGAGCGCGCCGCTGACATTCAGGTGCTCGAGGCGGTACAGTTGCAGACACGGATGCTCGTATTCGATTGTGAGCGCCCGCCGCTGTCCGACCGTCGCGTGCGTCAGGCCATATGTCTGGCCATAGATCGCCGACGGTTCTTGCGCGAGGTGTACGGAGAGATGGCGGAGCTTAGCATCGGGCCGATCCCGCCTGGTGTGTTGGGCTACGATCCAGGCGAGCGCGGGTACGACTACGATCCCGATCGCGCGAGAACGTTGCTGGAGGACGCCGGGTATGAGAGCGGATTCGATACAGAGGTGTGGTGGCCACAGTCGGTCAACTCCGCAGTTGAATGCTTGAAGGAGGACTTGGCGGCGGTCGGCATTCGCGCCGAGTTTCGCTACGCCGAAGCTGAAGAAATGGAGCGGGGGCTGAAACTACGAACTGTTCCGATCGCGGGACGAGATTGGTACGCTGACTACCCCGATCCTGACAACTTCACCTACGTGCTTTTCAACTCGCGCAATCGCGATTTGTTCATCAGCACTTATTCGAGCGAACAAGTCGATCGGCTAACCGATCAGGCGCGTTCGGTGATGAACCGCGATCAAAGAGCCGCCATCTATCGAGAAGTCACGAAACTGCTGTTGGAAGATGCGCCGTGCGCCTTCCTTGCACACCGGCGGAGCTTCGTTGCGCACCGGGCTGATCTGGAAGGCGTGACGCTGCATTTGTTGTCCCCGTCGGTCATGCCGAAAGATTTGTGGTTTGCGAAGCTAGGCGACAAGTAGTGTCGTCGTCCACCGTCATATCGCGTTCCAGCTCGTTGCCTACTTGAGGTTCTTGAGTTGATTGATTCTGTCTCGCAGTGCGCGCACGTAGGTTGCAACCTCAGAATCACTGAAGCCGCCAGCTCGAAATGCATCGGTTAGCTGTTTGTCTGACAGCCGTCCGAGCAGATTGCCCATCCACCGAGCGCTTTCGGCCGTTACCCCTTCAAGAGCCTTTGGGTCCTTGCCCTTGTAGTGGAACACCACCTGGCCATTTTTCACGCCGTCGATGAAAATCTGCTTCGAGTAACCGCCCGGGTCTCCTTTCGATCCTGCCGGCGCATTGCCAAAGAAGGGAAGCTTCGCAAAGAACGATCCAGTCGACCCCAGCGTTGCGCCTAGATCTGCGTCGTAGTAGATGCGCTCATCCCGATCGGCTCCGCTTTTCTTGCTGGGCCGCACGATCTTATTGTTGTCGATCTTGAGGTCCCAATTGTTGAGCAAAGCCATCAATACCTTAAGGCCCTGAAGCTCTCGCGTGCCGTTAAACGGATTGGACTCCCACGACCACAGGCCCTCCTCTTTGTAACCGTCATCACGGCGCTCGAATCTCACGTCCCACACGTCGAAGCCGCCGCGGCCGAGGATGTGCGTTCGCTTGACGAAGTAATCCTGGTCAACATGGTAACCGGCCGCCCACACTATTCGCGTCGCGGTTGTTTCGGGTTTCGCCTCCGGCCCGAACTTGACGGTCCACTTTCGACCCTTGTCGTCTTCAACGTGGATTTTCTCGGATGTGCCCTTTGTCGAGCGCGACTCGAAGGTGAATTTGCCGTTTGGGTCGGGCGCCCCTTCAGCGCCGCCCGGACCATTGAACAGGTCGCGACTTTCAATATCGGTCGGGTCTTCCCAGAGCACCGGGCGGGCTATCGTCCCACCGCCATCATCCTTCGCTTTTTTCTTTCCTTCCTTCTTTTCCTTTTTTGCCTTTTCGCCGCTGTCCTTATCCTGAGCGACGGCGTAGCGCGGCAAATATAAGGTGCAACAGATCAAGAGTGAGATCAGCGTGAGCGCACAGATCGACTTTGATTTTAGTAGCATGACTCGGCCTCCTACCATCCACGCGAAGTTATTATAGCATTTGACTGGCGCGTGGGAAGAACAAGAGGCCAAGAGGACGAAGAAGAAGGCGCGGGCGAATCGAAGGCGGCCAAGGAAGGCACCTATGAATCGTGTAAATCCTGCAAGTCCTGTCCTGTATGCTTCAGTTGGACCGCTGAATCAAATCGCCGACCTGCACCTCCGCGGTAGTTCGTGTGATGAGTGCCACAGAAGCGGTCTTCTCGACTTTTAGAACCACAAGCTCGCCTAGAACCTTGCGCGGCAATTGCGGGCGCTCACGCAAGACCGTATGTTGTGGAACTCGCGTCGCTTGTATCGAGTACTCGCCGCCACGGAATCGATCGCTC
This sequence comes from Blastocatellia bacterium, assembly GCA_036505875.1. Taxonomy (GTDB): domain Bacteria; phylum Acidobacteriota; class Blastocatellia; order UBA7656; family UBA7656; genus Onstottus_A. The sequence continues at coordinate 4,398 of DASXSR010000199.1, read as the reverse complement.
TCGTAGCCGTCGCTGCGACGCTTCATCACGCTGTCCTTGGGAGTGTTTGTGATTCCTTCGCGCGCGCCAATCTCCCGATAGATGGTGAACGAATCGCCGGGATGGACATCCTGCCGGGTGCCAAGATCAATGAAGACCACGCGATTGGCGGAAAGATTCTCGTGAAAGCCTGGCGACATGACGATTTGTCCTGTTGTTCCGCCCGAGCCCTCCCGGTATTTAGGTAGTGGACGCGCGTCGCGTGCGGCAGGTCCCAAAGACTCCTCGTAAGGCTTGAGCAAATCGCCGAATTCTACTGTATCGCAGGATACCGTGATCTCAGCCGCGGAGGTTTTTTCGCCAACTTCGAGAACGCGGAGCATCCCTACCTCGCGGACATAATAGCCGAGTTTCCTTTTGGCGAACGGGTGATTGAGCTCGCCCACAGGCCGGATTATTTGATATACGGCGCCGGGCTGAACACCAGCGCTGCGGCCGCGATTTAGATAAACCACATCGCCCTGCGCAAACGTCACTTTCAAATTCTCCGCTTCTGCTCCGACGACTTGAAGATCAACGCGCGGCGGAACATCGGCAATGAAACCTGTACAATAGATGTCTGACCGCTTGGCAAGCGGGTCGGACTGGTCTGAACTCTGCTGACCAGCGACCGAGACCGACAGCGATGCGATTAAGAAGATCATTAGAGCAATGCCTGCGCGGCCCGTGCTTTTCATTGTGACTCCTGGGAAGACTCCGCTTGTTGGATTATTCGCGAGGGGCAAACCTACGTGGGTACGCTTGCAAAAGTAACAGGGCCTCACCTTCAGGTCAATAATTAAAATTCGAACTGTGATCTCCAGCTGCATCTCAGCTTCATTGACAAGTCGAAGCGCGAAAATCGCGGACAATTGAGCTAATCAGTCAAAAGGAAGTAAGCCGGATGACCGTCTAGCGTCACATTGAGAAAGCGCGAAGAAAGCCGCGTTAAACCGTCGCCATAAATGGCCGCTGACGCGGTGGACGAGAGCTTGGCACGCGTTATGCTCTAGATGGTCACGGAAGCTTGAGACGCCTGATGGTGTTCTCTTGGGCCACCGTACACAGTGCCGGATGAACTGCGCGGGCGACATTGGGATTTTGACTAATCGCTCTCGCAATTTTGAAAACCGAGTCAGAACCCTCTCTATGGCTTCTGGCGCTGATGTACGGTGGCCGCTTTCTTTGCCGCTTGCGAGGTTCGGCCTTATAAGGCAGCGATACACTCACTTGATAACTTCCAGGTTATCGATATAGGGTCGGAGCGATTCGGGAATCACCGCCGAGCCGTCCGACTGCTGATAGTTTTCGAGTAATGCAAGCCACAATCGCCCGATCGCAAGCCCCGAGCCGTTTAGCGTGTGAACGTATTCAGGCTTCGATTTTTGCTCGCGCCGAAATCTGATATTCGCGCGTCGAGCCTGGAACGCCTCGCAATTCGAGCAAGACGATATCTCGCGATAGGTGTTCTGGCTAGGGAGCCAAACTTCGATGTCGTAGGTCTTCGCCGACGAGAAGCCGAGATCACCCGTTGCGAGCGCTACTCTGCGATATGCGAGGCCCAACTCTTCAAGCACTGCTTCGGCGTCACGAGTCAGCGACTCGAGCTCATCATAAGACTCCTCAGGCCGCGTGATCTTAACCAACTCGACTTTGTCGAACTGGTGCTGGCGAATCAATCCTCGCGTATCTTTGCCCCAACTTCCGGCTTCGGACCTGAAGCATGGCGTGTAGGCGGCGAGCTTGATGGGCAAACGCCCCCCATCCAGGATCTCGCCCGCGTACAAGTTCGTGAGCGGCACTTCGGCCGTCGGGATCAGATAAAGCCCGCGTTCGTCGGTGAGCTTGAACAGGTCGGCCTCAAACTTAGGAAGCTGGCCCGTCCCGAACAGCGTATTTGAATTCACGATGAACGGCGGCAGCATTTCTTGATAGCCGTTGCGCTTTGTCTGAAAATCCAAACAGAAGTTTATCAGCGCTCGTTCGAGCCGCGCGCCTGCGCCTATGAGGATCGCAAAGCGCGACCCGGAGATCTTCGCCGCGCGTTCAAGATCAACCAGACCTAGCGAGACGCCCAGATCGACATGATCCCGAGGCTCGAAATCGAAAACGGGAGGGGCCCCCCAACGTTTGATTTCTTGATTAGCAGACTCATCGCGACCGACCGGCGTGCTCTCGTGAGGAAGATTGGGAAGCGATACCATCAGCTCGTTCAAGTCTGTTTCAATCGCGTTCAACTCAGTCTCGGCGGTGGCGATCTGATTCCCAAGCTCCCGAACTGCTGCGCGGCGCGACTGGGCCTCGTCTTTTTGACCTGCCTTCATCAATTTGCCGATCTCCTGGCTTTCGCGATTACGAGCCGCGTTCAAATCATCGCGCTCGCGAACGACCGTGCGACGCCGCTCATCGAGCTCATTGAACCGATCGAGCGCGTCACGCGGGACGCCGCGCTGTTCAAGCTTCTGCCTTACAAGATCGAGATTGGCCCGCACGAAATTGATGTCGAGCATAGTCACAGTCACCTTTCACACTGAATAACAAAACGAGAGCGTAAGCTGCGGCGAGAATAGGTGTCAACTCTGTGATCAGCGCCGTGTGATGTTATGAAGCGGCGCTCCTCCCGCAGCGCGCGGCGGAGTTTGTTAGACTCAACCGCGCGCCGGACGATAGACCGTCGTGGGAGGCGCTTATGACGCGAACAGTATATTGCGGTGTGGATTTCCACGCCAGGATGCAAACGATAGCTTACTGTGATTCGGAGAATGGAGAGATCCAATTGGCACAGCTCGACCATCGCAAGGACGATGTGCGCGACTTCTACTCCAAGCTCACCGGCCAGGTGATCGTAGGGTTGGAAGCCGGCGGGTACAGCTCCTGGTTTGAAGCGATGCTCGAAGAACTTGGTCATACGGTATGGACAGGGCACGCTACCGAGATTCGGCGACGAGCAAACTGGCGACAGAAGAACGATCGTCGGGATGCCGAGTTGATCTTGGAGATCATGCTGAAGGGGGATTTCCCCCAAGTCCATCGCCACAGCCGAGAAAGCGTTGAGGTCTTGCGGATGCTCAGGTACCGGGCAAGGCTGATCAAGATGCGGACGATGATCACTAACAACCTGCAGGCCATAGCAATGAGTTGCGGCTTGTCAGAAAGATCTCGGATGCTCAGCCGGGCTCGGCAACAGCAATTGAAGTCTGCTCGCATGGCGCCAGCGATCAAGCATCAGACGGAAGACTTGATGTCGCTTCTGATCCCAATTAACGAGCGGATCGGGAGGGTAGACAAGTGGTTGAAGGAACAAGCTTCGACCGACGACAGGGTCAAGCTGCTGATGACTCATCCTGGAGTTGGCGTGCTGACAGCTCTTGGGGTAGTTCACACCCTGGAGCCGTTCAATAGATTCAGCAAGCAACGATCGGTTGTCGCCTATGTTGGCCTCGAGCCGATGGAACGATCGAGCGCTGAAAGAAAACGCTATATCGGAATAAGCAAAGCTGGCTCGCGATTGCTGCGGTTCTTTTTGGGAGAAGCTGCCCAAACGGCTGTCAGGTTCGACCAGGATCTGAAGCAGTTTTATGAGCGAGTTGGTAAGCGACGTGGTAAGCAGAAAGCAACGGTTGCAGTAGCACGAAAGTTGTTGATCCGATGCTGGATTATGCTTCGGAACAACATCGACTATGCAGAGTTTCGCAGTCGTGGCGTCGAAGCTCGGCTGGCTCGTTGACGCGCTAGGCCTTGTGTGCCTGACGGGTGATTGAGCGGCCGGCCTCTTCCAGGAGGTTACAGATTAGACCCCGCGAGTGGATGTCAAGGTCGCCGCTTCGCGTCGACGCGCGCCGAGGCAATTGAGGCTCGGCGCGCAGACTTGACATCCCCTCGCTATGGATCTGCTTCCACCGGGAGAGTGCGAATCAATCCTCAGGGGCTAACATGCTCGAATAGATGATTGATCGCGCCACGAAGCTACGATCGATCGAGGAAACCCAAACTTAAATAGGCGGTCTGATGTCAGGCGCAACGTTGAGAGTCGAATACAAATTGGCGGACTCGTGCCGCGCGAATAGGTGTGTGTCCAAATTAATACTTGACTCCAAGGCAAGCTTCATAGATGCGCGTCAGATTTTTCGCGCCCCGTCTGATCAGAGGATGCTTGACGGGAAGAGCTAAGGTCGAATGAGGATGTTTTTTATGAGGAGCACTGCCGGTTAGCCCCAAGAGGGGCGACAGAAAACAGCCTTCAGAGGGTTTCACGCTGAACTATGCTCTTTCGCGACTCTGCGGCTAGAAGCCAACGCAGTTCAGCACTTGGGAACTTTTCCGGCTGGTCTGGTATCAAAAACGTGCGCAACGCATCTTCAAAATAAAGGGCGAGGGACT
>DASXSR010000198.1:0-21554 GCA_036505875.1 Blastocatellia bacterium | reverse complement strand
CATCGTGACTCGTGAAGATGCGGCTTTGAGTGTAGAGAACGGAGTTGACGGACTGATCGTGTCCAACCACGGGGGCCGCGCTGAAGAGAGCGGTCGCGGAACGATGGAATGCCTTCCGGAAGTGATCGACGCGGTGCAAGGCCGAATACCGGTGCTGATCGACGGCGGCTTCAGGCGTGGAACTGATATCTTCAAGGCGCTCGCGATCGGAGCTAAGGCTGTGTGCGTCGGCCGACCCTACCTGTGGGGCTTGGCGTCGTTCGGGCAACCGGGAGTGGAGAAGGTATTGGACATCCTTCGCGTTGAGTTTGAGTTGATTATGAGACAGGCGGGAGTTACGTCGCTTGACCGCCTGAAGAGGGACTATGTGGCTGATAGCAGGTGATAAAGTTCTCGAGCTTCATAGCCAGAGACTTCGATGAACGCAATTTTCGGTAGTCGTTTGACAGATGTGGTACGATTTTGGCAGCTGAGTAAGGCTTCCAAACGATCGCTGCTTCATCGGCCGATGTTGCGCCTGTTTCAGCCAAGATTGAGTAGAAGCTTGATATATTTGGAGGATCGAATATGAAGAAGCTGTTGCTGCTTTCGTTGCTGGTCTTTCCATTGTCTAGCATCGCGGCCAACAAATCTAAGCCTGCGCCAAAAAAAGAAAAACCTCCAGTACAGGAAACAAAACAAGACTCACAATATCTGACCGACCAGGAGTTCGAGGCTCAACTCAAGTACCAGCGTGGAGCCATAGTGATTGGCAACGGCCTTGCCACCCTGAGCGTACCCGAAACCTTCAGGTACTTGGACACGGACCAATCGGAAAAGGTGCTCCTTGCTTGGGGCAACCGCCCAGGCATGAAAACGCTCGGCATGCTTTTCCCGTCCGACATTGAGCCGCTCCAAGAATTCGCATGGGGTGTAGTCATCACTTACGATGAAGATGGGTTTGTGAAGGATGATGATGCCGAAAGCATTAATTACAACGAACTGCTGACGCAGATGAAACAAGACGTGTCGCAGGGAAATGAAGAGCGCAAAACGCAAGGCTACGAAACAATTGAATTAATCGGGTGGGCCACGCCCCCCCGTTATGAGAAGGCCACGCACAAACTTTACTGGGCCAGGGAACTCAAGTTTGGCGATCAGGAAGAGAACACTTTGAACTACGATATTCGCGTGCTTGGCCGTAAAGGCGTCCTATCGTTTAACGCCGTGGCATCGATCAGCCAGTTGAGCACAATTCAAGAACGAATGCAGGACGTGCTTGGCTTTGCTCAGTTCAACGCTGGGAATCAGTACTCCGACTTCAATCCATCGGTTGATAAGCTTGCCGCGTACGGAATCGGTGCTCTGATCGCCGGAAAAATAGCTGCAAAAGTCGGCCTTTTCAAGCTGCTACTGGGCGGCCTTTTGGCGCTAAAGAAATTCGCCGTGCTTGGTGTATTAGGGCTACTGGCTTTCTTACGAAAATTCTTTCGACGAACCAAGGATCCGGCCCCCGAAGGACCTTCGATGACTACTCTGAATCTGAAGTAATGCGTTTGCGATTTGCGGTGTGGGGAAAGCCGTGGTCAGCGAGCTGCTTTTCTGCCGGACGTCATCACTAGATTAGCCACGCAACTGAGGTAGGTTCCTGTCTAAGGCTTTGCTTCCATCCAGTTATCACCAACTCCAACATCAACCACAAGCGGCACTGTCAATTCGTAAACCGACTCCATCTCATCTCGAACAACTTCTGTAGCCCGATCGACTTCCTTCTCCGGCACCTCCAGCAGAAGCTCGTCATGGACTTGAAGGATCATTCGCGCGCCGAACTTTTCTCTGCGCAAGCGTTCATGCACGCGGATCATCGCAATCTTAACCAAGTCGGCGGCGGTTCCCTGAATCGGCGCATTGATCGCTTCGCGTTCGGCCCGTGACCGCAGGGCATGACTCTTGTTATTGATGTCGGGAATCGGGCGAATGCGGCCGAAGATCGTTCGCACGAGTCCGCTTTTGCGCACCTCGCGCGGCAGCTCTTCCATGTAGCGCCGGACACCTGTGTAGGTCTCGTAGTAGTCTTCGATCACTTTTTTTGCCTGCCCGCGCGTGAGTCCCGTCCGCTGAGCTAAACCAAAGGGACCGATGACGTATGGGATCGCGAAGTTGACGACCTTAGCAAGCCGGCGCACTCTCGATTCATCCTCTCGTGTCTTTGCGCCGAACACGTCACGCGCGGTGCGAGCGTGAATGTCTTCGCCGCGGTTGAACGCTTCGGTCATCGCCGGGTCCTCCGTTACGTGCGCGAACACTCGCAGCTCGATCTGCGAGTAGTCGGCGGACATCAGCTTATAGCCGGGCGACGCCACGAACGCGGCCCGAATGCGGCGGCCAAGTTCGGACTTTATCGGGATGTTTTGAAGATTCGGGTTCTGTGACGACAATCGTCCCGTAGCCGACACTGCCTGATTCAACGTGGTGTGAATGCGACCGGTTCGGGGGTCGATCAGCTTCGGCAGCGCGTCACAATAAGTGTTCTTGAGCTTGGCGATCTCGCGATACTCGATGATCTTTCGCGGCAGATCATATTTCGCCGCGAGCTCTTCAAGCACGTCCGCGGAAGTCGAAATCTTGCCCGTACGGGTGCGTTTGCCCACTTCGAAGTTGAGCTTCTCGAAAACGTCACCAAGCTGAGAGGGCGAGTTGATATTGAATTCCTCTCCCGCCATCTCGTAGATCTCCTTGGTGAGCCGCTTTAACTCGCGTTCCATCTCGCGGCTAGCTTCCGCAAGCGCCCCGAGATCGATGCGCACCCCGGTACGTTCCATGTCGAACAGTATCTCAACCAGCGGAAGCTCCATCTCTCGGTACACAGACTCGAGCTTCATATCCTTGATCTTTTCGCGCAGCACCCCCGCGAGTTGAAGCGTCACGTCGGCCGTTTGAAGCGCGCGCGATTCGTCTTCGTCAAAGCCGTCAACGATGTCGGCCATCTCGAGGCCGAGATGTTCGCGTGCCAGCTCTTTGGGCCGATAATTCGCTCGATTCGGGTCGAGCAGGTACGAGGCTATCAGAGTGTCGTCTTCGACGCCCTCAATGCGAATCGCGGGTGTGAAATCCTGGATGCCTCCATCAGGCTCGGCTGCAAACGCCATCAGCGGCCCGTCGTCTTTCTCTGGCCGGCGGGCCATACAATCCAGCGCAGTCAATGCGCCTTTCCAATCATGAATCACCTTTCGGACAATTCCGTTTTCCAGGACTTCCTTCATCTTCTGAAGAGCGTTTTGTCTGACTGATAGTTTTTCAAAGGCGACTAGCGCCGCTTTCATCTGCCCCATTGCGAGGGCGATACCCGCCACCGCGCCGTCTCGCTCGACGATCGCTAGACCGATGCTCTCTTTGTCCCAGAGCTCTTCTACAAGGCGATCGAGTTCCGCGCCGGCAGCGATCCGCGAGTAAGCCGCTTTGCCCGACTGGTGTACGGCGACTGTTGCCGGGGGCTTTGATTCATCGGCCGAGTCAGAAAATTCCCGGCTTAACTGCGCGAACTCGAGCTCGGAGAACAACTCGTATGCTGCACGACGATCGGGCTCTTCGTACACCAGCGCGCCAAGGTCAAGGTCAATCGGCATTTCGCAAGCGATCTTTACAAGCTCGCGCGATTTGCGAATCAACTCGACGTTGTTCTTCAGGCTTTCGCGATAATTCTTTCTCGCTATCTCGTCGGCGTGGGCGATGGCGTTCTCGACGGTTCCATATTGCTGAATTATTTGCTTGGCGCCCTTCTCGCCGATGCCCGGGGCGCCGGGGATGTTATCGATCGTATCGCCCCATAAACCGAGCAGCTCCACAACCTGACTCGGGGGCACTCCCATCTTCTCTTCAACGCCTTTCGCGTCCAACATCTTCATCTCGCCCGTTCGCTCGGTTCGTAGAACCTTCACGCGATCGGTGACAAGTTGAGAGAGATCTTTGTCGTTAGTCACGATGACGACATCCAGGCCGACGCCATCCGCTTTTGCAGCAAGGGTGCCGATGATATCGTCGGCTTCGTAGCCTCGCTCACGGATGATCGGAACGCGCAGCGCTTGGCACAGCCGGTTGATGTACGGAAGCTGCAAAGTCAAGTCATCGGGCATCGCCGTTCTAGTGGCCTTGTAGGATTCGTATACATCGTGTCGAAAGGTACGCTCGGGTCCGTCGAACGCCACACCAAGATAGTCGGGTTTCTCGGTTGCGACGAGCTTGCGCAGCATCATCGTGAAACCATAGACGGCGTTGGTTGGAAGACCGCGCGAATTTGAGAGGCTTGGAAGCGCGTAGTAGGCGCGATAGATTTGCGACATCGCGTCGACCAGGAACAGTCGCTTCCTCTGCTTTTGGGGCATGAGCTCATGCTACGGGCCTAAAAGCACGTGAGCAAGTGTTCCCGTCGTCCGATGAGCTTTAGCTTGTCGTTCCCGGAGTATTGTGTGAGCAAAGAAAGGTCGAAGCTTGTCGGACGCGCGCCGTCACATCGAGTAGGTGCTCGCCAGTGAATCAAAGGTGTTCGGGTCAAAAGATTTGGCGGGCCGCAGAAGCGGTTCCTGCCAGGGCGAAGAGGCGCGCTCGACCAGCTTCTCAGCCGCGGCGCGGGGGAGCGGTTTGGACACCAGAAATCCTTGAATGCTCTGGCAGCCAAGCTCGCGCAACCGTTCGAGTTGCCCAGTTGTTTCGACACCTTCTGCGATGGTCTCCATCCCCAGGTTCTGAGCGAGCATAATTATCGTCCGCACGATCTCCTTCTCGTTGTTCTCGCCAATCCGGCTAACGAATGAACGGTCGATCTTGAGTGTGTCTATCGGAAGGCGATGCAGATAGCTGAGCGACGAGTAGCCCGTGCCGAAATCGTCGATGCTTAGCTCGACCCCAAGCGCGCGAAGTTTGTCGAGCGTAACGGACGCGCTCTCGACGCTGTCCATGACTATGCTTTCGGTTATCTCGAGCTTGAGCGAGCGCGGATCCAAACCCGTTGCGTCGAGGATTCGTGTAATCTGTTCGAGCAAGTTCGAGTGGCCGAACTGACGGGCCGAAAGGTTAACACTGATCGACAGCGGAGTCTCCGAAGCATAGATCTCTTGCCATCGCTTCATCTGTATGCAAGCTTCAAGGAGCACCCACTGGCCGATCTGAACGATAGAACCCGTCTCCTCCGCAACAGCTATGAACCGGTCTGGAGGGATCGTGCCACGCTCAGGATGTTGCCAGCGAACTAGCGCTTCAAAGCCAATCAGGCGGCCTGTCTCAAGTTTGACGATCGGTTGATATTCGATGAAGAACTCCTTCCGATCGATCGCCCGACGGAGGTCCGTTTCCAGCTGCAGCAGGTTCACCGCGTGCGTGTGCATGCCTTTATCGAATATGACGTAGCGAGCCTTACCCAGCGACTTTGCTTGATACATAGCCGTGTCTGCGTCGCGCAGGAAATCCTCGGGGCGTTTGTACTCCAGGTCTGAGAGAGCTATTCCTATGCTGACGGTAGTGAACGTCTCGTACCCGCCGAGATTAAATGGCTGCGAAAGATTTTTCTGAACGCGTTCGGCGACGTCGATGGCCTCTCTCGCATCGCGGATGCCGTCCAGAAGGATAGTAAACTCGTCTCCGCCTAGCCGAGCTACTTTGTCTTGCGGACGCAAGCAGTGGCGGAGTCTGTTTGCGATCCCGATCAGCAACTGGTCGCCGACCATGTGTCCTATGCTGTCGTTGATCAGCTTGAATCGATCGAGATCGAGAAACAGCACTGCAAACAGTCGCTCCCGCTGCGCGCGAACGAGGTCAAGCGACTCCTGCAATTGCTCCATGAACCAGGCGCGGTTGGGCAGACCAGTGAGCGAGTCGTGGAACGCGTCGTGTACCAACTGAGCCTCGGCCCGCTTCCTGTTTGTTATATCTTGAATCTGGAAGATGAATCGCTGACATTTGCTTTCAGTATCTCGAATCAAGGACCCGCCCACCAGCACCCACACCTCGTGCCCCTGCTTGTGAAGATAGCGCTTCTCCATCTGATGGGTTGGAACGTGGCCGTCGAGGACCCGTTTCAAGTGATCCAGAAAATCGCCAAGATCCTCGGGATTAGTGATCGACTGGAAAGTCATGCCCTTGAACTCGTCCTCCGAGTATCTCACGATGTCGCACAAAGATTGATTGACCTGAAGCCAGCGGCCGTCAGGCGACACCAGCGCCATGCCGATCGGGGCGTGATCAAAGGCGCTTCGGAAACGCTCTTCGCTCTCTTGCATTTGTGCAAGATGACGCTTTGCGGTTTCGGCTTGTACCGTCGAAGACTCGACATTCTTGACGTAGGTTTGGTAAGTGAAATAGATCGCGATGACGACCGGCGTTGTGGCTATGACGGCATAAAAGCCAACCGCGCTCATAAGCACCGCGATCAACGCCGCAGCCGAGGCGCCCGCAAAATAGGTAATCGACGTCCAAACGTAATGCTTCTTCCAGACAGCCCAGATCGGCTGGTTCACTCTCAGCGCGCCTGCGACCGCAACGGTCCCTGAATTGAATATGTACTGTAAGAGCGCCATTGCGCATGTCATGGCGATGAGTCTGGGCGAGGCTCCGCTGGTGGCGACATCCGGTATCGTTCCGAAAGCCATCCGCAGCCCGCACACAGTGAGAAACGTTGACAATGCCATGCTTGCCGAGTTGAACAGCATGGTCAGCGGCTTCTTGGTTATGCGCAGCGACGAGCAGAACCCATCCGCCACCGCCATTAGCACCGCAGGCTCCCCACCGAAGAGCAGAATGGCAAGAAATATGAAGACATCCGAAACTGATACCGAGGAGTCGAAGCGGAAGAAGTGGACAAGATTGCGCGAGCCTATGGCGACAGTTATCACCAGCAACAAAATGAACTTCACGCCTATCGCGGAAGTGTCAAGGCTGCACAGAGAGAGTAATAGAACCTCAGCGCCGATGGCGACTATCAGCCGCATATAAGGCTTGAAGAAGCGCTGGCGGTCCATAGAATTCTAACCCGCTCCTTCGGTGTTTTCTTGGAGATAGATCGAGTCGTAGTAACCGATCAGCTTATAGCCGGCCTTGCGGTAAAACGCTTGAGCAGCCGTATTGCGCTGATTGACCAGGAGGCAAACTGAAGGTGCGCGATGGAGGAGCGTCCTGCTCAATTGTGAGATGCAGCGGAGGCCGTAACCCTTGCCGCGCTCGGCGGGATTAACTTCCACGCCTTCCACGTAGATAACTTCGGGGGTGTCGCTTACAATTTCAGCCTTAAAGATCAACTTGCCGTTGTTGATCCACACCCACGTATGCTTTTGCTCGATTCGGCGTCGGCAGCGCTCACGAAAGTTCACTGGATCGACTTCGAGGGGATCAATGCCGCTCTCTTCCACAACAGTGCGGGCGTGCGAAGGAACGATCAGATCCAGGTCATTAGGCTCAGCGAGTCTGAGGTCGGGCACCGGCTCTAGCACCCCAACCGGCCATCGCAGTTCTAATAGCAACTCGCGGCAGAAGAGCCGAGGCCGCTGGCCACCATCTGCATAGTAGCTCCAGAAAGTGTCAACTTCCCCGATCTGACCCAGCAGGAGGTGAGCGTCTCGACGCCGTTGCGCCACTCCAGCAAAAGCGGCAATGACGTTTTCGCTGCGCGCCTCGAAAAGGACGGAATGTCCTATCAGAGCGACTCCGACCAACCGGCCTTCCTGGTCGCGACATCCATAGAATTCACCGCGATTGTGAGCACTCACCAGGCCGTTGTTCCGAATGAAACCAGCCATTCCAAAAGTGTAAGCTGGTCTTTCTTTCAGGAAAGCCATCACCTCCGCTTCCTCGTCAGCCACGAGTGGCGAAGCTTTCAAAACTTCGTCCTCGGCTTGGCGAGGAACGGGCGCCCAACTTACTCTCAAGTTTGTGCTAATCCGAGACATCCTTTTTGCTCCCCTTCGATTGCCGCTGTTGAACTTGACCTCCGTCACACCTTCTAATTGATCGGATCGGGATCAGGCTCAGCCGGCATTTCAAGAGTGAGCTCGCCGAACAGCGCCGCCTGTGCTATTGCGAGCGCGATCGACCAAGGAGTGTTCGACGACAGATAGCTGTCGGAAAAAAGAGTGCCATCAGACAGCAGTGTTGCATCGGTTAGAACCGTCCCGTCAGACAGTAGTGTTGCGTCTGACAAGAGTGTCGCGTCAGTCAGTATTGTTCCGTCTGATAAAACCGTTCCGTCAGACAGTACTGTTCCGTCCGTTAGCACTGTTCCATCGGTCAGTACAGTTCCATTGCTCAGCACTGTTCCGTCGGTCAGCAGCGTTGCCGTCCCGTAGATTCCCTGGTACTCGAGAATCAAGTTGTTGCCGGAAATAAAATTCCATTTCTGAATGATCGAGGCGTTCCACAGGAAGGTGAAGCCCGCTATCGTACTCGACTGCGTCGGAGCCGATACAGCGAGCAATGGAGACCCGAGCAACAGTCCGGACAGGGACTGCTTGATCGCACCAGCCGCGCGCACAGCGCCTTCAACGTTCAACTCTCCAGCTCCCTGTTCTACCCTCTTGTATCCGACGAGAGGCTGAGCCGTATACTCGAGGATCGCCTTTACCAGACTTGGAGTCAGGCCGGGGTTACGCTGCAACATCAGCGCCACTGCGCCCGCCACCGCGGGCGTTGCCATAGAAGTCCCGCTCAGGCGCATCATTTCGTGAAAAGGATTTAAACTGATACCCGAATCAAGCGCCGGGTTCGCAGTGACCAGGTTGTTGTCGGGAGATTCCGGGTCGAGAATCTTATTACCGGGCGCCACGAGATCGGGTTTTAGCAGGTTGTCATAATGCTTCACGCCCAACGAGTCGGTCGTGAATCCGCGTGTCGGACCGCGAGAGCTGAAACTGCAAACGGAATCGTCGGCGCGAGAATCTGTCCCGAAGGTGTTTGCTGCGCCAACAGTGATGGCCGAAGGTTCGATGCCGGGAGAGTGGATTGCCCCATATACCTTATTGCCCGCTGCATCTTTGCCTGCATTGCCGGCCGCCGCGCAAACAACGAGACCTGCGTCGAAGGCGCGTCTGACTGCCTGGCAGAGAGGATCGTTCACGTATGAGTCAACGGCAGTGGTCCCGAGGCTCAGATTGAGCACACGGATGTTGTAGAGCGCTTTGTTGGCTATGCACCAGTCAATGGCGGCTATGGTATTGGACGCCGAGCCCTGGCCCTGTGAGTCAAGGACCCTGACGTTGATGATGTTTGCGCGGGGAGCAATTCCCGTATATGCGCCGTATGAAACATGGCCATTTCCAGCAGCTATCCCGGCCACGTGAGTGCCGTGTCCGTATGGATCGTCAGTCCGGCCCTCACCGGTGAAGTCGACGCTTGCCACCACTCTTCCCATGAATGAGTGATGTGCGGAAAAGATTCCTGAATCAAGCACTGCGATTCCAATACCGCGGCCGTCAATCGTTCCGGTTGAAATTGTTCCGTAGCTTCTCGCCAACGCGGCCCCGGTTGTGGTTTCCAGATGACCGGACACCCGAGTGCGGCGGTCTAGCGAGATGAACCTGACTGCATTATCTGAAGCCAAAACCGTCACTGCAGCGGCGGGCAGATTAACCGCGAGTTGTTTATTGTTGTCGAGGGTTCTCCTGACGCCTCCGCCCAGTTGGCTTATCGTGTCACTCAGCCTGCTGAATGACTGACTGTTGCCTGAGGGCTTGGTATCGATGATCACCTGCACCATGCCGCCGCCGTTAATGGCGTCCTGCAGATCAGAGGAGAGATTGTTGTTCACCTGTGATCCGGCCAGGGCTTTGGGCTCAAGTTGCTGGACGAAAGGAATCCAGAAATAGGGGATCAGCAGCAAAAAGGCTAGCAACAGACCTGATATCTTTCTGCCGGCTTTCATGATCCGATGTCTGTCTGAAATCAGGTGACCTTCAGGGGAAAGAATCCTTTTCGTCGGCTCCTGAGTTGTTGATCTATTCATGATCGTCGCTCCGTGACTGAAAAATCCTGGGTTGCTCATAAATTGTTCAGTTACCCTCGGCCGACATTAGTCAACAACCGTGCCGTCAGGTATTCCCTGATCCCCGCTCGGGCGAATTGCAAGATATGAGTCCGAGCGGGTTCGCTTCGCAAACTGAAGAATTGAAAGTGGTTGGCGAGCATGGCTACTCGTCAAAGTTCTTCAAACGAAGAACGCAAACTGGATTAAACTCGTGAAGTCAGAAACGCAGAGCCCAGGTCGGAATGGTCATCCTGACCGAAGCTTTTGACGAGATTCAATCAACAGTTGGACTGCGAAAATTGATTCGCTAGGTCGGTGGTGAGTCCAACAATTGGCCTGATTTTCCGCGGTCGTCCAAAGCATTGCAGACCAAGAATGTTCAGTTAGGCGATTGTCTGGCGGTGTGGCGTGAATTAGAATCACGGCGATGTTCAACAAGCTACCTACGCCACAAGGAGAGAATTACCGTGCTCAAAGAGTTCAAAGAATTCGCCATGCGCGGGAATGTTGTTGATCTTGCCATCGGCATCATCATCGGCGCCGCCTTCGGCAAGATCATCACCTCGTTTGTCAGCGACGTGCTCATGCCGCCAATCGGTCTGCTGCTGGGCAAGATGGACCTCAACAATATGTTCATAAACCTGTCCGGCCCGCACTACGACACACTGAAAGCGGCGAAAGATGCCGGGGCAGCGACGATCAACTATGGAGTGTTCATCGTAACGGTGATCGACTTCCTGATTGTCGCCTTTGTGATTTTTTTGGTGGTTAGACAAATCAACAAGTATAAGCGCAAGGAAGAGCCGCCCGCGACGCGCGTGTGTGAGTTTTGCGCGTCTCCTGTCCCGCTCAAGGCAATCAAATGCCCTCATTGCACATCTGATTTGAAAACGGCAACAGCCTGAGCGCTATTCTTCGCTCGATGCGTTGCGTTTTTGAATCAATGGTGTCAGCCTTCTTTATGGCGATAGGACAGAACAGCGAACCAACCGGGAGGGAATATGAACAGAATGGCAAGACAACATAGAATCTTTGTGGCCGCTGCGACCGCTGCGGTCATTGTTATCTTAATGCTTGCTCCTTTCTCAATGGCGTACCCACAGCGGCGCAGCTCAACGCGGCGCGCGCCCCAACTCAAGCAACCGCCAACGCCCTTCAACCAGGGTTATCAGAAAGGCTACGGCGAAGGCTTCGCGCAGGGCGAAACTGACTGGAGCGCTAGTCTCCCGCGGGATTTTCGCCGCTCCGAGATTTGGCAACGGCACGATGTCGGTTCTTCAGAGGGATACCGGCAAGGCTACGAGCTTGGATTCGAGTTGGGTTACACTGATGGTTATTATGGCAGGACTCGGAGCACGGTGGTGCCTCGCAACGCTACGGTGCTCGCAAGAGCAGCGGCGCTCGCAGATCAACAGCGAGCGGCACAGCAACGGCCTGCTTATCAAAGCGATCAAACCCAACCGACGCGCCCTCGGACCGCCGGGCCCCTGGTCATCCCCAACGGCACCGAGCTTCGCATACGGCTCAGCAATCCGATCAACACAAAGACAAGCAGAGTGGGCGATACGTTCAAAGCTACAGTTGTTTCACCTTCTACGTACGAAAGCGGGACTGTCGAAGGGCACATTTCGATGCTCAACAAGTCGGGCCGCGTGAGCGGCAAGACCGAGCTCGGCCTTGCCTTTGATACTTTAACGCTTGCCGACGGGCGTCAGACGCGGATCGACGCCGACCTGGTCAAGGTCTACGAATCGGAAAGCGTCAAGAAGGTCGATGAAGAAGGGCGTATCGAAAGCGGAAGCCGAACCAAAGAGAGCGAGGTTCGAGGCGGAGTGGGCGCGGCGGCCGGCGCGATCCTCGGCGGCATAATTGGCGGAGGCAAAGGCGCTATAATTGGCCTGATCCTCGGAGGCGCGGCGGGCGTCGGCAGTCTCTACGTCGAGGGCAATAAGGATCTGATCCTCGATCCAGGCACGGAAATGGTGATTCGCATCGCCGCGGCCAAACAGCGCTGAGTTCTGATTTGTTAATTACTTATTCGCAGGCTGTTCCGCTGGCGGAGGTGAGCTGCGTCCGGGGATTCGCTTCGAAATGTCGTTGAAGATCACGAATCCCATCAGCAGCATAAGCATAACCAGTCCGACTTGCATCATTCGCTCTTTGATTCGCAGGCTGAGGGGCAACCCAAACACGCCCAGCAACGCTTCTAGGGCCAGCATGAAAATCAGCCCGCCGTCCAGCACCGGTATCGGCAGCAGGTTGAAGATGCCAAGATTCAGCGAGAGAATCGCCATCAATCGAAATACTTCGGTGGAGCCTTCCTGCGCTGCCTGGCCGACTATCTGTGCGATCCCTACCGGACCGGTCAATGTGTCGCGGGCCGAGCGCTTGCCGACGAACACCTGAGCGAGCGCAGTTTTGGTGAGCTGCATTATGCGAATGTTCTCATCTACCGAAAATCTGATCGCCGCGAAGAACGGGAGCCGCTGATTGATCATCTCGCGACCGGTTATTGTCTGGTGGAAACCCAACCGCAGCTCGCCGTCGCTAATTTGAGGAGTCGCCTTGATGTCCAGCGTTTGATCGCCGCGCCTCACTGTAAGCGTTAACGGCGTATCGGCGCTCGCGCGAATCGCGCGGATGATTTTGTCCCCTCCGTACACGTTTTGCTCGACGCGATTTCCGTTGACCGCGATAACGTTATCGCCCGGCTGTAATCCGGCCACCGCGGCAGGTGAGTCTTCTGCAACATCTCTTACGGTGATGCGCTCATTATTGGCTTTGAGGCCCGAGTAGCCGATTTTCTCCTGTTCAAAGGGCCGCGCGGCGATGTGCAGCATGAACTCTTTAGTCTCATCGCCGCGCTTGACGGTTATTGCCAGATCCTGGTCGGGGCTCACTCCTACCAGGTCTTCAACCTCCTGCCACTTCGGGTTCTGAGTTCCATCAGCCACGACGATCAAATCGCCCGGCTGGAGACCGGCTTGTTCCGCGGGCGAGTTCGGCTCGACGGCTTTGATCAAAGCGGGCTTATCCAGATAAGCAGGCACCTCGTGATGAATCATCGCGATCGCGGCCGGTATCGCGAGCGCGGTCAGAATGTTCATCGCCGGGCCCGCGATCGCGACGCAGAACCGCTGCCACTTGGGTTTTGACATGAATTCGTAAGGCGCGCCGGTCCGCTGTTCGTCCAGGTTTTCGCCCGCCATCTTCACGTAGCCGCCCAGAGGTATCAGGCTGACGCGGTAGTCGGTGTCGCCCTTGCGGACGCCCCAGAGTCGCTTGCCAAACCCAACGCTGAATACGTCGACTCGAATGCCAAAGAACTTTGCGACTATGAAGTGACCGAACTCGTGAATGACGATCATCGCGCCCAGCACGAGCACGAATGGAATGATGTAGTGCAATAAAATGCCCAAAAATGTCTCCTGTTAACCTGCTTCGCGCAACACGGTTAAGTTTATCGTAGAGCAACAGAGGGTGTCTACAGTTACGGTTTTGGCTTCCCGGCTTCTTATCCGACTGCCAGCCGTCCTTGTGCCAACTGCTCGGCGTGTGAGCGCGCCCATCGGTCGGCTTCCAATACGTCTTCTATTGTCGAGCAAGGCTTCGAATCGTGAGCTTCCATCGTCGCTTCTATTACGCGAGGGATGTCCATGAAATCTATTCGGCGGTTCAAAAATGATGCAACCGCGACTTCGTTAGCCGCGCTCAAAGCCGCGGGCATCGTTCCACCTTCCCGCATCGCATCGTAGGCGAGCCTCAAGCATGGGAACCGTTCAAGGTCCGGCTCGAAAAACTCGAGACGCGCGAGCTTGTCAAAGCCGAGAGGTGGAAGCTCAGTCTCTAATCTGTCGGGATAGGTCAGCGCATACTGGATCATCAACCGCATATCGGTAACGCCCAACTGAGCAATAATCGATCCGTCCACCATCTCGATCATCGAGTGCACGATCGATTGCGGATGCACAGCAACCGAAATGCGATCCGCAGTGAACCCAAACAACCAGCCTGCTTCAATCACCTCGAGTCCCTTGTTCATCAGAGTCGCGGAGTCGATGGTGATCTTCGATCCCATCTGCCAGGTTGGATGCGCGAGCGCTTCCTCGACTGTTGCTTCGCGCATGCGTTCGAGCGAAGCCTCTCGAAAGGGTCCACCGGAAGCGGTGAGTATCAGCCGCTTGACCTCACGCGTCTGCTCGCCCCGCATGCACTGATGAAGCGCGTTGTGCTCGCTGTCGACCGGAAGAAGCTCAGCGCCGGACTCGGCGGCAGCGCGGGTCATCAGGTCGCCGGCCATTACCAGAGTCTCCTTGTTGGCCAGGCATACCCGACGGCCCATCGCAAGCGCTTTGTAAGTTGGAAGAAACCCGACCGCGCCAACTGTGGCTGACACCACCGTGTCAACCCCATCGAGGCAGGCGACCGCGACTAGCCCCTCTTCACCGAACGCGATTTCAGGAAGGCGGTCGACGCCGAAGGCTCGCAGGTTATCCTTCAGGGTCGAAACGTCGCGTTCGTCGGCGACAGACACAAGGCGAGGACGATACCGCGCGACCTGCCCGGCCAGCCCTTCCAAATCGCGGCCGGCTGCAAGACCGGCCACAACGAACTTGTCTGATAGTGAATCGATGACCGAAAGGGTGCTCTTTCCGATCGAGCCGGTTGATCCGAGTATGCTGACGCTTTTCATAAACTTGCGAAGTGAAAACTAAGCGGCATTCTAGCACGCCGGCCGGACCAAAGAAACAACGCCTGTTACAGGCGCAGGCCCCCAGGCTGCTGGTATAATCTGCCCTTGCGGTTCAGTCAGTAGATGCGAATCCTCATTGTAAAACTGAGCGCAATCGGCGATGTCGTGCACACGCTGCCGGCGGCAGCCCTGCTCAAGCGAGCGTTGCCCGGCGCGCGAATCGCGTGGGCAGTTGGGCCCCGCGCTGCCGCGATCCTCAAGGGCTCACCGGTAATCGATGACCTCATCGAGCTTCAACCGCGCGCGGCGGTCCCCGGTCTTCGCTCGCAGGTAAACGGCTCAGTTTTCTTCGACATCGCGATCGACTTTCAGGGCTTGATCAAGTCCGGACTCGTAGCATTCGCGTCGCGAGCCAAGCGGCGAGTGGGCCTTGAGACCTGCGATCTACGTGAACGGGTCAGCCGCCTTTTTCTCACGGAACAGGTTGAAACATCACAGTTCAAACACGTGATCGAAAAGAATCTAGCGCTCGCCCGAGCGACAGTCCTCGGAGCGCAGGCGTCCAGCCTGGTCGACTCCGATATCGAAGCACGACAAGCAGTCGGGACGGCTGCGCTCCCAGACTATGAGTTCCCAATCGCTCTCACTACCGACGATGAGCGATTCGCTCAGGCAGTCGTCGAGGAACAACCTGGACCGTTTGTAATAATCAATCCTGGCGGTGGCTGGCCGACTAAACTTTGGCAGACCGAGCGCTATGCAGAGTTGGCAGATTGGTTGTGGACTGACTGCGCGTTGGCATCTGTCGTCACATACGGGCCAGGTGAGGAGACGCTTGCTGAGAATGTAGTTGCAAGCGCCAAGTCGGGCGTGGTTCGCGTTCTTGCTTCGACCCTGAAACAATTCGTAGCGATTGCCCGACGCGCGGCGTTGTTTGTTGGCGGTGACACGGGTCCGCTTCATCTGGCGGCTGCAAGCGGCACTCCGATCGTTGGGCTCTTCGGCCCAACGTCCGCTGAGCGCAACGGGCCCTTTGATGAGCGAGACATCGCAGTAGGGCGGGACCTGTGGTGCCGCGCAGATTGCCATCGCCGAAGTTGCTGGCACTGGGAGTGTATGGACATCGCGGTTAGCGACGTCAAGCAAGCAGTGTTGAGACGCCTGGAGCGGGCGCAAGAGGTAGCCAGGTGACATTCAGGCAAATAGCTCAACGTATTCGCGTGCCCGCCGGCTTTGTGCTTGCGCCCTTGTTGTTTATTTCGGCGCGACCGACCGCGGGGACGCTGGCCGCCGGTGCTTTCGTCGCTGTAATCGGACTGGCGATTCGCGGGTGGGCGTCTGGTCACTTGAGAAAAATGGAAGAGTTAACGACAACCGGCCCGTATGCGCACACCAGAAATCCGCTGTACCTGGGCACATTTCTATTGGGCGCCGGCGTCGCCATCGGCGGGGGAGCGTTGTGGTTCGTCGCGCTGTTCGCGGCGTTTTATTTGGTGATTTATGTCCCCGTTATGCTTGCAGAGGCTGAGACCATGCGCCAGCTCTTCGCCGCCGAGTATGAGCGCTACAGCAGACAAGTGCCGTTGTTTGTGCCGCGGTTGACGCCTTACCGGCGGGCGCTTTCTCATCCGACGCAGTTTGATGTCGCGTTGTACATGCGACATCGAGAGTACCGAGCGGCGTTTGGATTTGTTGTCGCTTATGGACTGCTTGCGGCAAAACTTGTGCTTGTAATCAGCTAAACTAGCACACCGCCCATCATCGCTCATATAATGAAGTGCATGCTGAGCCGGCTCTTTGCTTCGACCGCCGTAATGCTTTTGGCTTTGAGTTGTGCCGGAGCGCAAGTCTCGCCTGAGAAGGTCGCATTCACCCGCCCGAAGATTACTCAGCCGCTTCCGTTCAAGATCGGAGAGACGCTGACGTATGAAGTAAGCTTCTCTAAGTTGATTTTCTCCGGGACAATCGGCGAGCTGAAGCTCTCAGTGTCCAGACCAGATTCAAACAAGCCTGACCAGATCCAGTTGAAGGCCGAGGCCATCTCAAAAGGATTCTTTCCGATGCTGTTCGGCTTAAAAGTTCGAGACCGCTATGATTCGCTCATTAGCGAAGCTGACTTCGGGCTTCTTACGTCGACAAAGCTTATCGAAGAGGGCAAAGTCCGCCGCGAACAGAAAGCGGTCATCGATCGCGACGCAGGCCAGGTTACTTTCACCGATCGTGATTTAGTAAACGCGAAGAGCAAGCCGAAAGTTAAGCAAAAGACAACGCCCGCGTGGATTCAAGATGTGTTGTCAACCATCTACTTCGTGCGGACCCAACCGCTCAAGGAAGGCGACGTGGTTCCCATTCCGATCAGCGACGGCGGAGAGGTTTACAACATAGAAATCGTCGCCGGCAAGCGCGAAGAAATAAAGACCTACGCGGGGAAATTCAAAGCGATTCAGTTGAACGCGAAGGTGTTTGACGGCCGCTACGTCAGGCGAAGCGGCGAGATGCTGGTATGGGTGACCAACGATGAAAGGCGAATTCCCGTCCACGCAAGAGCGAAGTTCTCAGGCACGACGGTTACCGTAGGTTTGAAGAAGCTGGACAGCTTGCATTAATTCCGCTCGCCGCCCCCGTGTTTCAAGCCGCAGAGTCTGCACAGGGTCGGCGCTTCAGAGTTATCAATCGTGTGCTTGACCGGTTTGAGCGTCCGCAGGTAGGCAAAGATCGCCTTCAAATCCTGGTCGTTCATGTTCCGATAAATTACCCAGGGCATCGCCGGGCTGAGCTCCCTCGCCTTCACGTGACCGGTCCGGATTACCTGAAGAAACAGCTCCTCATCGTAATACGAAATGCCCGACGCGTCGGGAGTGATGTTCACGGCCATCACTGGTCCCCTCGGACCGTTTAAAATCAACCCGCCAGCGAATTCGAAGCCAGGTTTCCGTTGGCCCCTGTCTTGAGGCGTGTGACAGTCGGCGCAACTCGCCATCCGAACCAGAAACTCGCCGCGCCTTACCGAGTCGGAAAGATCAGGCGTCGGCACAGCTCCGGTGACCGGTTGCGGCGCGCCGCGAATCAGGTATTTCACCGGGAATCGGATTTCTGTTTTCGGCAACTCATTGCGAACCGGCGCAAGCGTGCGCAAGTAGGCAATCACCGAAGCAAGGTCTTCGTCCGGCATCTCGTGATAATTCGTGTAAGGCATTATGGGAAACAGCGCTCGCCCGTCGTGGCCGATCCCTTCTCGTATCGCACGAGCGAGCATGTCGTCGCTCCAACTGCCTGCGCCAGTTTCACTGTCGGGCGTGATATTTGGCGCAATAAGCCTGCCTGGAAAATCCGGCCCCGCGTCAAATGCTGCGCCGGCGCCGAGTCTGCCGACGCGAGGCGGCACGCCGGGCAAGCTCGCGTCAGGTTCTGAGTGGCAACCAAGGCAGCCAAGCACGCCGTTGACCAGGTAACTTCCGCGCTCAAATCGCGCAGGTGTTGCCTCGAACCTCCGATCACTGAGCGCTCGCGTTTTAGGTCCAATGAAGGGTCGCCATCCTATTGTTGTTGTTATTCCGACTATGAGAAGCGCAAAAATTATCAGTAAGGTAATCCCTACCAGTCTTTTCCAACGACGCGCCATGCTTGTCTCCCTTCTGTTACGAGTTGTGACGAAAGGTGACTTTCTATTATCTTGGATACGCCTCTGTCAAGCGCGCCGAGCTTAATCTCGAAGAAAGTACATGGAAGAAGCCGGGCGCGTCCTCCGTCTAATTGGCAAAACCTGAAAGGAGATTTGCATCTATGAAGCGGACCTTGATCGTTGCAACTTTGATCGCGTGTTTCACATTCTCGCTGTTGACCGTCAACACCAACGCCTCGGACTGGATCGGCGTCTACGCCCGCGTTGACAAAGTTGTGCTGGAGCCCAACGATGCCGCGCCCGAGCGAGTTCAAATCTGGGGCGCGTTCGCGATCGCCAGCAAAGAAGATCGATCGACCTACCAGCCGGCCAAGCGAGGCTATCTTTACTATTCGGTAAAGCCTGGCAAGGAGGATGTTTGCCGAAAGGAGTGGGCTGATCTCAAGGCGATAGCAGGCACTGGCCGCATCGTAGGGTTCGGCGGACGCGAACTGCCGCAGAGCCGCGTAAGGAAAGCGAGCGATAAACCTGCCGATCCAGATGTTTATCCGATCAGTGTCGGCCTGGTGAAGATCGTCTATGATATGAGCGACTATGCTCCGATCCGCGAGCTGACGTCGCTTCCCAGGGAACAAAAATGATGACGGCTCGCTTGCTTCGCCGGGCGGAGTGGGCGAGGTGGGATGCGTTACTCGTCGCGCTCGCGTTGTTGCATGGGGCTTTGCTTGTCGCGTGGCCTTCGCTGACGCTGATCGCCGTGGGCCTGTGGTGGAACGCGAATACGATCTCGCACAACTTCATACACAGGCCGTTCTTAAAAGCGCGCGCGTTGAACGTAGCGTTCTCGTGCTATCTCAGTCTGTTGCTCGGCTTCCCGCAATCGCTCTGGCGTGCGCGGCATCTCGCACATCACGGGGCCACGAACAGAGGTGACCTGAAAGTGTCGCCGCTGGACCTGGCCGCTGTAGCCTTGCTGTGGGGGATTCTGTTCTTCGGCGCTCCGAGGTTCTTGGCTACCGTTTATCTGCCAGGCTTCCTGATAGGCGTCGGTCTTTGCTATTTGCAAGGGCACTACGAGCACGCGTGTGGGACGATCAGTCACTACGGCAAGTTGTATAACCTTTTGTTCTTCAATGATGGCTATCACATCGAGCATCACGCGCGGCCGGGCGCCCATTGGCGTGAGCTACCGGGTCAGAGATCACGCGACGGGAATGCGAGCCGCTGGCCGGCAGTGCTGCGGTGGTTGGAATGCGTAAACCTGTGTGCTTTGGAACAGTTGGTTTTGCGCCTGCCCGCGCTTCAACGTTTTGTGCTAGCACGTCACGAGCGCGCTTTTCGGTTGTTGTTGGCCGAGTTGCCTAAGCCTCGGCGAGTGGGAATCGTCGGCGGAGGATTGTTTCCGCGAACGGCGATCATTCTAAGCAAGCTGCTCCCCGACTCGAAGCTTGTGCTTATCGATCTGAGCGCCGCCAATCTAGAAATCGCTCGAGGTTTCGTCAACGGCAACGCCGAGTATGTCAACGCGCGGTTTGAGATCGACCAGCCGTGCGATTTTGATCTGCTGACAGTTCCACTTGCGTTTACCAACGACCGACGAGCTATATACACACGCCCTCCGGCCGCTGCGGTGTTGGTTCACGACTGGATTTGGCGGCCGCGTGGATCGACCGCGATTGTTTCCTGGTTGCTGCTGAAACGATTGAATCTGGTTTTCCCTGGGAGCGCAGGCGGTCCGCCTGCTCGTCTCGCGGCAAATTCCGGAACGTCACGGAGCAGCCGGGCAGCCTGCGCTCCCAGGGTAAGAAGATGAGAGCACTCGCGCTGATCGGCGTGTTCATCGTAGCCAAGCTCGTAGTCCTGGCTGGCCATCCAATTCAGCGTTCGTGGTGGACGCCCCTAGCCTATTTCTGGCAAGACCTTCTCGTCGCTTTAACGTTCGCATTGCTGGATCGCATCGTCGCCCGGCCGTGGTTTGGTTGGATGTTGTACGGAGCGGCCGTTGCTTACGTAACGATCAACGTTGGCGTCGAGCGTGTGCTCTCATCTCCGCTCACCTGGCCTATGCTGGGCGCCGCCGGCGGCGCGCTCTCGGATTCGATCAAGCGTCACGCTACTCCAGCGAACTTTGCGCTGATGTCTGTTGTGGTTGCCGCCGGCATTGCGTTCCCCTTCCTTATGCATCGCCTAAAGCTGAAAGCGCCCGTCGCTTTGCTAATTCTCGCAGTGCTGCTCGTTCCGCTCGGTCCATTTGCGAGTTCGCGAGTCGACACAATTGGACTGGATCGCAATCCAATAATGGCGCTCGCCTCGAGCGCGTTGCCGCGACTCTGGTGGCGCTCGGCTGACGCGCAAGGGGACGAGATTTGGACGAGGAGTCCGGTCGGCGCCAACTTGGCGGGCGAAGGGCTGTCTCGATGGCGCGGAAAGTCAAGAGGTCGCAACGTTATCTTGATCCTGCTGGAATCGGCGGGCGCTCGATACTTGCAGCCTTACGGCGCGAGCCGTGACCCTATGCCCAATTTTTCCGAGTTGTCGCGCAACGCGATCTTGTTCGAGAACGCCTATTCAGTCTATCCCGAGAGCATAAAAGAGTTGTTCTCGGTGATCTGCTCGCGCTACCCGGCGATGGAGACCCCGAGCGAGAGCTACTCGTGGATCACAACCCCATCGATTGCCGAAGCACTCAAGTCGGCGGGCTATCGCACGGCGCTGTTTCACTCGGGGCGCTTCATGTACCTGGGTATGTATGACGTTGTTGCGAATCGCGGCTACGAGGTCCTTGAAGACGCCGGCGCGATCGGCGGCAATTATGAATCGAGCTTCGGCGTCGATGAGCCGTCCACGGTGCGTCGAGCGTTGGATTGGGTCGACTCGCTGCCGGCGGACCAGCGGTTCTTCCTCACCTATTTGCCGGTCGCCGGGCATCATCCTTACGATTCGCCCGAGCCACATCCATTTCCCGGCGACACGGATGAAGGTCGCTACCTGAACGCGCTGCATTACGCAGACGCGGCGCTCGGAAGTTTGATCGAAGGATTGCGTGAGCGTGGCTTGTTTGATCGCTCACTGTTCGTGATCTTTGGCGATCACGGCCAGGCATTTGGGCAGCACGAGGGGAATTACGGGCACTCGCTTTTTCTCTACGACGAGAACCTTCATGTTCCCTATCTGATCGTTGCCCCCGGACTGATCAATGAGCAAGTGCGGGTCACACGGACGATCAGCCTGATCGACACCGCGCCGACAATTCTGGA
>DASXSR010000197.1:0-4244 GCA_036505875.1 Blastocatellia bacterium | reverse complement strand
GGGCAGCTTCTTTGTGGAAGCGGCGTACGTCGGAAACCGGGGCGCGAACATTGAAATCAACCGCAACGTCAACGTGACTCCGCAAAAGTTCCTGAGCACCAACCTGACGCGCGACCAGACGAGGATAAACTACTTGTCGGCAAATGTGCCCAATCCGCTTAAGGGCCTGCTGCCGGCGAGCGCAAGCAGCACCTTCACCGGAAACACGATCGCGCGAGAGCGGTTAATGCGGCCGTACCCGCAGTTCGACTCCGTCAACACCACAACCAACGACGGATATTCATGGTATGACTCGATTCAGTTGCGCATCTCGCGGCGATTCTCAAAGGGCTACACGGTCGATGCGAGTTATACCTACTCCAAGTTCATGCAGGCGACTGAGCTGCTGAATCAGGATGACCTTCGCCCGACCGAGGTGGTCTCCGATCTGGACTTTCCTCATCGCTTCACGATGAGCGCGATCTATGAGCTGCCGTTCGGCGCCGGGCGTCGGTTCTTGTTCAAGACTAACCCGATCGTGTCCAGGGTCGTCTCTGGATGGCAGGTGCAAGGCGCCTACGCATATCAGAGCGGCGGGCCGCTGAGCTGGGGGAACATCATCTTTGCCGGGAACCTGAAGGACATCAACCTCAACAAGAAGACGGTTGAGAAGTATTTCAACAACTCGGGCTTCGTGGCGTTGCGCGATGCCAGCAAGACGGGCACGCCTGTGGTAACCGACTCGAACGGACAGCCGGTGTGGGTTGACTTCGGCGACCCGTGCAAGACGAACCCCTCCTGCGCCAAGCCGCTTGCAACGCCGACGGGCTTCAATCGGGACTTGGCGTTCCAACTTGATCGTAACGTGCGAACCTTCCCGCTGAGGTTTGATTTCCTCCGCGGCTTATCCGCGAACAACGTAGACCTTTCGCTCATCAAGAACACGACCATCAAGGAGACGGTGAAGCTTCAGTTGAGGTTCGAAGCTACAAACGCGTTCAATCATCCGTTGTTCGCGGCGCCTAACACCACGCCGACGGCGGCTACGTTCGGGCAGATTGTTTCGTCTAATCAGGCGAACTACCCGCGACGAGTTCAGCTGGGTATCAAGCTCTTGTTCTAAAGCGAGGACAAACCTCATTGCGATCTCATCGGGAGTCTCGATCACGCTTTGGCTGAACGGGCTCCTGATCCTGTCTTTGGAGCCGCAGCGGTTTTGCAAAGTCGCGTGAAAAAGAACCGCAGGGAGATCGCACTTTACGCAGAGTGCGCTTTACGGAGTCGCCATGTCATCAGACGATTCCCTGAAGCGATCGTGAGTTCGGCGCTGACCCGATGTAAGCTATAATGGAATGGATATCCAGTGAGAAAGAGCATACACATATTCATTCGCCAGGCAGCATGCTTATCTATTTCCCTTTGTATCCCTAGCTGTTCTAGTCTTGCCCGACGTGATCTTGAGCAGAAGTTGATATCTGCTATTGAGAAAAAGCGTGATAGCAATGAGAAAGTTGTAGTTGATCTAAAATCTATCACCAATTTTTCATGGGATAGATTCTACGCATTCGGGCCGTATACAGACATTGAAACTATTCACAAGACATTAGGATTCTCTTGGCCTAAATGGAATCATAATGTTCTAGATGATAGTAAGAGAATTGATTTACTTGTCTTCGTACGAGGGAAAGAGGTTGTTCAATACATAGAGTATCCGAGAGAGCATGGAGATTTTTACAAGGTGGAAAAGGAGCAAGATGGATACGCTCCAGACGAGGCTGTTTTTGAAGTGGTAATAGAGGATCACGGCGTACCTGCGTTAGTTCCTCAGAGACTTGTATTATCTGGTCGTCAGTAAACGCCTAACGGCACGCGGCAGCAAAGGCCGCGAAGTAGGCTTCTCATCAGTTCGCCTGTTTCCTCAGTGGGCTTGGTGCAACGCGGCCTCGCGGATGCGAGCGTTCGTAGTACCGCCTTCAGGCGGAAGTTTGTAGAGTCTTGGACGTTAGAAGCCTTACAAGCTTCCGCCTGAAGGCGGTACTACGAATATTGTCCATGGGAGACTTGGATGATCACACGTCACCTAATTCTAATGGCGGGGCTTGGGCTACTCGGCGCAGCTCTGATCGGCGCCACTCCAAGTTCGACTCGACAGACTGGCGAGGACACAGTTAATCCACAAGCGCCGTTGATTCCGAAGCGGAAGTTCGTCATCACGAGCTTCGGCGCCGTCGGCGACGGCAAAACTCTGAACACCGATGCGTTCCGAAAAGCGATAGCCGCTTGCCGCAGCGCCGGTGGGGGCGAAGTAATCGTGCCCGCCGGCGCTTTCGTCACCGGACCAATCGAGCTCGCCGGCAACCTGGCTCTCGTACTCGAGAAAGGGGCGATCATTCGCGGCTCCGAGGACTTCAAGGTTTATGACAACCCGGGCGGCAAATTGTTTCACGAGGCTAAGACCCCCGTTCTTCCGCTTATCTACGGCGCGAACCTGACTAACGTCGAGATTCGCGGTGAGGGCACAATTGATGGCGTAGGCGCACAATGGTGGAAGCGCTTCCGCGCGGAAAGAGCGGCGGGCGTACCCGCGCAAGGTCAACCGCGTCAGCCTGGCCAGCCGATGGAAACTCCTCGGCCTAAGCTGGTGTGGTTAATAGGATGCAACCGCGTTCATATCCAAGGCGTGACTCTGACAAACTCGCCGCAGTTTCACCTTGTGCCTCAACGCTGCCGCGACGTGGTGATTGAAGATGCGAGCATAATCGCGCCCGCCGATTCGCCTAACACCGATGCCATTGATCCGACGGGAAGCAGCGACGTTCTGATTCGCCGCTGCTTCATCGACGTCGGCGACGACAACGTCTCGTTCAAGTCGAACCCGAAGGAGGGAGCGACCGAAACCGTGCTGGTCACCGACTGCACCTTCAAGCATGGTCACGGCGTGTCGGTCGGCAGCAACGTCGGCGGCGGCATTCGCAACATCACCGTTCAGCGCTGCACGTTTGAAAACACCGACAACGGCATTCGAATCAAATCGGCTCGCGACCGTGGCGGTGTGGTGGAGAACATCGTCTATCGTGACATTACGATGAAGAACGTCGGCGTTGCGATAACGATCAACTTGTTTTACTTTGACAAGGCCGGCCAGAAAGAACGTGCGGCCAAACCGGTGACGGCGACGACGCCAATCGTTCGGGACGTGCGCATAATGAACATTCGCGTCGATGATGCCAAGACCGCCGGCGAGATCATTGGCTTGCCCGAAATGCCCGTGAGCGAGGTGCTCCTCGACAACGTGCGCATAAAGGCGAAGACCGGAATGACAATTCAGGACGCCAAATCGGTCGAGCTTCGCGATCTGCAGATCGTTCCTGAGAAAGGCGAGCCGCTGATCGTCTCGCACGCCAGCGTCAAAACGATCAAGGGGGAGAAAAAATGAAACGAACAGCACGGCGGCAATTCTTGAAGCAGAGTTCACTTGCTACTCTGATTGCGGCCTCTCGACTCACCACTTCTGAAGCCTTCTCGCAGAATCAAACCGCAGCGTTGCCGTCGCAGTATCGAGGCCCCCTGGCCGATTTCGACTCGAACGACAGAGAGTTTGACAGTCTTCAGTTCTGTCTGTCGTCCTACGAGCAAGTCAAGCCATCGATGAGTTTCTCTGCAAACAACGAAGCGTCGGCGCGCGCGTGGCAAGCGCGAGTGCGAAGCAAATTAGTTGAATTGCTGGGGGGCTTTCCTTCGCATCGCGTCGCGCTGCGCCCGCGAGTCTTTGAGAAGAAGGATATGGGCAGCTACACGCGCGAGAAGATTATCTTTCAGAGCCGCGAAAATCTATCGGTCTTTGGTTATCTTCTGCTCCCTAAGAACCGCTCTCGTGCTTTGCCTGGCGTCGTTTGTTTGCCGGGGCACGGCCGCGGAGTCGACGACGTCGTCGGCATTTCGGAGAAGGGCGAGCAGCGGGAAGGGAAGAGCGGCTATGAAAAAGATTTCGCTGTTCAAGTTGTCGAAAACGGTTGTGCGGCCTTCGCCATCGAGCAATTAGCCTTCGGCTGCCGACGCGACGAGGCTGCGCGCAAGAAGGGCGCTTCGACGTCCTCGTGTCAGCCCGCCGCCGGCGCCGCTCTGCTGTTTGGTCAAACAATGATCGCCTGGCGAGTCTGGGACGTGATGAGGTCGATAGATTATCTGTCGACGCGCGAAGAGATCGATCCGCGCCGTATAGCCACGATGGGAATCTCCGGTGGAGGGACTGTCTCGTTCTTCTC
>DASXSR010000196.1:0-49576 GCA_036505875.1 Blastocatellia bacterium | reverse complement strand
TTGCTCGCGTCCTCGAGTAGGCTCACATCGAGCGCGGGCATCGTGTTCAACCGCAGCAGATCGAGCCGAACCAGGCACAGATGGACGCCATCCATCGTGAAGTCATGCAGCCCCGTCGTTCCAAGCGCACAGCCGTCGCACACTCCTCGAGTCAGAATGCGCCAGGCAAATGGAAGCTCGGATTTGTTTCGCCAGACTGTCCTGGCAATTTCGACGTAGTGATTAGGCTTCACGTGCCCAATGCCGTTCGGGACCAGACTCACCCAGCCCTTCGTGTTCCACCCTGAATTCGCCACGATAGGATTTCATAGAATCGTCGGAAGAAAAGCAAGCCAAGCTCACGCGGTTGACCTAATATGATGAATACTTTCAATCAAATTGACCCAACCGCGATCGCGACCCCGACAGGGCACCAAAAGACCAGTTGCGTTTGCGGCCTTTGCGCCAACGCTTTGAGCGCGACTTGTTGTCGGGGCAATGTGTGTGGCATGGAGCTTGCCAAGATGCAATGTGAACGAGTAACACTCGTAGCCTTCAAGTAGGCATCATGGCAACCCTTTCCTCCAGCCCGCCGCGCGGCGGGCTTCTTTTTTTCCCGAACGCTACTTAGTTGTACAGAGAACAGATTTGCGGGACAATCATTGAGTTACTCAGCGACTGCGTGATTTTCTCTGGAGAAGCTGTCGATGCGAATAGTCCTCACCGCTGTGCTTGTGTCTGTAGCCTTGGGTTCACTGGCCTGCGAGCCGGCAAACGTCTCCGGCGATTCGGCATATGAGCCGCAACAAGCCGCGGGGGCGAGCGATTACGAAACCCTCGAGGCGGTACTGGACACCTCGCTTGGCCAGATTGTGATTGAGTTCTTTCCAAAGGAGGCGCCGCGCCACGTCGAATACTTCGTCAAACAAGCGCGAGGCGGAGCTTACGATGGTACGACGCTTCACCGGTTGGTCAAGTACGCTCTGATTCAAGGTGGCGATCCGCTGTCGAAGAACCCAGGCGCCCGCGCTCGATACGGAACTGGCGGGTTGAACGTCGGGCTTCCGGACGAAGTGAACAAGAACAAGCATGTCGCCGGCGCGGTCTCCTCAGTGCTTCAAGCAGTGAGCGCCGGTTCGACCGAGGTCAAGCCCGGCACTTCCGGCGCCCAGTTCTTTATCGTGCTGAACGCGGGCTCAGCACAAGCGAATCTCGACCGTACGTTCACGGTGTTTGGCAAAGTGGTGGAAGGCATGGACGTCGCGACCAAGATTTCGACCTCGGGCGCAAGCGCTGCGGGAGTCGCGACCGAGCGAATCGAAATCACAAAGGTCACGATTCGCGAGAAGACGCCAACTGCCGATCAAATGAAGACGATGCACGCGACTGTTGAGACATCGCTCGGCAACTTGAAGCTCCAACTGCTACCTGAGTATGCGCCTAACACGGCACGCGCTTTCATTCGATACGCGCGAGCCGGGTTGTATGACGGCACAACTTTTTTCCGCGTGTCGCAAAACTACTTTATGGAAGTCGGATACCTAGGCGATTGGCCACAAGACAGCCCGAACCGTAAGCGCATATTCAGCACGTGGCCCATTGCGGCGGAGAAGAATGACGTTAAACAGGAGCGCGGAACCATCTCGATGCGGCAGAACCCGGACGGCACGACGAGCTGGTACTTCTTCGTCATTTCGAAAGACAACCCGGCCCTCGATAGCAAGCACGTTCCTTTCGCGAAAGTCGTCGAGGGACTGGAAGTCTTAGACAAGATCGCTGAAGCGGAAGTCGAGGGTGATAAGCCCAAGCAGCGAATCGAGATTAAAAAGATCAGCGTTCAGTGACAACCATGATTCTTGTCATCGACAACTACGATAGCTTTACGTACAACCTGGTTCAGCATCTGGGCGAGCTCGGCGCTAGTCTCAAGGTTTATCGAAACGACGCGATCAGCATCGAGGAGATGCATGAGTTGAAACCCGAAAGGATGGTGATCTCGCCGGGACCGGGCGTACCCAAAGACGCCGGTATTACGATAGCCGCCATTCGCGAGTTTGCAGGTAAAATTCCAATACTCGGCGTGTGTCTCGGGAATCAAGCGATCGGCGAAGCGTTCGGTGGCCGTGTGTCGCGCGCGCCCTACTTGATGCACGGCAAAACGAGCGAGATATGTCACGACTCGGCGACGATTTTTCGTGGATTGCCGTATAGATTTAAGGCGACTCGTTATCACTCGCTGATAGTCGAGAAGGATGGCTTGCCGGACTCGCTGGAGGTCTCTGCGACCACGCCCGACGGGTTGATTATGGGGTTGAGACATCGCGAGTATCGGGTCGAGGGAGTTCAGTTTCATCCCGAGTCGGTGATGACCGAGCACGGCAAGAAGCTGCTGAAGAATTTCTTGAACCTCTAAAATGTTGGGTACGACTAAGCTCAGTGGAGTGCGAGCGGCTGGCGGCATTCTCGATCGTATCGTCCAGGCGAAAGCGAAAAGGCTTGAGGAAACCAAGCGACGCGCGGCGATTGAGCGGCTCGCCACTTCCGCAAACGGTCTGGCCTCAAGCCGCCTGCCCAACTCTTTCACTCAAGCGCTCTCTCGCAGTAACAGGATCAACATCATCGCAGAGATCAAACAACGTTCGCCTTCAAAAGGAATCATCTGCAAGGACTTCGATCCTGTTCGCATCGCCGAGTCTTACGCGAACGCGGGCGCGGCCGCGCTTTCGATCCTGACTGAGGAAGATTTTTTTGGCGGTTCGCTCGATCACCTTAAAGCAATTCGTGAAGTTGTAACTTTGCCCTTGCTTAGAAAGGATTTCATCTTCGATGAGTACCAGATTTATGAATCGGTGTTGGCAGGCGCTAACGCGGTCTTGTTAATCGTCGCGATACTCGAAGACGACCTGATGGCGAGTTTGATAAATCTGACGAGAAAGCTTGGGCTCGCTGCTTTGGTTGAAGTCCATTCCGTCGAGGAGATGAAACGCGCCAACCGAGCGGGCGCATCGTTGATCGGTATCAACAACCGCGACCTGACCAACTTCAGCGTCGATATAAACA
The DNA here is from genome assembly GCA_036505875.1 of Blastocatellia bacterium. GTDB lineage: Bacteria > Acidobacteriota > Blastocatellia > UBA7656 > UBA7656 > Onstottus_A. Next base: position 46,537 of record DASXSR010000196.1, on the reverse strand, counting down.
CCTCAGTTGAACTCGCGCGCCTCGCACCGGACCGCGCGATAATGGTCAGCGAAAGCGGCATCAACACCGGGGCGGATATTAGAAATCTCAAGCCGGCAGGCTTCAACTCATTTCTTGTTGGCGAGCATCTGATGCGAGCAACCGAGCCGGGCGAAGCGCTCAAACAACTGACCGAGGAAGCCGAATTGTGACTCGATGACTAGAGTGAAGGTAAAAGTTTGCGGCGTTCGAAGCTTCGAGGAGGCGGAGGCCTCGCTGGACGCCGGCGCCGACGTGCTTGGGTTCAACTTTTGGCCATCGAGTCCGCGTTACATCGCGCCTCACGCCGCACGCGAGGTGATTGCCAAACTGTCGCCCGTGGTTTCGACCGTCGGAGTCTTTGTAAACGATGTCGCCGATCGGATTACCGAGATCGCTTTTGATTTGAAGTTGACTGCGGTCCAGTTGCACGGCGATGAGTCGCCAGAGTTCTGCACAGCGCTCGGCTCGATCAAGACGATTAAGGCAATTCGCGTCGGTCAGGACTTCGATCTGAACATAATCAAACGCTATCCTGTCAGCATGGTGCTGCTGGATTCGCACATCAAGGGCAGCTACGGCGGCACGGGCCAGAGATTCGATTGGCGAATTGCGATTGAAGCGAAGCGGTTTGCGCCAATAATCTTGGCCGGCGGTCTCAACACTGAAAATGTGTGGGACGCGATTACTCACGTGAGACCGGCGGCGATAGATGTCTGCAGCGGCGTTGAGGCCGAGCGGGGCCGCAAGGATCTCGCCAGGCTGCGACGATTCATGGCGGTAGTGGCCCGAGCGAATGCGCTGATCGCAAGCGAGAGCGAAGCCTGATGGCGTGCGCGCGAAGGCCGTTACAACTCTGACGTCTGATTAGAACTATGAGCAAAGTCGAAAGCGTTTCATCGTACGAAATGCCGGACGCGCGGGGCCACTTTGGGCCCTACGGCGGGCAGTTCGTTCCTGAAACCTTGATGCATCCGCTCGAAGAGCTTACTTCGGCTTACGAGGAAGCTAAGCATGATTCGGAATTTCAGCGTGAACTCGATCACCTGCTTGCGACTTATGCCGGGCGTCCGACGCCGTTGATGTTGGCCGAGCGCCTCACGGATCATCTCGGCGGCGCGCGAATCTACCTCAAGCGCGAAGACCTCTGCCACACCGGCGCGCACAAGATCAACAATGCGATCGGCCAGGCATTGCTCGCGCGGCGGATGGGCAAGACTCGAATCATCGCAGAGACCGGCGCTGGTCAGCACGGTGTCGCCACGGCAACGGTCTGCGCGCTGCTTGGTCTGAAGTGCATCGTCTACATGGGCACCGAAGACATGCGTCGCCAGGAACTGAACGTTTTCCGAATGCGACTGCTCGGCGCTGAAGTAATCGGAGTCGATGCAGGCAGCCGGACGCTCAAAGACGCGATCAACGAAGCGCTGCGAGATTGGGTAACGAACGTCGGCGACACCTATTACCTCTTGGGCTCGGTGATGGGGCCGCATCCGTATCCGGTGATGGTCCGCGATTTTCAGTCGGTGATCGGGCGTGAAGCTCGAGAGCAAATCCTTGACGCTGAAGGACGCCTTCCTGATTTGTTGATCGCTTGCGTTGGAGGCGGCAGCAACTCTATTGGATTGTTTTACGATTTCATCGGCGACGAGAGCGTTCAGATGATCGGCGTAGAAGCCGGCGGGCGCGGATCGGCGCTTGGCGAGCACGCGGCTCGTTTCAGTGGCGGGCGTCCCGGCGTATTGCAGGGTACGCGAAGCTACGTGCTTCAAGACGAGCACGGACAGATTTCGACGACGCATTCTGTCTCGGCGGGATTGGACTATTCGGCGATCGGTCCCGAGCACGCTTACTTGCACGACATTGGACGGATCAGCTACTCGAAGGCAACCGACGATGAGGCGCTTGAGGCATTTCAGCTTTTGGCGAGGCTTGAGGGAATCATCCCGGCGCTCGAGAGCGCCCACGCCATTGTGGAGGTGTTGAAAGTCGCGCCTTCGATGACGCGTGAGCGACTAATTGTGGTGAATCTTTCTGGTCGCGGCGACAAGGACGTTAACACAGTGGCGGAGCTTTTGCCGGCATCGTAGGATTTCTGGTAAAGCCAATGTCACGAAACGAACTGCTAATTCTCAATTATCGATCTCACCGAGGGCGGCGCTAATGCGGCGCAGAACTGGTGCGTTGTTTTGCAACACTTGACCTCGTCATTTGTTGAGACGTAATCTCAGTTCGTGAATTATCAGGATTACATTACCCTCGACCCGAACAAGCGTGGCGGCAAGCCTTGCGTTCGTGGACTCAGGATTACGGTTTATGAGGTGCTTGAGTATCTGGCTTCAGATATGACCGAAGAGGAGATTCTTGACGACTTTCCTGATCTCACGCGTGAAGATCTGAAGGCGTGCATAGCCTTTGCTGCTGATCGCGAGCGGAAGCTAGCCAGTGTGCCAGCCGCATGAAATTGCTCTTTGACGAGAACCTATCGCACAAACTCGTAGACCGTCTTGCGGACCTTTTCCCGAATTCTGTTCTTGTCCGAGACGTGGGTTTGAAAGCGGCGGACGACCTCGCGGTCTGGGAACATGCCAAGAGCAATGATCTGATGCTCGTCTCAAAAGATTCGGATATGCATCAGCGAAGTCTCGTCTTTGGATATCCGCCGAAGGTCGTGTGGTGCGGCTGGGCAATTGCTCGACTTCCGATGTCGAAAAGTTGCTGCGAAGGAATTATGCGGCGATCGAAGTTTTCTATGAAGACGATTACGCGTCCTTCCTCAGCTTGTCGTGACGGTGAAGCCGTCTCTGATAACTTCGTTCAGTCGATTGCCAGGCTAAATGGCGTTACAATATAGCTCGGCTCGGATGACAGAACTGAGAACATTCAAGAACGACTCCGAAGAGGCCAAAAGTTCGGACCGCTTCGGTGTCGTGCTCTCAATTCTGTTTCACGCGGTCATCTTTGTGGTTTTGTTCCTGTCTTTCAATCGCGCCATTTCAACAGAGATCGTAGCCGCAGGACCCGGTGAGGGCGGCGAAGGTGGCGGCGGATCGATTGAAGTCGGCGTCGCCGATAAGTCTGCTATCCTCGGATTCGCGAAGCCTCAACCTGTCTCTCACCTTGGCGACACCGAAGACGCGATCAACAACGCAAGAGTTGAACGTGCTCGCCGAGACACCGATTCCGAAGCCTTGCTGCCTCCGACCGAAAGAGACATCCCTGACCCCAAATCGCTGAAGACGGATCGTCCGGTGGTCAATCAGCAGGAGAGAATCTTCACCGGAAAAGAAGAGCGCGGGAAGTCGGCAAATCAGACCGCGCAAGTAGGTCGCAGCTTTGGGTCTCCGACGCCAGCAGCAATGATCGGAGGCGTTGGAATTGGCTCTGGGGGCGGGTTTGGAGGCGGCACCGGTCTGCCGGGAGGCACTGAATATGGTCGCAGGATACAGGCTATTCTCGGCAGGAACTACACGCCGCCTGCGATCGACTCTGGTGAGGTGCAATACGTAATCATTCGATTGAGGATCGCAAGCGACGGAAGGATTCTATCGATCTCGGGAGGTCGAGTGTCATCGGCCTACATCCGTCAGCGCTCGTCTAACGCGCAGGTGAATTACGCGGCCGAGCGAGCTGTGATTGCTTCGGACCCACTGCCTCCGTTTCCTTCGGGGTTTCTAGGTGGCGCGCAGGAAGCGACGGCAGAAGTTTGGTTTCGATATCCGAAATGAGGAAAATGACTCAGACAGGGATATACAGGATTAACAGGATTTTTCTTATCCTGTTCATCCTGTCCATCCTGTCTGAATTTTTTTGCTTTGCGTAGTCTCAGCTTCTTTGCGGTGAGGGCACTCTTTCGAATTATGACATCACGGGGCTTAATCGCGGTCAACACATTACTAGTTTTGATGCTCGGCGTGCCGATCCTCGCCTCGCGTCAGGAGACGCCGCCTCAAGAAGATCTCCGAAAACAGATCGGCACGATCATCGTCACGCCAGGCAACGGACCTAACCTGGCAGTCGCTGACTTTGTCGCTCGCTCGGCTGGAGTCGAAGCCGCGGTCAGCACCTTCAATCAAGTCCTGTGGGCTGATCTTGACTTCGCTGCCGTTTCAGGACTAGTAGGGAGGAGCCTGTATCCCAAGTCACTGGTCCCCGATCCTGCTTCGTTGAAGTTTGAGGAATGGAGCGCGGACCCAGTCAAAGCCGACTACGTTGCGTTCGGGAATCTTCAGAACGCCGGTGGATCGCTGGCCGCAGACACGTACCTGTTCGATGTAAAGACAAAGCAGCAGCTCATTGCTTCGAGGCACACCGGGGATGCGCGGCGCATCGCTCATGAGTTTGCGGACGAGGTGGTCAAGCTGCTGACCGGCCGAGATGGAATCGCAACTTCAAAGATCGCTTATGTTGGCGGCGAATCGATCAGGATGATGGATTACGACGGTTTCAATCAGCGCGGCTTCGCGAGCGATGGGCCGATCGTCCGCTTCCCGCAATTCTCTCCCGACGGGCGTTATCTCGCTTATGTGAGCTTCAAAACCGGCGTCCCGAACATCGTGGTGCGCTCGACGGAAGGCGGATTGATTGGCGGAACCAGTTTCAGTTCGACGACTACCTCTCCCACAATTTCTCCAAGCGGCCAGCTTGCGTTCAGCTCGGCGATCGGCGGCGACGGTTCGATGGAGATTTATGTTTCAAACCTTGACGGCTCAAATGCGCGGCGACTGACGCGAACGCCGAAGGGCATAAACATCTCGCCGCGATGGAATCCCAAGACCGGGCGTGAGATTGCTTTTATATCGAATCGCGCGGGTTCGCCGCAGGTCTACGTGATGGATTCGAGCGGAGCGAACCAGCGCCCGCTGGTCGCTCGCGGCGGTCAGGCCGACTCGCCTTCATGGTCACCCGACGGGCGTTACGTCGCGTTCACTTATGGCGGCGCGGGGAGCTTTCAAGTTTTCGTCGCGGATGTAGCGTCCGGCCAGCTTCTTCAGCTAACATCGCAAGGAAGAAATGAGAGCCCGACATGGTCACCCGACAGCCGTCACATCGCGTTTCAATCAAACCGCTCGGGCAGGTGGGAGGTTTGGCAGGCGCACATTGACGGCAGCGGCCAGCGTCAGCTCACGCGGGGCGGCGGGCGTTCGCCGACATGGGCAAGGTGATTTTCAGAAAGTTTCGTAGTACCGCATTCATGCGGAAGCTCGTAGAAACCGGGCAAGCGGTTGCGTTACAAACTTCCGCATGAATGCGGCACTACGAACGCTTCACAGGAGCTAGAAATGAAAAACAATTACTCGAGATTGGCTGCAATCATCTTTGCTGTATCGATTCTGATTGGAGTAGTGGGATGCGCAAAGCCAAAGGTCCAACTGCAAGTTTCACGTGACCGCATTCAGCAAGGCGAAGACGTGCGAGTCACCTGGACTTCCAAGGATGCCAAACAGGTGACTCTTAACGGGCAGACGGTAGACAAGAACGGGGCGCAAGTGTTCACGCCTGACAATACGACGACGTACACCGCAGTCGCGACGCGCGGAAAGAAAGAAGCTCACGACAGCAAAGTAGTGGCGGTTGCGTCACGACCGGCGCGTCCCAGCATTCGTATCTCGGCCGATCAAGAAGCCATCACGCGAGGACAAAGCACCACGCTGCGCTGGAGCTCGAATAACGCAGATCGCGTCGATATCAGCGAGCTGGGCACCGTTCAGGCTTCCGGATCGCGGGTCGTGAGTCCGTCGCAATCCACGACCTACACCGCAACTGCGACGGGAACCGGCGGAACCGACACCGCCTCAGCTCGCGTGACGGTTACGGAGGAGACGACTACTCCAGCGGGTGAACGCCCTCGTACCCTTCCGCCTAATCCCACGATCGCCGCGATGTTCAACCAGAACGTTCAGGCGATCTATTTCGATTACGACAAGGCGGACTTGCTTCCTCAGTCGCAAGACAGACTACGCCGCGCGGCGCAGTGGCTGACGGAAGCTCCGAATCGGACGATCGTGTTTCGCATCGAAGGAAACTGCGACCCGCGCGGCACCGAAGAGTACAACATCGGTTTGGGCGAGCGTCGAGCGCAAGCCGCGAAAGAGTTTCTTGCGTCGCTCGGAGTCGAAGCGTCGAGAATCTCAACCGTGAGCTACGGCAAGGAGCGCGCTTCAGGAACCAGCGAAGGATCGCCGGAGGTGAGGCCTTCGTGGGCGCACGATCGCCGCGATGATTTTATCTACGTGAGCGGCGGCACTCCACGGAATCCGTAGTAAAGAGCTGACAGTCCGAATCAAAAAACACTCACGCCGCGATTGTTTTTGACAAGAAAGAGAATGGCAAAGAAAAAAATCAAGATGCAGAATCCGGTTCGTTTCCGCGCAGCGAGAGTTGATGTTACCGTGGTGCAGCATCGCTCGACCCATCGAGCGGGATTATAAATTGCCTGAGGGATCTGTTCGTCTTGTTCTGCCCAGTGGGCGTAGAGCACACGTTGACGGCAAGATTAACAACCTACTCAGAAAGTGGGATTCGGCCTGAGGATAGCATCTTTGTGTGTCGAGGCTTAGATTCATCGGACCAACAGGAGAGTCTTATGTCGTTGAAGCTTATCATTTGCTCCTTGCTTGCCCTAGTATTGTTTCCTTCCATTAGGGCAAGTGGAATATCTGATCAGAAGGATCGCGACGCGCAGTTGAAACTTGCGCTTGACGAATTGAAGGCCGAAGTGATCGTGCTCGAGAGGCAAGTCCGAACGATGCAGGAAGCAATGGACAAGAACAGCGGCCAGTTGAACACTTTGATTACGCAGATCGTCGACAACGTCAACGCGATCCGTCAGGCGCAGAGCCGCACATTTGAAGGCAGCACCAGCGCGCTTCAGGCGGTTGGCGGTCTGGGTGAGCAGATCAACTCGACGAATCAGCGGATCGATCGCGTGTCAGAGCAACTGGCGCAACTCAGGAGGCTCGTTGAGAATCTGCCCAAGCTTCCTACGTTCGAGCACATAACGCCCGGCAATCCCGATCAACTTTTCGCGGCAGCTTATGGGGATTACAGCCGCGGAAACTACGATCTCGCCATCAGCGAGTTCCGACAATACGTCGAGACTTATCCGACGAGCGAGATGGCAGATAATGCTCAATACTGGATTGGTGAGTGCTACTACAGCAAGAAGCAACTCAACCAGGCCATCGCGGAGTTCGACAGAGTCGTGCTGTTGTTTCCGAAGGGCGACAAGGTTCCGGCGGCTCGGTTCAAAAAAGGTATCGCCTTGCGAGAGCTCGGCCAGCTCGACGCCGCTCGCGCCGAGTTCTCTGCGATAACCAAGCTGTATCCCCGAAGCAACGAAGCGGTGCTCGCAAAACAGGAGCTTGAAAAATAGAGGCTCGACGCTTGGCTCTGGCCTTGAATGCGAATGCGACGGTAACTATACTGCTCCACTATGTCCGCCGCCGATGTAACAGTCAGAGAGTGCTCTTCCATCCAGGACTTCCAGCAATGTATCGAACTCGAGCGCGCGGTCTGGAAAGACGAAGACATTGGAATAATGCCGATCAGACTCTATCTGATCTCGAAGTCTTGCAACGCTCCGACGTTTGGCGCGTTCGAAAGCTCAGGCCGTCTCGTAGGGTTCGTGCACACGATGATCGCGCTGATGGACGGACATGTCCTGTACCACTCGCATCTCGCGGCGGTGCTGGAAGAATGGCGGCACAAGGACGTCGGCTTCAGGATGAAGCTTGCGCAACGTCAGCACGCGATCGAGGCGGGTGTGCCGCTGATCATCTGGACGTTCGATCCGCTTCAGTCTCGCAACGCGCATTTGAACATCAATAAGCTGGGGGCGATCATTCGGCGTTACGAGGTCAATTACTACGGCCGCGGTTTCTCAAACGTGTTCGACCCGCAAGTCCCGTCGGATCGAATTATCGCCGAGTGGTGGGTGTCGTCGCCTCACGTCGAGTCGGTGCTTGCCGGGAATCGTCCCAATCTGGAGGCTAACGCTGAGGCTGTCGTGATCCCCGAAGACGTCAGCAAGATTCGAGAGCGTTCGAGCGAAGAGTATCTGAAATGGCGATTGGGTGTGCGCGAAATTTTTCAGAGCAAACTAAACTGCGGTCTGATCGCGCGCGGTTTTCAGCGCGAGAGCGGTGCTAGCCGATACCTGCTTGCGCCTGACGATCCGCAGTTTCATTACGAACCGTACGTGAAATAAAGGGACTGGGTAAGTGCCATGAAGCTAAATCTTGAACGAATCGAGCTTCGAGAGATCGAGTTGCCATTGAAGTGGCCGTTCGAAACCAGCTTCGGTCGCACGACACATCGGCGGATTATGATCGTTCGAGTCTTCGACAAATCCGGCGCGTTCGGCTACGGCGAATGCACTGCGCCGGAAGACCCGTTCTACAATCACGAGACGATCGACACCGCGTGGCTGATCGTTACTAAATACGTCACTCAGCTTCTTGCGGCTGCGCGAATTGAACGAGCCGACGAGGTGAACGACGCGCTTTTACGGATACGCGGCAATCGCATGGCAAGGGGCGGAGTCGAAGCTGCAATCTGGGATCTCGAGGCGAAGCTCGCAAACAAGCCGCTCTGGCGGCATCTTGGCGGCACGCGCGAAGAGATCCATTGCGGCGTTTCGATAGGGTTGCAAGCAAGCACAGACGCGCTGGTTGAGAAGGTGACACGCGAACTTGAAGCAGGCTATCAGCGAATCAAGATCAAGATCAAACCGCATCAGGATGTCGAACTTGTCGAGGCGATTCGCTCGAAATTTCCTGATATTCGATTGACAGTTGATGCGAACTCGGCCTACTCGCTTGCCGACATCGATACCCTCAAGCAACTGGATCAATACAATCTGATGTTGATCGAACAGCCGCTGGCGTCGGGCGATCTCGTCGATCACGCCAAGCTGCAGCGTGAGATCAACACTCCAATCTGTTTGGATGAATCAATACTAACTGTTGCTGATGCGCGCCACGCCAACGAACTCGGCTCGTGCAAGATAATAAACATCAAGCTCGGGCGAGTCGGCGGACATGCTGAAGCCCGGGCGATCCAAGAATTCTGCCTCGCTCGCGATGTGCCGGTCTGGTGCGGAGGGATGCTCGAATCGGGAGTGGGCCGCGCGCACAACATAGCGATGTCAACGCTTGAAGGATTCACAATGCCGGGCGATGTATCGGCGTCGGCGCGCTATTGGGAGGAGGACATAATTGAGCCTCCAGTAAAGGTGAGCGCGCGCGGAACGATTCGAGCACCGGTTGGGCCGGGGATCGGCTATCAAGTGAATGAGCGGCGCGTTGAGTCGCTCACGACAAGGAGCGAACAGATCGCATTAGGTTAATCAATGTCGGATTTCGAAGGAAGAGTAGCGATAATCACTGGCGGCACTCGAGGCATCGGCAGGGCTATTGTGAAGGAAGTTGCATCGCGCGGGGCCGCCGTGGCTTTCAGTTTCACTAAGAATCACGAGCTGGCAGACGAACTTGTGGCTGAGCTTGAGAATGCAGGACGCCGAGCGCTTGCGTTCCAAGCCGATGTTACCGACTTCGATGCGGCGGAGAGAATGGTCAAGTCCGTAAAGAGCGAACTCGGATCGATTGATTATCTCGTCAATAATGCCGGCATCACTCGCGATAAGCTGATAATGCTGATGAGCCAGGAAGAGTGGGATGCGGTGATCGACACAAACCTAAAGGGCGTGTTTAATGTGACAAAACACGCCGTGTCGGTGATGGTGCGGCAGCGACGCGGCTCGATTCTGAACATCGCATCGATCAGTGGCGTTGTCGGGATGGCCGGGCAGACAAACTATTCTGCATCGAAGGCCGGGCTGATCGGTTTCACAAAGGCGTTGGCAAAAGAAGTGGGTCGCCGCAATATCACCGTTAATGCACTTGCGCTTGGGCTGATCGAGACCGACATGACCCGCGCCCTGCCCGATGAATACAAGCATAAGATGCTCGAGCAAATCCCGCTGGGCCGTTACGGAACAGTCGAAGAGGTCGCGCGAGTCGCGACGTTTCTTATCTCTGACGACGCTAGATACATCACCGGACAGGTTGTACAAGCCGACGGCGGGCTTGCGATATGACCCTCTTTCGCTTGGTCAAGCGGCGCGCCTTGGAGTGACTGGTTCCGCGCGACTGACCTCTCCGGCGCTCGGCTGCGGTTCGACCGCGATACCGTGCACATAGACCATCTCACCGCCCAGCCATCCTGAAATGCCTAACAGCACTATGCCGATCACGGAGAGCCATAATGGTGGATTCGCCCTTGGCGCAGCAACTGTGCGAAGCCAGAGATTGATCGCGAACAGCGCGACTACCACCAGGTTTATGCACATGTGCCAGATGCCGATTCTCTTGGCCTTGCCGGGTGACATCGAAATCAAATCTATCAGACCGGGCAGGGCCGCCATCAAAGCCCCGATGATTCCTCCAGCCATTGTGTAGAATGCTACATCGTTCCAGACGATGCCGCCCCACTTCATAAGATAGATAACATCGCTGACCAGTGAGAAGATCCACAACCCGATTGGTAGTGCTACCAACATCGGATGAATCGGATGTTTTGCAATGCTTGCAGTACTAGCCATGACCAACCTCCTTTCGCTTCCCGGCTTGCCGAAAAGCGAGTTCACGCGAAGCCGATTGGAATGTAGCAAGCGTGAACACAATGTCTAATTATCGAACGCCGCGAGGCGATCGATTTTGATCAAACAAGTAGACCAATTTAGTTTCAGGCATCTATCGTGCCGCCAGTTAGCTGAAGTACAAGAAGAGAAAGGGACACAAGGGACGAAGGGGACACAAGGGACGAAAGGGTCGCAAAGGACACAAGGTTGTAACTGTTCCATTCGTCCGTTGCATTTGTTCGTCCTTTCGGCCTTTTCGTCTCTTTGGTCCCTTGTGTCCTTTGCGTCCCTTTTTGTTCCTTTGATAACATAGCCACGTGACCAAGCGATTCATACCGCCGCACGGTGGCTACGAGAACCTGCTGTCATTTCAAAAAGCGAGAATCGTTTATGACGGAACCGTTTGGTTCTGCGAACACTTCTTGAATAAGCGTGACCGAACCTATGATCAAATGGTTCAAGCAGCACGGTCGGGAAAACAAAACATTGTTGAGGGTAGCAAGGCTTCCGGAACTTCCAAAGAAGCTGAAATCAAACTCACGAACGTGGCCCGAGCGAGCTTAGAAGAACTGTTAGAAGATTACCGCGATTTTCTGCGAATTCGTGGCAGGGAAGAATGGACAAGGGAGCACCCCTTCACGCAGCGTCTCCGGCAACTGAACCGCCAACCGAACGCCCGCTATGAAACTTTCAAGAAAGCCATCGAACACTCTGATCCGGCCATAGCTGCCAACGTAATGATCGGTTTGATTAAGCTGACCAACTACCTCCTGGATCGACAGATTAGCCAACTCGAGAAAGCGTTCCTGAGAGATGGGGGCTTACGTGAGCGTATGACCCGAGCCCGAGTGGCAGAAAGAGCCAAACAAATCAGGGGACCATATTGATTATTCTGAACAGTATTACAGGAGCACCTATGATCAGAAAGTTAAAATCAGGCAAGTACCGACTCTACTCCCGCAAGAAAGACCCAAAGACCGGCAAGCGAAAGAACCTCGGCACGTTTGGCACTCGCGAGGAGGCCGAGAAGCACGAGCGAGCCGTTCAGTACTTCAAGCGAAAGGGTTGACGTCAGTTCGCGTACATCGATCGAATCGGTGTCATGGCGCCTGGCTTGTCGCTTAGACCACTCATGACACCGATTCGACAAATTTGCGCGGATTCCTTTCGATCATTGTTTCGTCGCGGCCTTTTGGCCGGCGTATTGTCCCGGATTCTTATCGAATTGCTGCTTGCAGGTCCCCGAACAAAAGTAAAAGTCCTTTCCCTGATAATCGCTCTTTTCAGTGGCGGTCTGTTCGTTTACCTGCATTCCGCATACTGGATCCGTCTGCATCTTAAATCACCCCCTATTTTACGAAAATCAAGTTTGTTTGGACGCGGACGTAGCGTCTCGATGTCGATGCTCGCTCTCGATCGGGAGTCCTGCATCGACCCAATCCTGCTTTCCCTCCGCGTAATCGCGAACATTGTCGTAGCCCAGCGCAGCCAACTCCCGAGCCGCGTTCTCTGAAGCGTGTCAGGTTGGACTGGCGCAATAAACGACGATCTCGGCTGACTTGTCAGGTAAAACCGAAGGCGCAAGCTCGCTCACGCGATCAGGCGGCAGGTTTATTGCGCCGGGAAGATGCGCGTGGCGATAAGCCTCCCTCGGTAGTGTTTCGACAAGATAAAACTCATCGCCACGATCGATCTTCAGCTTCAATTCGTCACGATCGATTGTAGCTGACATACCGTGTTACACCACGGCCCGGCGGCCAGTCAGCAAGTTGAAGATCAGGATTATCACCGCAAGGACCAACAACAGATGTATTAGCCCTCCGCCGATACCACCGATCAAGCCGAGCAGCCACAGAATCAACAGAATTACGAGAATTGTCCAAAGCATAATGAGATCCTCCGCATTTTAGTTAGCTGGGTTGAAACTGCAATCAGCATTCCCTCGGCGGCAGTTGGGGTTTTTGGCGCTTCGAGTACGCAATGCTTAAAGTTTTACTTGAGTTTCGTACAGGAAGCGTACCGCAACAGAACAGGACCTGGGGGGATCAGAGGTCTCTTAACAGACGGCCTATTCGTTGTTGGAGGTTTCGATATATCGGCTCGACCGGCTGCGTGGCGTCGATCACTTCGAAGCCGTACTCATGGATCATGGAGTCAAACACCGACAGCATTCGCGTTTGATATTCTACGAAGCTGTCATACAAGTCTTCGCCGAGATGAATGTCCATCCCTGATTCCCAGTAATCGAATCCGGTTGGACTGCTGAGCACACGCGGGATCAAGTCGCTGACATTCGCGCGCAGATAAAAAACTGCATCCGGTTTCAGCGCAACGCCATAGCACGCCTTGATCCAACTCGCATCCAATCCTCGAACTATGGCGCGCGCGATCAGCGAGTAGATGTATCGATCCGTAAGCACAATGAATCCTGCTCGCAGCGCAGGAATCATTTCGTTTTCAACCCGGTCCGCAAAGTCGGTCGCATAAAACAGCGTCAATGATATCGGGCCAAGCGTAATGCCGGCCTTGGCCTGTTTGATCCCCTTCCCTGCCAGCGCCGATCGAGTCATCCCGGTGTCGAGTACGGCGTGTCCGTTTGATTCAAGCCAGGGCTTGAGCATCGCAACCTGCGTCGAGCGGCCGACGCCGTCAGGACCTTCGATGACGATCAGCCTGCCGCGCAGTTCCCCGAGATCGACGGCGGGCAGCCCCTCACCATAGAACTCAAAAGCGTGGTTGTTCGGCCGATTCTGCACGTGGGCTCAAACCTCCAGAAAATCCAAATAAGGTGTTGGCCGCTTTGGCACGTCTGCAAGCTCGCGCTCAACGATGACTCGAACTTCGTTCTGTTGCTCCTCGATCGAGCGAGTAGCATCTATCACCTTGAGTCCGAACTCGTCGACCATTTCTTCATACCTGTCGGCGATCATGCCCTGGAACAACTCGAAGCTCTCCTCTATATCATCGCTCAATCCCAAGTCCATGCCGGCCTCGTAGTATTTCAGCGCAGCGCGCGCGCTGAGAATCCGCTTGAGTGAAACGTCGAGCGGCACGCGAAAGTAGAATGCGATGGTCGGCTGCACGGCGAATTTGTAAAGCTCACGCACCCAGCGCGGGCTTACGCCGCGCGCAGTATCGCGAGCGAACGCGGTGTAAATGTAGCGATCGGCAAGCACGATGGCGCCCGCGCTGAGCGGAGGAATGATGTGACGTTCAATGCGGTCAGCAAGATCGGTCGCGTGAAGCAGAGAAAACGTTGTCGGCGTGAGCATCTGCTTCCTTTTGCCCCGGCGCGTCGTCTCTTTAACAAGCGGAGAGGAGTTCCACTCGCTGAAGAAGACCGTGTAACCTTCGCGCCTGAGCCACTGCTGAAGCAGGCTGAGCTGGGTCGATTTTCCCGATCCGTCGATGCCTTCGACGATAAATAGCTTGCCGGGAAACTGGTGATCTCCGTACATCCGCATACGGAAAAAGTATAAACAAATACCGAAGTATGGCCAACTATGATGACGGCCATCACCCGAGGGGCTTGTTTATTGACACTGGGCGGGTAGTCTACTTCTCGTTGTCCTTTTCCTTGGGTGATCCCGGACCAGAGAGCTGTGCTTCCACAAGACTCTCGGCTTCCTCAGATGAAACCAATACTCGAAGATTCTGTATTTCTCGATATGAACGATAGTGGCTAAAAAATACGATGATCAGTCCAACAACGGGGATCGACAGGAAGATGCCTACCAACCCGCCGATCTCAGCGCCTGCTAAAATAGCCATTATCACAACCAGCGGATGCATCTTGATACCATGACCGACTATCCGCGGATAAATAACGTAGTCTTGAACCATTCGTAGAATTATCAAGAATAGCGCTACTATGAGGGCCTTCTGGATTGATATCGTAAGCGTTAATCCGAAAATAGAAAGAGATGACATCAGCGGTCCCACCAAAGGGACGAACTCCAGCACGCCGGCTACTCCTCCAAGCACTATCGGGTATGGCGCGCCAATCAAGCTCAATCCGATCATCGCGATCGCCCCGACAACCAGGCACGCTGTGATCTGCGCACGGATGTAAGCGGCGAGTGTGCGGCTTACGTCCTGCAGCAGCCAGTGAGCCCGTTTCTGCATTCGCTCGTTGGGCAACAATGCGATCACGTTTTGTTCGAACGTAGAGGCATCCTTGAGCAAGAAGAACGAAAGAACCGGGACCAGCACCAACCATGTGAGGTATGGCGCCAGTCCGACAATTCTGCCGATGAGTGTTTCGAACCACGGCAGAGCCGTTCCTGCGAAGTCTTTAAGTTGATCGAGGAGATAATCGCGCCACTCGGGTGGAAACTTGAAGCGTTTCATCGAGTTGTTTGCGCTGTTGATCAGGTTGTTGATTGCATCCGTGGCCGACTTAAAGTAGCTGGGCATGTTCCTCGCCAGCTCGTTTATCTGGTCCCACATCGGAGGCCAGATCAGCCTAAAGAGAATGAATAGCACAGCGCCCATCAGGACATATACAAACAATATTGCGACGCTTCGGGGCAGTCTAATCTCGCGATTAAACAGGTAAATTGGCTGCTCCAGTAGGCGAACGATCGGCGCGATAAGGTAGCAAAAGAATATCGACAGGATCAATAAGAGCAGGAGGGTTCGTATCTGATAGATCAGCCAGCTAACTATGACCAGGCTGACCAGCAGGAAGATGACCCGGACGATCACAGTCGTCCACAGACGAATCATCTCCACATTCTCGTGCTGCTTTTCTTTCAAGGATCTCTCCCAAGAGGGCCGAGAAACCGAAAACAGCTATTGCAAATCTTCAATTTGCAATTCTCAATTCTTGCCGCTACTACCTGCGGGTGCCTCCACTCGCGCGCAGGCGCCGGAAGTCGTCAGCCAGCGCCTTCGCCCTTGGCACTTCCCCGATTGCGCGTTGCAACTGAACGTCGCCGTCGGCCAGCGCCGCGCGAGCGTTTTCTTCGCCAAATGCCGCGGTCGCAACCTCGTAGCGAATTCGCCGCCCGAGCCAATCGGCATCCTTGTCGACTCTTGTCTCGTCGGCTTTTAGCTCTTTGTGCGCGCGCAGAAAGTTCTTGAACGCTGCGATTACCTTGTCGCCGACCGGGTAATCACTTTTCGCAAGTCGATGCTTGTGATTAACAGCTGCATCTATCTTGAATTCCGGCAAGCCGGCGATCTGTCCGGCCACAAGCGCGCGGGTAAACTGAAAAACCGGTTCAACCCACGTGCGCTGGAGTTCGATCTCGCGAGTGGGAAACTTCACTAGAACATCGGGCTGAATGCCGCCGCCACCGTAGACCGTGCGGCCTGTGTCGGTACGCTTTGTCTCCGTTCGCTGAATCGCATCCTTGTCTCCGCGTTTCAAGTAGTAGTCGTAGAAAGACCGATTGCTGTACTCGCGCTGGATCAATCGGCCACTTGGCGTGTAAAAGTGACCGGTCACCAGCCACAGGCCTGAACCATCGGACAACGGAAAGACGCTCTGCACTAGTCCCTTGCCGAAGCTGTTCTCTCCGACGATCACCGCGCGATCGTGGTCTTGAAGCGCACCCGCCACTATCTCGGACGCAGACGCGGACCTCGAATTGATCAGGACGACTATCGGAAACTCTTCGGGGGTTGTGTTAGTTGCGGTTTCTTCCTTGGCGGGCAAGACCTGAGGTCTGCCGCGCAAGGTGACAATAGCCTGTCCACGATAAAGGAAAAGGTTTGTGATCTTCTTCGCTTGATCTACCAACCCGCCCGGATTGCTGCGCAAATCAAGAATCAGAGAAGACATCCCCTGTTTCTGCAAATCGGCCAGCGCCGCGCGAATCTCGTCGTAGCTGGTGAAGTTGAACCCGCGGTCGAAGTTGATGTAGCCCATGCCGCTCCCGGCCATATAATAGTTAGTGACCGAATCCAGCCGAACCGCCTCGCGCACGAACTTGAACTCAACCGGCTGGCTCGAACCGAGGCGGGCAACCTTGACCGTCACAGGAGTGCCCTCGGGTCCCAGAAGCTTCTGCGAAACTTGCTGCGAGGTCCAGGTCTCGGTCGATTCACCGTTGATCTCGATTATCTGATCGCCATACCTGATGCCCCCGCGATGGGCCGGCGTACCGTCAAACGGGGACATTATGTAGACCTTGTCGTTTCGCTGCGCGATGGTCGAACCGATCCCCGTGTAACGGCTTCGCTGGTCTTGTTGAACCTTCTCCCATTCTTTTGGGTCGAAGTAATTCGAGTGCGGATCCAAAGTATGAAGCATTCCAAGGATTGATGCTTTTGTAATCCTGTTGAGATCTACTTCTCCCGCATAGTTATCCTTTGCGACAAGGATGGCGCTCGCGAAATCGTTGTCGATCTGCTGCTTGGTAGTTAAATCGTCTCCCCGCTGCCCGAGTTTTTGGCCTGGGTGAGCGCCGGCGAATGTTATTGGGATGATCAGTGTGATGACGAGCAACCAGTATCGCTGTCTCAGTTTCATTATAGGTTTCTGCCTTTGAGCTAACATCGGAAACCAGTCGAGCGAGTCACGGGAATCAAAGGTCTCGCTGTCGCGGCTTCAAAACGTCCAAGAAGAATCTTAGCGGAAAGGGATCGCTAAAACAACGGGTACAGTGCCTGAGGTGGGATGAGTTTGCGTTGCGGTGGGCGCATCACACCGACTTTGGTTCAAAGGCCGGAAGAGGATTAGCCAAGGCGCCCCAGAGTGCTCACAGCGCCTTGGGTCCGCGCCGGCGGACTCAAGAATACTTAGTTCCTTCGCGGCTCGCCGTCGCGGGATGCCGCTCGCATACGACGCACGTCTTCGGCCATGATCCTTGCCTTCGGCATTTCGGCTATGGCGCGCTGCATCTGGAGGTCCGTTTCCAGCAACACCTCGTAAGCAGTCTCAACTCCGAAAGCCGCAGTCACGCATTCGTAACGAATCTCTCTCTTGACGAAGTCGGCTTCCTTGTCAACGCGCGCCTCGTCCAGTTTGAATTCTTTGTGATCGCGCAAGAACGTCTTAAACGCGGCAAGCACCTTGTCGTTGATCTGATACTCGTTCGGTTCGAGTTGATGATGATGATTAGCCTGCCGGTCGATCTTGAAGTCCATGAAGCCCTGAATCTGACCCGCAACCAACTGACGAGCAAACTCGAACGCCGGGTCAAACCAGACGCGCTGCGGTTCGATATCGTGCTGCGGGAAACGTGTCTTCACTTCCACGTCCGGATCGATTCCGCCGCCGCCGTAAACTGCGCGGCCGGAATCGGTTCGTCTCGCGTCGGTGTGTGTTCCGTTCTTGTCGCCGCGTTTGAGATTGTAATCGTAAAATGACCGCCCGCTGTAATCGCGTTGGATCAGGCGGCCGCTAGGCGTGTAGTAGTGCCCGGTGGTCAACACCAGCGCCGATCCGTCCGACAATTGAAACGGGCTCTGCACGAGGCCCTTGCCGAAACTGTTCTCACCGACCAGCCTTGCGCGGTCGTGGTCTTGCAACGCGCCCGCCACGATTTCAGCCGCCGAAGCCGTGAGGCGGTTTATGAGAACAACGATCGGATACTCTTCGGGAGAGGTGTTGTTCGCAACGTATTCACGCGACGGGAAGACGCCCGGCCGCCCGCGCATCGCCAATATCTTCTGTCCCTGGTAAAGAAACAAATTCGAAACACGTTGCGCCTGTTCGACCAGCCCGCCGTGATTCCCTCTGAGGTCGAGCACCAGAGAGGTCATCCCGCGCCGCCGCAATTCCTTGATGGCCTGCTGAACTTCATCCGAAGTAGTTGTATTGAACCCGCGTTCAAGATTGATGTAACCGACGCCAGCGCCGATCATGAAATAATTCGCGACCGACGGGAGGGGCACGGGTCCTCGAATCAGCTTTGACTCGATCGGCTTGTCAACGCCCAGTCGGTTAACTCTTACGGTTACTGTGGTGCCTTCCGGTCCGATGAGCTTGTTTCGAACCTGACTCTGCGTCCAGCCTTCAGTCGATTCGCCATTGATCGCGGCTATGTGATCGCCGTAGCGAAGCCCCGCCCTGTATGCCGCAATCCCCTCGGTGGGCGAGACGATGTACACCTTTCCATTGTGCTGGATGATCGTGGATCCAATTCCGTAATAACGGCTGCTTTGATCGTTTTGAAAGTCGTCCCATTGCTGGCGATCGAAGTAAGTCGAATGGGGATCGAGCGTGCGCAGCATCCCGGTGATCGAGGCTTTTGTAATCTTGTTGAAGTCCATCTGCCCGGCGAAGTTATCCTTTGCGACCAGAATCGCATCAGCGAAGTCGTCGGCGATTTTCTTGCGCGCCGCAAAGTCGGCCTGCGTTTGGCGCTGTTCGGTGTGGGCGCCGGCAAACGTGAGCGGGAGAACAAGCGATAGGGCAGACAGCAAGTGTCGTTTCTTGAACTTCATCTTGATTTCCTTGAGGCAGCTGATCATCGTCAATTGAATCTGCCGAGCCGACCACGGCGTCCCGCTCGCAAGATACTTGCCGATTTTACAGGATGGGCCGAGGGAATACAACGGTAGCGATGATTTTGTTTTCAGTCTTCCTGGTCGGCTACAAATTCGTCTACTTGATCAGGGCTTCATACTTCGCAATCGTGGCCGGAAGCGGATCCACTCCCAGCTCGCGACGAAGCATCTTCCGTAAGCCGTCAAACTGCTCGATTGCCGCCGCGCGATTCCCCGACCTCACGTGTGCTTCCATCACCCGGGTGTGAACCTCCTCTTGATACGGGTCCCGCGTCAGCAGCATCTGTCCGTATCGAATCACGAGCTCGTGGTCGCCAAGCTCGCTGTGGTGCGCGATCAGATCCTTCAGCGCTTCGATGTAAAGATCGCGATAATAGCTTTGAAGTTCCTCGATCCAACCGTAGTAAAACTCTTCCAAAAAGTCGCCGCGGTACAGCTTGATGGCTTCCGCTAAACGCTCGGCCGACTTGTCTGCGCTACCTTCGCGTTGTGCCTCGCGCGACTCCTCGAGTAAGCGCTCAAACTCCTCCGTGTCAAAACTATAGCGATACTGCGGATTAAGCAGATAAGCTCCCTCTCGATAAAGCAAAAAGTCCTTCTTCACGACCTGTCCGCGATTCAGTTCTTTTCTCAAGTGCGAGATCGTCGGGTGAAAATTCTTAGACACAGTCTCTTCGTCGACATCCGACCAGAACTCCTCCACAAGTGTTTCTTTCAGCGCACGACGATTGTGTCGCGAGCAAAGATAACAGAGAATGTGCAAGGCCTTCGCGGGTCTCCACGACTCTTTTCCCGTTCCGCAAGGGAATATTTCGACGGTTCCGAGCATGTTGACCTGAAGATCATGAGCCGTCCGCTCTATCACAGGCTGAACGACAGTCGAAACTGCGACGGCGCCAATGCCTGCGATTGCCGCTGCCGCCATCTCGACCGGTTCAGCAGGGATAAGCTGCGACAAGAAATCCGGCGCAATCCCTTTCTGAATTGCAGCTCGGAACAACGCCGGTGAAGCGGCAGCCTTGGATGACAGCAAGTACGAATACTCATACCTGATTGCGAGCTCCACAACTCGGCCAAGCTGAGCGAGCGCTTCATCGCTTCCGCCTTGATTCCAATAAAGCAATGCTAGGAACAAGCGCGCGCGCGCCTCGTTGTAGTGAAGCCGATTGTCTCGAGTCAACTCACCCGCTGCAATGAGCGTGGCTTCAGCTTCCGCCAGCCGACCAGTCGCCATCTGAATTCGCCCACGAGTGATGAGAGCAGTCGAGCGCTCCGCAGCCGTCCCGCCCGAGTGCGCGTGAAAGTATTCATCGGCCTCGTGCTCGGCCGCGCGCAAGTCGCCGGTTCGAAGATATAGCGTCGCTCGTTCATCGAGAAGCTCGCGATCGGCAAGAGCGACCCCTGCATCGCGATATGCGCGTGCGGCTTCGTCGTAGAATTCGAGCGCCTGCTTGTAATCTTCCCGCTCCCGATAAAGATTACCGTAGGCCTCCAGCGTATCCCCCAGCCAGGATTTGAGGTTGAACACCTGACAGCGGTCGAGTGCCAAACCGAGATGTGACTCTGCCTGGTCGAGTTTGCCTTGAACGATCTTCAATCGCGCAAGGTTGAGATGCGCTATAGCCTCTTGGGGAAACGGAACTTGGCTGGCCGAGTCATGCCCGTCGATCATTTGAGCAAGCCAGCTCTGCGCCTCGTTGAAATCACCTTCCATCGCGTAAGGCAATCCGAGATTGTGAAGCACGATTCTCGCGAAGCGGAGGTCACCAGCTTCCCTTGCCTCCTCAAGCGCGGCTCGCCAGCTCTCGATTGCGCGCTCGGTTCCACCCGGCGACGCGAAGCAGCACAAGCCGATCGTGTTATAACATCTTGCACGCAACGCGTGGCTCTCCGGGGCAAGCTCGATGGCGACGGTGGCTAACTTAGACGCCAGCTTACAGTCATTCCGATGACGAGCAATGTAAGCCTGACCGCGCAATGCCTCCGCTTCTACAATCTTCTCTTGAGACTCGCGCGCGGCGCGTGCTGCTTGCGCGTACAGCTCCAACGCCTGCGCGTGATCGCCTTCAGTCAATGCAACGTCCGCGCGAGCGATCAGAGCCCGGGGCCGCCTGCTAAGCAACTCGCCGGGCGTTCGATCGAAGATGCGTTTGATGGTTTCAAAACGTCCCGACTCGACCAACTGCGAGCCTCGTTCGGCGAGCACGTCGGCCACTTCATCAAACGCTCCTGCCTCAGCGAGGTGATTAACAACAAGCTCCCACTGGGATGCGCCCGCAAAGTACGCCGCGCATCCCTTGTGCAATTGCTGGATCTCGTCAGCTCCTAGTTTGGTTGCCAACCATCGTGCGAGAAAGCTCCGAAACAACGGGTGGAGCCTGTATTCTTCGTCGGCGCCCGAGGCATAAGTCTGCGATATAAAAACATTTCGCTTCGCCAGCGCTCTTAGTTGACCGGCGCAGTCGTCAATCCCCAGCGCTGCGTGACATATCGACGGGTCGATCCGATCGAGCAGCGAAAGCTTGCCCAGCATCATACGAGTTTCCCTGGTCTCGTTTTGTAGGACTTCCTCCGCGAAGTAATCGAAGATATCAAGCTCCGACCGCTGGAAGGCCTTGGCCAAGCGTTCGCGAGTATCGCTAGCATCCTGGACTTCGCTTCGATCAAGCGACTGCTGAATTAACTGAAGGCCGGTGACCCAGCCTTCAGTCCGCTCATAGAATTGATTGAGTTGTTGGCGGGCTAACGGCTGGTGAAAAGTTTCGGCGAACAGCTTCTGAACTTCAGACGGGGTGAACAGCAGGTCCTTGCGGTCTACGACGCCGACCAGTCCTTTGCTCCGTAACCTGGTCACCGACAAGTTGGGCATCATTCGAGTGGTGACCACGATGTGAAGTACGTCGGGAGCGTACCGCACAATTTGATCTATGGCTGCGGCAATGGCCTCGCTCGAGTCAACGTGGTGATAATCATCTAAAACTATGATGGTCTTCTGCTCAATCTGCTGGCTGACTTCGTTCACGAACACGTCGGCCAGTTGATGGGTTCTCGATGCAAGGTCCTCAGTCTCCGAAATAAACCTCAATATTACTTGTCCAAACTGTGGGTGAATAGAGCGAATGCCATAAACCAGATACCCAAAGAACACCGCCAGATCCACATCAGTCGGGTCAATTTGATACCAGACAAAGGGCAAGCCAGATGAACGGACGAACTCGGTGACAAGCGTGGTCTTCCCGCAGCCGGCATCAGCACACACTATGGTGGCCGATTGATCCAGAAAGCCCCGAAGGCGATCGACCAGCCGCGGGCGGGGCAGAACGCGCCGACCCAGTCTCGGCGGCAACAGTTTAGTCTTTAGGAAGAATTGAGGAAGCATAGGAATCAAACAAGAGGACTAAAGGACCAAAAGGACGCACTCCCTTTTAGTCCTTTACGTACTTTTCGTCCTCCTCGTGCTTTCACATCTCACGCATCAACCTCTTATATGTAGCAACTGTATCAGGCAATGGGTCGACTCCAAGCTCCTCCCTCAACAACCTCTCGAGACGTGCGTATTGTTCGCGCACTGCCGCGCGGTTTCCGATTTGAGCATAGGTGTCCATCAACTGTCGGCAAACATCTTCGCGATACGCGTCTCGGCTCAGGATCATCTGGCAAGAGGCTATGGTTTGCTCGTATTCTTTGGCGCGATGGTGATGGTCTGCCAATTCCTTCAGCGCTGCGAAGTAGATGCTTTGATAGTACGCGCGCGGTTCGTCGACCCAATTATCGTATATGTCCTCGAGGAACTCCCCGCGATACAACTCAACCGCCTTGTGAGCTGCCGAG
This sequence comes from Blastocatellia bacterium, assembly GCA_036505875.1. GTDB lineage: Bacteria > Acidobacteriota > Blastocatellia > UBA7656 > UBA7656 > Onstottus_A. The sequence continues at coordinate 23,586 of DASXSR010000196.1, read as the reverse complement.
GCGAAGCCTTCCGTGTTTCCTTCGCGACGACATTCGCGCGCAAGCGTGATCAGCCGCTCGAACTCCTCGGTGTCCACGAAGTAATTGAACTCCGGGTCGAGATAGTAGGCGCTCTCGCGATAACGAATGAAGTTCTTCTTAATCTCCTGATTGCTATTCAACGCGCGACGAATGGTGGAGATCGTCGGCCAGAAGTTTTTCTCGATTTCTTCCAGCGCAGCGTCAGGCCAGAACGTTTCAACAATACCGTCCTTGGTTGCGCGGCGGTTGTGCCGCGACACTATGAAGCAAAAGATTCGCAGCGCCCTTGAAAGCGACCAGGCGTCCCGGGCAAGCTCGCGGCGTTGCTCGCGAAACACTTCGACGGAACCGAGCATGTTTATCGTCAAGTCTATTTCGCGCCCCGGAGAAATGGACCGGGCAAGTTGGCCAATGAGTGGGCGGGGAACGATCGTCTCGTCCGCCGCTCGGCCGGTCACCGCTTCGGCCTTGATTCCCAGGCTCTGTAAATACTCCGCGTCGATCCCCCGCGCGAGGGCAAGCTGAAACACTTCCGGCGCTCGCTGCGATTCGACTTGAACCAAATGGGAATAGTTAAGCTCTTTGGATATTCGAAGCGCTTCCGTAATGTGGGTGACGCAGGCTTCCAAGTTGCCTGCCGAGAACTCGGCCCTTGCCAGCAGGAACCGTGCGGCGGCAATCCAGGCATTGGCGCGACAGGCATTGAATCCGCTGAGCGCTTCTGCAAGCAACTCTCGCGAGTTTCCCACGCGGCTTTCGAGCATCACTTGTCCAAGCAGCATCCGCGCGCGGGCAAGCGGGAATCCACGACCCAAACGCGCGCGTTTAGACAGCAACCCTTCCGCCGCGTCGCGAGCCTTTGACAATTTGCCTTCTACGATCAACAGCTTCAACTGCTCGTCTGGAAGCTCGCGAGACTCGAGTTGCATGCCCGCATCGCGGTAATGCTCTTCGGCCTTAAAATAGTGTTCGCGCGCCAGGCCGGGCTCTTTTCGTTCGCGATGCAGATTTCCGGCTATTTCGTGGGCTTCCGCGCGTTCCAGCGTCAGGTTGAAAAGCCTGCATACTTCGAAGGCCCTTTCTAGCTGCCGCTCGCACCCATCGAAGTCGCCCAGGGCAAAGTCCGCCCTGGCCAAATTGCAATAGGCGAGAGCTTGTTGCGGAAGCGGCACGCGCCTCGCCTCGCCGTCGACGAGTTGTAAGAACCATTCTCGCGCGCGAGCAAAATCGCCCGTGAAAGCATAAGGCATCCCGATGTTGTGCGAGATTATTTGGGCAAGACTGTCCTTGCCCGCCTCTTTGGCGAGCTTCGCAGCGCGCCTCCAGGTGTTGATCGCCTCGGCGAAGTCGCCGGTCGCGACCGAAGCCAGAAACTGGCAATTGCCGATCGTATGCTCGCAGCGCGCGCGGAGCTCCAGGTCGTCGCTCGGAGCTTTGGCTAAAGCTTCGGCTGCAAGGTTAAACGCCCGCGCCGGTTCGCCCCTTTGAATGTAAACCGACGCCAGACCATGCGAGGCCGAGGCATAGCAACGAGTGTCATTCATGTTGTGCGCGCCTGCAGCGGCCTTGCCGAACAGACGCTCAGCGAGATCGAGATCCCCTTCGATCCGCGCAATGTGAGCGCGCAGGCGTTGTATCTCGGGGTGAATTTCGGGCGCGCCTCCTCCGACCGCATCATATCCGCGCTTCACTATTTCAAACATGCCGGCGTCCAACAACTCGCGGCCCCGGTCAACCAGGATCCTTGCCATCGCCTCCGTGTTGCGAGCATCCGCGTACATCAGTCCGGCCCTCTGCCATTTGCCGAGTTTCATGAGGTGGTCGGCATACTGGTTCTCTAGCGCGTGCATTCCAGCCTCGCCAATCCCGGACCTCAGCCGGCGGCGCAGGAATCGCCGAAACATCGGATGAAAGCTGTAAGAGTCAATTTCGTCTTCGATTTGCGAGATAAATAAATTGCTTCGCTGAAATGATGCAAGGAGCTGATAAGCCCGCTCGACCGGCAACACACAACTGGCGGCCGCGTGATCAATCCGAGTGAATAGCGATAACTTGAGAAGCGCGTCTTGTGTTTCGGGCGCCTCTTGCTCGAGCACTTCTTCAGCGAAGTAGTCGAAGATCTCTTGTTCGCTGTGCTTTAGCATTTCGAAAAAGCCTGAGGCTCCCGGTCGAGGAGAGCGTCCGGTCCCTTCGCCGTTCTCGTTGAGCCGCTCGAATGCTTGAACGATTAGTTGAACGCCCGTAGCCCAGCCGCGGGTGCGCTCGCAAACCTGCTTTATCAGATCGTCGCCAAGCTGACTGTGCGCGTTCTGATTGAGCAATTGCTCGACCTCCTCTCGCGTGAATGACAACTCCTGGCGCCCAAGCGTTCCGATCATTCCCTTGCTTCGCAGGCGGGTGATCGACAGGTTTGGCATGGTTCGTGTCGTAAATATCACGTGAAGTACATCGGGCGCGTATTGGATCAACCGATCGACGGCGGCAGCGATTGGCTTGCTCGCATCGACATGGTGATAATCGTCGAGCACAACTATGAATTTCTTATCGATCTGCTCGCTGATTTCATTGACGAGCGCGTCGACGAGCTGGTCCGTTTTCGAGCTTAGCTCCTCACTTTCCGACATATAGCGCAGCACAACCTCACCAAAGTCCGGGCAGATAGTCCGGATCCCGTAGACGAGGTAGCCGAAGAACACGGCCAAATCGAGATCGGAGCGATCTATCTGATACCAGGTGAAAGGCAAGCCCGAAGAGCGCACGAAGTCTGCGACAAGCGTTGTCTTCCCGCAACCCGCGTCTGCGCAGATGATGGTTGCGGGTCGATCAAGAAACGCGCGCAGCCGTTCGAGCAATCGCGCGCGAGGCACAACCCGCCGGCCCAGGCGTGGATTTAACAGCTTGGTTTTGAGAAAGAATTGAGGAACCATACTCGATTGCGGGTTGCGGATCACAAATCTCGGACTCGACAATCCGCAATTCGAAATCTGAAATCCGCAATCATACCTGTGTCAGCGCGAAATTCAACCACGCAGAATTGATTGAATATCTCCGACAAAGATCTCCAAGCGCTGCATGAAACGATTCTTCTGTGGCAACCAAGTAGCTGTAGTCGAAACGCTCTGCAAGCTCGAGGAATTCAGAGAGCGCCCGCCGTCCTCCTTCATCGTCTCGCCCAGCCAGCGTCCGCGCTCTCACATAATCACCTATCGCTAGATAGTAATTGCAGCCGAGGCGTCTGAGCAAGGGCTCGCTGGCGTCGGCTTCGTCGAGCGCATGCGCATCGCCGCGCTCGACCAGAATCCGGGCGCGCATTTGCTGTGCGAGCGCCAACTCGATTTCGCGACCGTTCTTTCGCCGGTCCCAAACCATCACGTCAATCAACTCGATCGCGCGCTCAAGCTCGCCGCGTCTAAGCTCCAGGAGCGCCCGCTCGTAATACAGATCGGATTTGTATGGGTCAGAATCTGCGTTTCGATACTCCTCGATCGCCTCGGCGTAGAGATGATGGGCGTCTTGGAACCGGCGTCGCTCCCGCGCAATGTTCGCCCTTCCCTCGGTTATACGAGGGAAGAAACCGCGCAAGTTGAACACGCGGGCAACCTCGCCCGCCCTGCTGATGTCGCGCTCAGCCATGTCGAGTTTTCCCAATGCGGTATAGACAGCGGCGCGGTTCAAATAAAGCAGTATCGAATCAGGATGCAACGACCGGCGCGAGCCTGAGTTTTCGGAAATGGGGCTGCGCGAAAAGTACCTGAGCGCCGCATGAAAATCGCCCTCCATGAAAGCGGGCAAGGCCAGGTTGTGCGAAATCGATCTTATCAACCGAACGTCGCCGGCCTCGTGCGCGAGTCGTAATGCTTGCTCCATTAGCTCATTGGCCTCACGGTAACGGCCCTCGAAGACCCTGACAGCTCCCCCAACGTTCTTGATCCGCGCGACCAACGCCGCTCCATCATCCGCTTTCCGCGCTGTGGATTCACAACGCTCGGCGGCCTCAGCGTACTTGATTGCTTCCTTGAAGTTATGTTCACGCACCGCGGAATGCGCCAAACCGGCGAGTGCGGCGGCTTGAACACCAGGCGTATTGCACTTCGCAGCGAGCGCCGATTTGAACATTGCTTCCGCGCTGTTAGCATCGCCCTCGATGATTTTGACTTCACCCATGAGGTTGTAGAGTTGTGGGTGACGATTGAGAGTGTCGCGACCGAATCTCGGCAGGTAAGAGCTGACCGTGCGCGTCAAGCCGCCGGCCAGCAGCGGCCGCTCGGCTGTCAGCAGCGTCTCAGCCGCGCTCGCTTCGTCGCCAGCCTCAAAGAAATGCTGCAGCGATAAGCCCCACTCCTCCCGGCCGGCATAATACCGGGCCAGTCGGCGGTGCATGTTACAGTATTCATCTGGCGAAACCTCTTGCTTTAGTTGACCGCAGAGGAAGTCGCGGAACAGCGGGTGAAAAATGTAGGTGTCGTTCTCGCCTGCCAGACGAGTCAGAAAAACGTTCTCGCGAACGGCCGCCTGGAGCTGCTCGCTCGTCACGTGCATACTAAGCGCTTGCTTCAGAATTTCGACCGTAAGACGGTTGGGCATTGCCGCGCGAACCAGCAACTCGCGCATCTCCGGCGGCTCCGCATGATAAACACGCTCGGCAAAGTAGTCGAATATCCCGGTCTCGGACCGGGTGATTATCTCGTCAATCTCTTGCTTGCAAAGCAAAGGGTCGGCTTCCAGTGCCTTGCGGATTATTTGCAAACCCGCCACCCACCCCTGGGTCCAACTCAGCAGCTTTTCGATCGTATCCGCGTTTCCGGGCGATGAGCCTGTCCCCGCAGCCAACAGCGGTTGAAATAACTCAGCAACCTCACCGCGGCTGAAGGCGAGCACGTCCGCGTCTATTTGATCCAACACTTGTTTGCTGCGCATGCGCGAAAATGTAAAACCAGGCTGAGCCCGCGCCAACAGTACGAAGTGAATCCCTTCAGGTAAAAGGTTGACAAGCCGATAAAGGACGGGCTCGCTCCATTCCGCCGAAAAGATGTGATGTATGTTATCAAGGACAACAATGAGATTTGCCTCTACTATTTCGGAAAGCTCAAAAAGAAAAAGGTCGGCAAGCTGCTCGAATCGCGAGCCAGCGCCGGAGCGAAGCAGACTTAGCGTGTTGTGACCGAAATCGGGAACAGCCTGCTGCACCGCCCGCGCCAAATATTGAAAAAATACAACGACGTCGGCGTCGGATGGGTCGAGGTCGTACCAGACAGCCTGCACATCCAGGCTGTTGACAAACTCCGCCGCCACCGTAGTCTTGCCCCAGCCGGGGCCGGCGCAGATAAAGCTCGCACTCAAAGTAACGTTTGAGCGCAGCCGGTCTATGATTCGCTGGCGCCTAATCAGGCTTCCCCTAAGGTCGGGCCTCTGCAGTTTACTGTCGATGAATTCAGTCATCCGCTGGAAAAAAAGCGCGGCGTCCCTCCCCAGTAAAAACGCCGCGCTTCCTTAAAGTGGCCGCCAGTTGAGCGGCTAACGATCGGGAACTTACCCGATTTCAGCACCCACTTTATCAGCCACCAGTTGAAAAAACCTTGAACGCTCGGCTTCTGCCCGAACGCGCAACCATGAACCTCGGCAAGTCAACCGATCTACTTCCGGTCATTCGCACGGAAACAAGAGGAAGCAACACGCCTCGGTTGTCAAAAGTCTTCTTTGGCGACTGCATCGCCATTCCCACATCTCCTGTTCTCGGAGGCTCTCATCTCGCCGCCTGCCGGAGGGCAGTCGCAGCAGCGGCAAGCTCCACTCTTGTCATAAAATCCTGCGGCCTGAAGTAACCCAAATTAGCACGCATTAAGCCGCGCGTTATGGCGATGCTGACGTAACCTCGGGCTCCAGTCGGCACTAAATTCCAATCAACGAGTCCTGGGTTCGTGGCGCTTGCAGCCTGGGCGTCCTGATCCAGCCCGAGCGCTTTGACCATCGCGACCGCCACCGTTGCGCGGTCAATTTGCGCCTGAGGATTGAAGGTTTTGCCGGTGGTTACCATTAAATCGCCGTACGGCGAATGCGCGACGCTCTCGATGAAAATAATGCTGTCGTCGCTGGGTTCGTCCGTGTATGAGGGTGAGTCAGGCAAATACTGAGGCACCCGCGCGCCTGCGCCCAACATTACCGCGCGCGCGACGTCAAGCCGAGTTGCCGATACGCTAGGGGCGAAATCTCCCGACGTCGCTGTCATCAACCCAGTGCGCAGGGCGCAGCCGGCTGCGGCGCGGTCACTGGATGAGAGTCCGTCAAGCCCGGTCACCGAGTACCTCGCGCGAAAGATCTCGACTGCAACCACAAAACGCTGTGAGGCGCCAGTCGCAGGATCGCTCAGGTTGGCGACGTTTAGCGTCCAGCTTCCCGGGGCAGGGTCATCGATCGTAGCCCCGGTCTTATTCAAAGGCAAAAGCCCGAGCGCGTTTGCAGCAAGCAGCGAAGTTGCCCGATCAGGACCAATGAGCGTCGCGGCAAGAACGCCGACTGCCGGTCCGCTTTGGAGCCAGCCGATTTCGACAGTTGCAAAGACGGCGTCCGACGGTATGTTGAAGGTGTTCGAATACGTTGACCCTGGAGCAGCGACGCCGCTGTATCCTACGATCGAATCACGATACATAGTCACCGCCGGATTGTTGAGCATTCCGCGGAACCGTCCGAGCGGAATCCCGAGTGCCGCTCTTCGAACAGCCGCATAGCTGTTGAGATAACCTGCTCCAACCTGGTACCGCGAATAACCGAGCATAGGCGTCGCGGTCTGCTGCAAAATCTGTCTGATCTGATCAACTGTCAGAGCTGGATTCGCCTGCAGCATCAACGCTATGGTTCCCGCAACGTGAGGCGCCGCGAAGCTCGTGCCCGAGCTGCTTGTGTACTTCGGCAAGTACGACGGCGGCACAGCGCGCAGGTCATTGTCACTTGAAACCAGTCCAGCACTCAGACCGGAGGTGCCGACAACGTTGACGCCTGTTGCTCGAGCTGCCACGACGGATTCTCCGGGCGCCACCAGCGTCGGATGAAACATGCCGTAGGCGGCCGCGCCGCGCGAGGAGAAGCTTGAAAGCGAGCCTGTCTTAGTACCTGAACCAACGCCGATTACCCACGGCGCGACCGAATAAGGATTAAGCGAGTTTGGCTGTTCGCCGCGATTTCCCGCCGAAAACACAACCGAGATGCCCGCGTCGTGCATAATGCGCGTCGCGATGTTCACGGGATCATTGACGTCAAACACGCCGTTTATCCCGAAGCTGCAATTAACGACCTGAATGTTCATATCTGCGCGGTGCGAGAGAATGTAATCGATGCCAGACAGCACAAAGAACAAGCTCGCGTCGCCGCCTGACACGCCGAGCAGCTTCGCGCCCGGCGCCATTCCGCCGTAATAGCCGCACGCCGCGGCGCCAGTCCCGGCGATTACGCTCGCCACAAAGGTCCCGTGACCCATCACTGGATCGCTATCGCTCAGGCCCTCGATGACTTGTGGGTAGAGAAAAGCCGGCGCGCTTCCTTGCAAGTCCGCAACTCGGACGTTTTGGATTACCTTCGAGCCGTAGGTCAAGTCGGGATGTGTCGTGTCGATCCCTGTATCGAGCACTGCCACAGTGATTCCCTGCCCCGAGAGCGGCATTCCACCATTCCGTCGAGTCAGCGTCTGGTCGGTAAGAACTTTGGCTTGGCCGGTTATGATTCTCGTGTCGTGAGTGAAGAACTGACACGTCTTGTTTGAGTATATGCTCCTAACAGAGACCAGGTTCGAAATGGCGGCGATCTGCGATTTAGTCGCGTTGACCATCACCATTGGGAGGTTGTTGAAAATAGTGCCACCCAGGATACCCGCCGCTCGCAGGGCGTCGAAATCAGACGCGGAAGGCATACGATAGAAGACGACGAATACATTAATGGCACTCGAGTCGGGGAGCGTGTTGAGCAGCCACGCAAGCTCTGGATCGAGGCTCTGAATCCCGTTCCCATCTGCGCCGCTTACGGTTATGCCTTCTTCTCCAACGTAGGTCAGCGCGTCAGCACCATAGACCCTAATCCCGTCTGCGCCAGTCAAGGCTAGGCCCTCGGCGCCAGTGAGAACCACACCCTCAGCGCCGGTCAATACCACACCCTCGGCGCCGGTCAAGACCACACCCTCAGCGCCGGTCAGAACGACACCTTGCCCGGGAACAAATGAAATCCCAGCAAATGCAGTAATCGAGGTATGAAGAATTAGGAGTGCGGAAAATAGAACTACGAGCGCTGGGGAGTTCGCTTTTCTCATCCGTCCTGCCTTATCACTCTTGCGGTGCTCACAGGATCCGTAAATCTATGCGTCCAAACAGAATTTCTCGCGACCAAAACCATTATCGATGGCCACCTTGAAAAAACCTTGAAAATCTTGACGGCCGGTTTTTCCGCATGCCTGGTGGTCAAAATTGAATTCCTAACGACGAGATTCAAATATCATCCTCGTCTGCGCTATACTGAATTGGTAACGAGACCGGATATGCCGATAGTGCGAGGAATCAAAACCGCTATCGTTTGGGCTGTCGCTCTAGCCTCGATTGGAGGCGGTGGCGTTTTGCCGCAAAGCGGGCGCAAGACGCCGCCAAAAGAACAGCAAGGGACCGACCAAGCGATTCGATTGCGGGCGGAAGAGGTGCTTCTCAATGTGACCGTGATGGACCCCTACGGTCATCAGGCCGCTGATTTGATCAAGGACGAATTCATCGTTGCCGAAGACGGGCAACGCCAGGATATCGCAAGCTTCGTCATAAGCAGCGTGCCGGTGAACGTCGTGCTGATGCTGGACGCCTCGGGCTCGGTTGTGTCCGAGATCAACTCTCTTCGCGACGCGGCGATGCACTTCGTGAGTCAGCTTGGGCCCGAAGACAAGACCAGTGTCATCGAGTTCCATACAAACGTCGAATTGATTCAGGACTGGACCGCAAAGGCCGACGACGTTCGACACGCGCTGTCGTGGCGGTTCAAGCCGGGAATGGTGCAAACCAAGAACGGCAGCTTCACTTATGGAAGCACCGCGCTTTACGATGCGCTGTTTTCCGCTGCCGACGAGCAGCTTGCAAAGGTCGAGGGCCGCAGAGCGATTATCATGCTAACGGATGGCGATGACACGTCCAGTAAGGTTACTTACGAGCAAGCGCTTACATCGATCGTCAAATCAGGCGCGGTCGTCTACGTCATCAGCAAAGCCCGGCAGTTCATAAACGAGCTTGACCGCTATCGAGGCAAAGCCGCGCGGGTGTTCGGCGGTGGGAATGCGCAGATGGCCGATATTATGGTCGCCAGGTACGAGCGCGCCGAGCAGTTGATGACTGATCTTTGTTCGCGAACCGGCGGACGGATCTTCTCGCCGCTCGAGGACAAAGAGATGAAAGACGTTTATGGGCAGGTCGCGCGCGAGCTGAAGAGCCAGTATATTATCACCTACATCCCGAAGAACCTGGAACACGACGGTCGTTTACGGCACATCAAGGTGTTTCTAACACGGTCGGGTTACGCAGCGCGTACGCGTGAAGGCTACTACGCTCCAAACAAGTAGCATCCTGATGTTTGTTGGTCTTAGCGATCGCCTGGGTTCTTGTATTTGTTCTCTTCAAACCTCGGGGCATTGCTTCGCTTGGGCGTCGCTTTTGACGCGGGGGGCTTCTTTGAGGCAGCGCGCTTCGTCGGCTCTTTCTTTGGTTGCGGCGGCCGGCGAGACTTCCGTCTTGCAGGCGCGGCATTTTTTTCAGGAGCAGCAGACACGGTCGCGGCGGTGCTTGGGCGAGACTCTTTCTCTTCAGCTCGACTCGGCTCACGCGCGATCAAAAAGGCCAGCACTTCACGCTCCGCGCGCAGCCAATCCTGAGCCTCCCTCCCGGGCTGTCCTCCACGCAGCTCGTAAATCTCGTAGGCGCGCGCTCGAATCATCTGCCGCACCTGCTCGTCGCCGAGCAATCGTTCGCGGACCCTATCCAAACTCTCTTTCGTCGAACCCTTTGTGATCGCAATTGTGAGCATCAGGCCGAACGTCCTTCTTCTTTTTCGGCGCTCCAACGCAACACCGGCCTGCGCGCAGCGGCAACCTCATCCAACCGGCCAACCTTTGTAGTCAGCGGCGCCTGCTTGAGTAAATCTTTCTGTTCAGCGGCTTCTTCGGCTATCGACTTCATCGCGTCAATGAATAAGTCCAATTCGTTGCGGCCTTCGGTCTCTGTAGGCTCGACCATTAATGCGCCGCTGACGATTAATGGAAACGACATTGTTGGCGGATAAAAGCCGTAGTCGATCAGCCGCTTCGCTATGTCTACATTCTTCACGCCGTGCTTGAGCTGTCGCTTGTCAGAAAACACAACCTCGTGCATTACTCGGCCCGGAAAAGCGACATCGTATGTGTCCTTCAAGTGATGCGCGATGTAGTTCGCGTTCAGCACGGCTGTTTGCGTCGCTTCGAGCAGGCCCTCATCGCCGTGCGTCAGAATGTACGCAAGCGCTCGCACCAGAACGCCGAAGTTGCCAACATACGCGCGAACTCGACCGACTGACTTTGGTCGATCAAAATCCAGAGTGAGCTTTCCATCTTGGGCGCGCGCTATTCGCGGGAACGGAAGATAGGGTTCAAGCTCGGCGGTGACCGCCACGGGACCCGCGCCCGGACCCCCGCCGCCGTGCGGCGTAGAGAACGTCTTGTGAAGATTCAAGTGCATCACGTCTATGCCGAAACTCGCGGGCCGTGTCACGCCTGCAAGAGCGTTCATATTTGCGCCGTCCATGTAAACGAAGCCGCCACGCTCGTGAACTATGTCGCAAATCTCGATAATCTTCCGCTCGAACTTTCCGAGCGTATTCGGGTTGGTCAGCATGAACGCCGCCACATCCTCGGTCATGTGACGGCGGAGGTCTTCAAGGTCAGTCAAGCCGTCTGATCTGGAGATCACTGTCTCGACGCTGTAGCCGCAGATAGTTGCCGACGCCGGATTTGTCCCGTGTGCAGAATCTGGAATCAGCACCTTCTTGCGCGGATTGCCTCGGTCGGTGAGCGCCTCGCGAACCATCATCAATCCCGTCATCTCGCCTTGCGCCCCGGCCGCCGGCTGAGTCGTGACGGCTGCGAGTCCCGTGATTGCAGACAAGCAGCGTTCGAGTCGAAAGATGATCTCGAGCGCGCCTTGTGCGAGCGGCGGGGGGGTTAGCGGATGAAGTGCCGCGATGCCCTCGATGCGTGCGATTCTTTCATTAATTCGGGGGTTATACTTCATCGTGCACGAGCCCAACGGATACAGCCCGTGATCGATGCAGTAATTCCAGGTCGATAGCCGCGTGAAGTGGCGAATCACATCTACCTCAGACAGCTCGGGCATTCCGTCCAGATCGTCATCGCGCAACAACCGGCTCTCAATCAACTGATCATAGGGTTGCTCGGGAACATCGAGTTTAGGGATCGAGTAACCGATTCGACCCCCTCGCGATTCCTCGAATAGCAGCCCTTCGTCCTGGACTACGTGAGTCGCAGCCTTCTTAATTCTGTTCTTGCCCATCCTGTTTTCTTGGTCACCATCTCAGAACAAGCGCGGCGCCGATTCCCAGCACCATCAAACCGACCCCGTCAATCGGCAACGGCTTGCCTCGTCGCAAGACTCCAAGCAAGAAATTGATGATGTAAATGGCGGCTCCAACGATAAAGATCACACCGCCCACTCCAAGGTGTTGTAAACTTGGCATAGCTCGCCTCCTCACTGGAAATCACATCTCGGACAGCGCGCCCACGAGGTTATCGATCGCTTGCTTCTTTGTAGTCTCAGTCACGCACAAAAGCAGCGAGTCCTTGATCTCAGGATAATAATGTCCAAGCGCAACTCCGCCGATTATTTCCTTGTCGAGCAGCCGCTCGGCTATCTCGGCCGCAGGCTGAGGAGTGCGCAACACAAACTCATTGAAGAAGGGCGCGTCGAATCTCAAACCGAACCCGTCGACCTTGCTGATCTCTGATGCAGCATAATGCGCCTTTTGGAGATTCTGACGAGCAACCTCTTGCACTCCTCGCTTGCCCATCGTCGCCAGGTAAACTGTCGTCATCAATGCAAACAGTCCCTGGTTCGTGCAGATGTTTGAAGTCGCCTTCTCGCGACGGATGTGCTGCTCGCGGGTCGAGAGCGTCAGCACGTAACCGCGCCGGCCTTGTGCGTCGCGAGCTTCGCCAACCAGCCTGCCGGGCATCTGGCGAACATGCTTATCAAGCGTCGCGAACATCCCGCAGTACGGTCCGCCGTAACTCAACGGTATGCCGAATGACTGAGTCTCACCCGCAACGATGTCGGCGCCGCATGCGCCCGGCGGCTTTAAGATGCCCAGGCTCATCGGCTCGGTCACCGCCACGATCAACAGCGCGCCGGCTTCGTGGGCAGCCTCGGCAAGCGCTGCGACGTCTTCGATGCACCCGAAGAAGTTTGGCGACTGCACAACGATAGCGGCGGTCTCCTTGTCGACCCCGAGCGAGCGTTGATCGAACGTTCCATGTTCATCGTGATGAGCGAGGTCGAGCGTTAGTCCGAGGTTCTTTGTATAAGCCGAGACAACTTCGCGATACTGCGGATGAAGCGTGTCGGCAATGATGAACCTGTTTCTGCGAGTGACGCGATGAGCCATCAGCACCGCTTCCGCGACCGCGGTCGAGCCGTCGTAAAGAGACGCGTTCGCAACCTCCATCCCCGTGAGCTGGCAGATCATCGTCTGAAACTCGAACGTGTACTGGAGCGTTCCTTGACTCAGCTCCGGTTGATATGGCGTGTACGCGGTGAAGAACTCAGCGCGCGAGATCAGCGAATCGACGATCACAGGTATGAAGTGCGAGTAGGCGCCCCCGCCAAGAAAAGATTGATAGTCGACGGCGTTGTTCGACGCGAGCCCACGAAAGTAATCCAACAGCTCGGGCTCACTCAAAGGCTCGCCGATGCCAATCCCTTCCTTGAGTTTGAGTTGTTCCGGGATTTGATCGAAGAGATCTTCGATGCGGTCGAGACCGATGTCGGCCAGCATCGCGCGGCGTTCGTCGCGCGAGTTCGGAATGTATCTCATTCAGGATTACTCCGCCGATTCTTCCTTGATGTAGTCTTCGTACTCGGCAGCGGTCAAAAGCGCGTCGAGCTCAGCGGGCTTGTCGACCTTGATTCGGATCATCCAGCCCTCGCCGTAAGGATCTTCGTTGACTTGTTCGGGCGAGTCGTTCAACGCTTCATTGACCTCGATGACCGCGCCGCTGACCGGCATGTAGATCTCGCTGACTGCCTTCACGCTTTCGACTGAGCCGAAGGGCTCGGAGGATTCGAACTTGTCGCCAACCTTTGGTAGTTCAACGTATACGACGTCGCCAAGCTGGTTTTGAGCGTGGTCGGTTATGCCTACCGTAGCCTCATTTCCCTTCGCCCGTATCCACTCGTGATCCTTAGTGTAGCTGAGATCTTCTGGTGTGTTTGACATCTCTTTCTCTCCGTCAGCATCAATCAAATGTTCTTTCGCGTTTGTAGAAAGGTGTTTCGACGACGCGCGCCGGAACGTCGCGTCCGCGAATGACTACCGAGAACTCGGTGCCAACCGATGTGTGCGGGATTGGAAGATAAGCCAGCCCAATGTTTTTCTTCAAAAAGGGTGCGGGACTTCCTGATGTAACGGCGCCTGCTTGTTGACCCTCGATCACAACCGGGTAGCCGTCACGAGCCGGCGCGCGGTCTAGTACTTCAAAGCCGACAAGTTTACGTCTCAATCCCTCTTGCTTCTGACGATCAAGCGCTTCGCGTCCGATGAAGCTGCCCTTTCCAAGTTTCACAACCCAACCGAGCCCCGCCTCGAGCGGCGTGGTCGTCTCGTCCATGTCGTTGCCATACAGCCGGTACGCGGCTTCAAGCCTGAGAGTGTTTCGGGCAGCAAGCCCGCACGGAATCAGCCCGCGTTCGAGACCCGTCACCAGCAGCCGGTTCCAGATGTGTCTGGCGTCGGCCGCCTTGCAGAGGATCTCGAACCCGTCTTCGCCGGTGTACCCGGTGCGTGAAACCCGAGAATCAACCCCGTCCACCTGCACCCGTTGCGACCAGTAATAAGGAATACGATCGAGCATGTGGTCGGTGATCTGTTGCAAGATGCGCTCGGCGCGCGGGCCTTGCAGCGCCAGCAACGCATAGCCGTGACTCGTGTTATGCGCTTCCACGTTCAACGCGCCGATCTGCCCCTTGATCCATTCGAAGTCCGAATCCGCGGGGCCCGCATTGACGATCAGCAGAAAGTATTCGGCGTTTATTCGATAGACCAACAAGTCATCGAGCACGCCGCCAGTTTCGTTTGTAAGTGTAGAGTACTGAACCTGATTGTCCTGAAGCTTCGAGGCGTCGTTGGTGGTGACACGTTGGACCAGCGCGAGGGCATCGTCCCCTGTTATTTCAATCTCGCCCATGTGCGAAACATCGAACAAGCCCGCCGCCTGGCGTACGGCCATATGTTCCTGGACGTGGCCGGTGTATTGAACGGGCATTTCCCAACCGGCGAATTCAACCATTCGAGCGCCGATTGAAACGTGGGCATCGTGGAGCGGCGTGCGCTTGACCATTAGCTATGATTGCCTTCAAAAAGTCAACTGACTTGTTGATTCCGGCAGTATCGAGATTAACCAGACTCAAGAAAACGCGCAAGCTCGCGAGATAATGCCCGATAAGCTTTCGCATGTCGTTGCACTCTGGGAAAGGTTGCGCGGGAAACTACGACAAGCTGAAGCGTATCGAACAGCGTCTTCACACAACTTCAATTCGCGTGCTATACCTAAAATCAGACTGCTTTTTGGAGCTGAGGAAATGAAGGCAATTCGAGTTCACGAGTTCGGCGGACCCGAAGTGATGCAGCTTGAAGAGATCCCCGATCTCACTCCCGCTGCCGGTGAAGCGGTTGTTCGAGTACGCGCCATTGGTGTAAATCCAGTCGATACCTACATCAGATCTGGTCAATATCCCGCGAAGCCAACGCTACCGTACACGCCTGGAAGCGATGCAGCGGGCGTTGTCGACTCGGTCGGAAAAGCCGTAACGCGAGTCCGGACCGGCGACAGCGTCTACGTCGCGGGCACTTTAAGCGGCGCATATGCCCATCAAGCGCTTTGCAGCGAATCGCAAGTTCATCGCTTACCATCACACATAACCTTCGAACAAGGCGCTGCGGTTGGCATTCCATACGCGACCGCCTATCGAGCTTTGTTTCAGCGCGCCGCGGCTCGACCCGGCGAGACCGTGCTCGTGCACGGCGCAACCGGTGGAGTCGGAATCGCCGCAGTCCAGTTGGCTCGCGCTGCGGGATTGAGGGTCATCGGGACAGGCGGCACTGAAAGCGGCAGAGCCAATGTCGTCGAACAAGGCGCGAATCACGTGCTCGACCACCACGCGGCGAATTATCTCGAAGAGATAACCGAGCTGACTCGCGGGAACGGAGTCGATGTGGTCCTCGAATTGCTCGCGAACGTGAACCTTGCGAAAGACCTCGCCATTTTGGCGAAACGAGGCCGCGTGGTCGTAATCGGGAGCCGCGGCACAATCGAGATTGATCCGCGGGCGACGATGACTCGCGACACCAGCATACTTGGCATGTCGTTGATGAACACGACGGACGAAGAGCGCGTGAGCATTCACTCGGCGCTTGTTGCAGGTTTGGAAAACGGTACGCTAAGACCCATTGTTGGAAGAGAGATACCGCTGGCTGATGCGGCTCGAGCTCACGCAGCGGTAATGGAACCTGGAGCGTACGGGAAGATCGTGCTGATACCTTGAGAAAAGGCAGGTGACAGGTGAAGGCTGAACAGAAAGTCGCTGCCAGATCGTTCTTCATCGAGCTGTTACTCTACGCCGTACTGGTCTTCGCTTACGTTTTCTTTGTCGTAGGTCTGCTCGGCGGCTGGGTGCATCAAGTCTACGAGCAACACAAGATCGTCTACGCGTTTGCAGCTCTGACGTTGATTGTCGTACAGGGCGTTGGACTGGAGATCATAACTACCGCGCTGTTTAAACTCATTCGATCACGTACCGAATGACTAAACCGTAATGGACTTCCTGATCTCAAATACCCACATCAGTCCCGTGTATCTGGTGATCATTGGATTCATCATCGGCGTGCTCGGGGGGTTCTTTGGAGTCGGGGGAAGTTTTCTCGCTGGACCGGCGCTGTTCGCTGTCGGTGTTCCGATGAACTTTGTAGTGGGCACCGACCTAGCTCACATTGTCGGCAAATCGATCGTCGCTTCGAAAAAGCACCGCGCGCTCGGAAACGTCGATCTGAAGCTTGGTCTAATTATGGTGATCGGCACAATTTCCGGAGTCGAGTTGGGCGCCCAATTGATCCAACGGCTGAAAGGTTTGGGACAAGCAAGCGTCGATAAGGTCATTGGCATTACCTTCGTCATCGTGCTGATTTCGATTTCAGCATTCGTCGCGTGGGAGAGTTGGCAAACCATCAAGATGCAACGACGCAGCAAGAGGGCGAAGAAGAAGAGCGTCAAGGAAGACGAATCTGCCTTCGATCACATCGCGAAGAAGATCCACAGCATAAACATTCCGCCGATGATCAAACTCCCGGTCTCGGGCGTCGAACGCGTGTCGCTGTGGGCGATACTGTCGGTAGCGTTCGCAGGCGGGCTGGCCAGCGGGTTCCTCGGAGGCGGCGCAGGTTATATACGCATGCCTTCACTGGTTTACGTGTTGGGAATTCCCACTCACGTGGCAGTTGGGACGGATCTTTTCGAGGTTGTTATCTCCGCGAGCTACGGAACGCTTACACACGCCATCAAGGGCAATGTCGATATAGTGATCGCTCTGGTGATGCACACCGGGGCGGCCATTGGAGCGCAGATTGGCGCAGCTTCCACTCAGTACTATCGCGGGCCTAAGATAAGGCTTGCGTTTGTGCCGCTCCCGCTTATTGGCGCGGCGCTGATCATTTATGGTTTGCTCACGGGGAGGCAGATGAAATGAGGAGCGAAACGTGATCCGTGAATCGTGATCCGTGACTAGATTCGCATCTCGGATCACAATTCACGTTTCACGAATCACGCATCACTTTAGGATTTGCTATGAAGATTTTGATTTGCACGGACGGATCGGCTCAGGCCGAAAACGCAGTCCGGTTCGGCGGGCTGATCGCCGAAAACACTCAAGCCGAAACCACGATTCTAGGCATCGCCGAAAAGCCCGGCGAAGAAGACAAGATGTTCGAGTCGCTTCGCCGCGCGCAGCAGATGCTGAAGGATCGAGGCGTCACCGCTGAGGTGATCACCAAAGCCGGCGAGCCTATTGAAGAGATCGTCAAGCGCGCCGACGAGACCAGCTACGATCTGGTTGTGATTGGGGCGGCGCGCAAAGGAACGCGCGGCCCGTTTCTCATGTCGGCAAAGGCCTACAAGATAATCAAGGCGGTAGCGCCGCCGGTGCTCGTGGTCATCGGACAGCGGGAGAGCCTCAAACGGATTTTGATCTGCAGCGGTGGCGAAAAGTACATTGACCGGGCGGTTGAGTTTTCCGGGCTGCTTGCTAAAGCGGCGGGCGCGTCAATCACGTTGTTTCACGTGATGGCTGAACCACCGGCGGTCTACACCGATCTGATCAAGATGGAAGAAGACGTCAACCTGCTGTTACACTCGGGCTCCGGTCTCGGGCAGAACCTGCGGCGCGAAAAGGAATCCCTTGAGGAGCTTGGGGTTCCCGTGGAGGTGCGGTTGCGACACGGACTTGTGATCAGCGAGGTGTTCAAGGAAATTCGCAGGGGCGATTACGATTTGGTGGTGACCGGTTCCTCGCCGGCGGGCGGAAACCTTCGCAGTTACATTATGGGAAACATCACACGCGAGATCGTCAACCGAGCTGAGTGTCCGGTGCTGGTGGTTCGCGGCGGCCAGGAGCCGGCAGGCATCACCAGCGCGCTGAAGGAGTTCTTCACCCACACGTTCGGTCATTCGAAAGAAGAAAAGCAGGAGCAAGAAGAGAAGCAGCGAGCGGCGAAATCCTAGTTGCTGACATCGGTGACTAGCCTCTCTCCGAAAGGCCACTCGCGTCGCCGCCACGACCGAGCGAGATATATCGTAACTCCGAGCACCAGCAAGATTACCGCGTAGCGGATCTCCTTTAAGAAATTTTGCCGCGAGATCAGCACGTAAACGAATCCACCAAAGGCCAACAGCGACGGCACTGGATAAAGCCACATTCGAAACGGCCGCGGCAGATCGGGTCGGCGAATTCGCAGGACTATCACGCCGATCGTCTGCGCGAGGAACTGGACCATGATCCGTATCACAACCAGGGCTGCGATCACATCTGCTAGTCTGAAAAGGCAGAACACCGCCGCGACGCAGCCCATCACCAACAGCGAAACATACGGGAAACGGTGCTTCAGATGAACGCGAGCGAACACCTTGAAGTAGTTCCCATCAACCGCAGCGGCGTACGGCACCCGCGAGTAACCCAACAGCAGCGAAAACACAGACGCGAACGCCGTCCACATTATCAGGAGCGTCGCCAGCACCGCCGCCTTATTCCCGTATAGCCGTTCCATAAAAACCGAGATGATGTAGCGTCGCGCGTCCGAGGCCGCGGTCTCGCCCAGCTCCTGCCACGGAATCACCCCGAGTATGCTTATATTCATGACGATGTAGATCGCCGCTACGGCGAGAATCGAGTAGATCACCGCGCGCGGGATTGTGCGACCGGGCTCTTTGACCTCGCCTCCAAAAAAACAGACGTTGTAATAACCCCAATAGTCGTAGACCGCGATCAGCATCGCCGCTCCCAAACCGGTGAAGAATGAAGGCGAAAGAGTAAACGCGCCCGCTGGAAAATCGAATGCCCGTTTTGAATCGAAGTGAGTAACCCCGGCTACTATCACCCAGATCACCGCTAGAATTACACCGACCCACAGAAACTCTGAAAGCCGTCCGATGATCGTGATCTTGCGATACAGGAGGAAGACCGCCAGACCGATCGCAGCCATTGCGACGAACGTTGCTTTGCTCACCAGTACGCTCGCGCTTAGCGAACCAATCAACGGCAGCGGCAGATTGAAGTCGTGAGTGAAGTAACTAACGGCCAGACCCTTGGACAGATAGCTCGCATACTGCGACAACCCTATGCAACCCGATGCGATGGAGAGCGGCGCACTGAACGTTAACTGCCAGATGAATAAGAAGGACATCAACCGTCCCAAACGTGTCGGGCCGTAAATCTCCTTGAGATAACGATACGAGCCTCCTGAACCCGGCATCGCCGCGCCAAGCTCCGCCCACACCAACCCGTCGCACATCACGAGCACCGCGCCCAAAATCCACCCGAGCATCGCTTGGGGCCCGCCCATCGCAGTTATGATCAGCGGGATGGTGATGAACGGACCGACGCCGATCATGTCGATCATGTTCAACGTGGTCGCGCTTGCGAGACCGACGCCGCGTATGAGCTCCGGCGATTGAGAACTTTCAGTAGCTTCTGATCCGTGAGGGTTAGGGTTCGTCGTCATTCGCTGCATCATTGTCCATTGTCTATTATTTGTTGTCCATTGATTTCAGGAAAAGGCTCTCTTCTGTCAAGCGGGATAACGAAACGTTGACACGGTTTCCACGAGCTTATTAGGATTAGCGTCCGATCTTATCTGAGGAGTTCTCCAGGATTGTACACGTCACCGGGTTTGCCTCCCGTCACCGACACCAAAGCAGAGGTAGGCACTGAAAGAGCCGCGAGTCTGCGTGCTCTTCGTCGTTGCGCCCTTGCCGGCGCGGGAGCGGCCTTGTTACTCAGCATCATCGAGCTGGCAGATTTGAACGTCCGGCTGACCCCGATGTTTGAAACACTGACGGAGCGTGCGGTTTTCTGCGCATACTTCAGCCTGAATATTATTGGAGGGTTGTTGATTGGCATTCTCCTGGGAGTGCTTGCTCAAATTGCCTCGATTATGAAGAGACTTACCCAGAAGAGAATTGCGACTGGAAAAGTCGTCAGGCCACTGCACAGGCTTATAGCGGGCTTGGGTGTTGCCGCGATCTTCGCCTTTCTCTTAAACCAACAATCGCAGGTTCACGGGTACGTCCTCGAGATCATTCGCGAGGCCGAAAAGCTTGAAATGCTGACGACGACGCTCTTGAACCACGAAAGATCAGTATCCTACTTGATTCTGATGGCGCTGTTCGTTTGCTGTTCGCTCGTTTGGATCGCAACTCGCGCCATTCGTCGCTCAACGATTCTTGCGAGATCTGCCTGGGCACTTGCCGTCTTGATTATCATCGCCTGCGCGTACTACATCGACTCTCGCTTCGAGCCACAGCTCTACGGGACGTCTGTTCACCGCACAATGTTTCTGCTCGACACTGGTCTGAGCATGTCATTGATCGCCGTGATCTTTTCCCGTCAACTGGTTCGCAATGAAAGATCGCGAGCCAGAACCATGGTGGCTCTGGTCGCAAGCGTTCTTCTGATCGCATCACTTGCTTTCACCTTCGTACACTTCGACAAGAATCAAAACCTGAAGACTCAGCTCTTCTATCGCACGACGCAGGCTAAGCAATACTTCAAGCTGGCCTGGTGGATCCTGGACTTCGACCGCGACGGCTACTCTGCTTATCTTGGTGGCGGTGACTGTGACGACCGCCGCGCCGACGTCAATCCAGGTCACGTCGAAGTTGTTGGCGACGGCGTCGACCACAACTGCATCGGCGGCCCGCTGACGCAACAAGAGATCGATGACTGGCATCGCGAATACACATCGCTTCAACTTCCGCCTGATCCGTCAGCCAAGCGACTCAACGTGATCTATGTTTTCGTCGACGCTCTGAGGGCTGACCACTTGAGCGCCTACGGCTACGGAAGAAAGACGAGCCCAAACCTCGACAAGCTCGCAGCTCGCTCTTGTCTATTCGAGAACGCTTTCACGCCGGCGCCCAACACATTTGAAGCGTTGCCGAAATTCACGCAGGGCAATTACTGGGATGCCCACTTGGAAGGGTGGCCGGAGATTCTCGCTCACAACGGTTACAACGCGCTTCTCTTCCCCCGGCGCATCGCGACTTTGCGGCGTCACGTAAAGGGAATGAATGTCGTCGAGAGCGCGCGCGGTGAGACCTTTGAAGGTTCCATTGATGCCGCGATCAACATGCTTAACGAAGCCCCGAAGGAAGAACCTTTTTGCTTCTATCTTTATTCCACTGATACCCACAGACCCTATCGTCCGCACGAGCAGTTCCATTACGGAGATTCAATCGTCGATCTCTACGACGGCGAGATCGCATATCTGGATTTTCATCTCGGCCGCTTGTTTGACCTGCTCGAACGCTCAGGGAGAATGGAGGACACGCTGATCGTGATCATGGCCGATCACGGCGAATCGCTTGGCGAGCGCGGCGTATACAAACATTCGTCACAACTTTACAACGAGCAGACTCGCGTGCCGATGATCATTCACTTCCCCGGTGCGCCCGCGCGAGTAATCAGCGACTACGTCAGCACGATTGATTTAGGGCCGACGATCTTGAACGCCGTTGGACTGGATTTTCCAAAAGAGTGCGCGGGAGTGAGTTTAGTTCCGTTGATGCGCGGCCAGTCCTTCACGCATCCTCCGATCTACGGCGAACAGACAACGCAAGAAGTTTCCCCGTTCGTGCGCCCTGATCAGCAAGTCGATCCCGAACTGAAGAAGTACATGATCATCAGTCAAGATGGATTCAAGCTGATCTACAATCGTGATTATTACAACTTCGAATTGTTCGATCTGAAGAACGATCCGTTCGAGTCCCGAAACCTCTATGCCCATATGCCCGAGAAAGCCGCCGAGTTAAAGAAGCAGTTGGGGCGGTTTATAGACGTCGTGACGTTAAGTCGTCCCTGGGATGCGGATGAAGGTCAGTACGTCTTCGGCCCGACGGGCGAGCCTCGGGAAGCGAAGTAGTAATCCAGCAAAAAGTGAACGGAAATGGCTACTGCTTGTGAAACATCAAGGAGGTCCCACCGGCTCTCTTAGGACAAAAGATCACGGCTCTCAAGAAGATTAACCTCAACAGGAAGCTCAGTGAAAGCCTCGCGGATTCTCTCTTGAGTCGTATCGGACCATCTCTCGGCCCATGTCGCGAAAACCACTCTACGAGGAAGGATTTTTCTCGCTAAGTCACGATAACGAGTAAGCGATTCAATTTCGCGCGTAGCTGAAGAGTCCAAGCGATTTTGGGTCTTTGCTTCCCCAATCGTCAGGATTCCGTCTACAATGCAGCAGATATCAATTTCCATTGTCGGCTTCGAGTCATCTTGTGGGATAATCTCAAGATCAGTCGTGTACATGAAGCTGCGCTTGCTTCGCCTTCGGAGACAGTCAAGCGCAAGAAGGGGAACCTGCATGTTGTTTTCCAAGCCCAGATAAGGTATTTCATCGAGCTTGTAAAACCACTCGGGCTCGTTAGCCTTGAAATTCTGACTCGTGTACTTCTGCGTTTTAGAACAACGCTTGCAAGAGAACTCTTCAGTGACCTCGCCGACTGCGAACCAGTCAGCAGCTCTACAGAAACGACAATGAAATACGAACCCGCGGTGAAATAGCCCGATCGCAACAAAACGATCAATGATTTTCCTGCAGCTTTCATGGTCGCCGAGAATCTTTGCGACCGATAAAAGATTGACATATCTCCTGTCGCGCAGAACTATGCCTTCGTCCTCAACGCCCTGTCCCGGCCTTGTCTTATCCAGAAATTTTTCAAGCACGGCTCGAATAATTGGGTCGCGCAGGAACGTGGCGAGTGTTGCGAGATCCCCGACTTTGCGGATGATATCCTGCGTGTAGAATCCCTTATCAGAAACTTTGCACGCCATTCCAGAGTACTTGCAAAGGTGCTCGACAACCTGCATTGCATCGGGAATGAAAAGAGTAGGTCTAACCAAGACTGTATCGATGTCGCCGCCGAGGTAAGCAATGTTTGGACAAAAGAAGGCGATTCCGCTCCTACCCGTCCTCGCTGAATTAGTCAGCAGCACATTGCTCCTTAGCAGATACGTACCGAGGTTTGGGTGTCTAGGAATGTCGTTGCCCAAGACGGCAATCTCAGTAATCCACCGATGATCGTAAGGGTGTATCTTCCTGAAGTTTTTTGGCTTCGGGGTCTCGAACCATCCCGGCAATTTTCCTTCTATGAACTGCCGAGTCACGCTTCGGTCAAAGTTGTCTCTTTCGTATACCCTTGGAACGTCGCCACTGATCAGATCGGCGACATTCGTGGCTGTCTGGACAAGGCGAAACGCTCTTCGTGTATTTGCTTGCGGACGCGAACTTCATCCTCAGTCGGATACCGGGAAAGAAAATTCGCGACCTGGGTATCGAGCGCTAATTCAAACTGGCTAGGCCGGGCAATCTTGAGGTCTTTCCAGGTCCGTTGATATATACAAAGGTAATCAGGATCAAAATTATCCAGAATCACCCAGAATGCTGCTGATATTGAATTGCCGTCTGTCGGTATCAGAACAGCATTGTACTTTCCACCCCACAACTCTGAGAGGAACTCAAGTGTGTGAA
>DASXSR010000195.1:0-14608 GCA_036505875.1 Blastocatellia bacterium | reverse complement strand
CCGAGCTTGTCGGTGATTCTCATCACGTTGTTGAAGGCTGCTTCGTATTCGTAGCGCTCAGTCTGACCCAGGCGATCGGTGCTCGCGGTCACGTTTCCGCGTTCGTCGAACTGATGACGCATCTCGGCGCATCCGCAAGGGCCCGCAACCGATGTTGCGAGATTGGTAGTCAGATCGCGCTCAGTTCGCGAACTCTGTCCGAGCGGATCAGTCGTCGCGATAACGTAGCCCGTCGCGTTCAAGCGCATGGTGGTTGTGCGACCAAGGGCGTCAGTCATCGTCGCCGATGTCACCACACGCCCCGAGAGCACGTAGCTGTATTGCTCGATGCCGCCGTCTGCGAACCTCTGCTCGATCACTCGATTGCTTCCGTCGTACGTGATCTGCTTGGACACTACCCCGCGCTTGTCCGTCACTTTGCTCAGCTTGCCACCCGTCGCGTAGTCATATCGCATCGCGTTGCCGAGCGGATCGGTGACCGTAGTGAGGCCGGGCAAGCCTGCGACACCAGGCGTGCCTTCGTAAGTGTAACTCCAAATACGCCCGAGGGGATCAGTAATTTTGATGACCCGGTTCGATGAATCGTAATCCAGCACAAGCGAGCGGCCGACAGGATCCGTGATCCGAGTGAGGTTCTGACCGGTGTAAGTCAGCGCCGTAGTGTTTCCGTTTCGATCAACTAACGCAGTCAGCCTGCCGCTCGAGTCAAACCGCATCAAGTTGCCGTCCGCGTAGCGATATTCGAACGTCCCGTCGGTCAGCTTCCTGATAACATCGCCAAGTTGTCCAACGGTCGCAGTGGTCGAGAAGACCAACGCTCCGTCTGCATCAGCGCGCGTGTAGCTGAAAAGCCGTCCGGTCACTTGCTCAGGGAATACGACTCGACCCGCGCCGCCTTGTTGAAACGAACCGGTCAGTCTGATCCCGTAGTTGTGCGTCCACCCTCGGCCAAACGGGCATAGGTCGCAGCTCTGCGCAAGGTCGCTGGTGTACACGCGAGTGAGCGCAATTCCTCCACGCGCGCCTCCAAACGAGACGTCAGTCATCTTCTCGATCTTGAGGCCGGTTGCCAGATCAACTGTGTTAGCTGTTTGGGGATCCGGGCAAGAATCACCCGGCGAAGGATTGCCCTCGGGCGCGGTGTTAGGGAAGTGCCAAGAAAAGTCCGGCAAGCCGTAAGGCCGTCCCGTCGCCGGGTTGATCTCGGGTTCGATCCTTCGTCCATCGCCGCTCACTCGACCATAGCCGTAGACGTACCACTGCACCGTGTCGTGATTGAATGCGTACAATTCGATTCTCGTGCCAGGATCGGCTCCCGCGAGGTTCGGATAGACGACAGGCATCGGCACATCTGAAATCGCGCCGCCGGGCTGGCTTGTATAAACCAGATTCGTTCCGACGTTAGAAGGCAACGGCGCGGGCGTGCGATCAATCGCGAGCGGTGTGATCGAGGTTCGCGCCACTGGTGAGCCGTCTCGATTTCGCAGGTGAGCATCAGCGGGGATTGTCATCTGCAAGCCCGGCACTCGAGGATTTGTTGCGACCGTGGTTTGTCCGGGCACGACGTCCACTTCGTACTGAGTGTCTATCGCGGGCAAGAAGAACGTGTAAGGAACGGTGTTGGCCTGACCCGCTGCGATCGTCGCAGGCTCGATGATCAAAGGGTAGGTTCGATTCGGAGCTGAAGCCGTGCGACCGTCGACCATCAACGGGCGGTCTGCTCCTGCAGTTACTCCGGCGAGCAAGAACGCGCCGGCTGCATCAGTGGTCGCAGTCTTTCCATCGAGCGAGACAGTCGCGCCCATGATCGGCTCGGTTTCCGTCGAGAGCACTCGTCCGGAAAGAGTAGTTTGGCCTGCCGCTAAGACGGTCAATGATGCATTCGCGGTGCGAACAAGCTCCGCTCCGTCAACGAGCCCGCTGCCTCGAATCGTGAATGAATAACTTCCCGCTCCTGGGCTCGTACCGGACAGCCTCACGCTGAGAGTCGACAACGCTCCGGCGGTGATCTGTTGAGGATTGAACTCGGCGTTGGCGCCTTGAGGCAGACCAGTCGCAGTGAGGCTGACGAGCTGACTGAACCTCGTCGATGGGCTGGTCAAGAACACCACGAAGGTAGCGGTGCTGGCTTGAACCGCAGTTGTCGATGAAGGCGCGATGGTGAGTCGATAATCGTTCTGTCCGGGATCGACGGTGAATGCGGTGGCCGTAACGCCGCGACCCAGGCTGTTGGTAACGTCGATCACGCCGCTCACTGCGCCGTTTGGCACAAGCGCTCGAATGGAGGTTGCGCTGACGAAGATCGCAACCGCCGCAATACGAGTGTTATTGCTGCCGGCGAAGGTGACGGCGGTTGGGCCGGTGTCGGCTTTGAGAGCGGTACCGGTCAACGTAACTTCAGTGCCGGCCGTTCCGTTTTTCGGATTGAAGTCGGTGATGACCGGCTTATTCGGGACCACTTCGAAGCTGGTCGCGCTGGTCGCAGAGCCGCCTTCTGTCTGAACTGTGATAGGGCCTGTCGCGGCATCGGCCGGAACTGTGACAATCAACTGCGTGCGGCTTGCGAAGGTGACGACTGCGTCAGTCAGGCCGCCGCCGGTTCGAGTGAATCGAACGCTGTTGCGCGACGGAGAGCGGCCGTCGAAGCGTTCGCCACTGATCGTGACGTTAGCCCCGATGTTGCCGCGCGCTGGCGTGAGAGAGGCGATCGAGGGCGGCGCCAAGACTCTCCGCAGGACGTGATTGCCGGTGTCGGCGACGATTATCGCGCTTGATTGAGAAACCGCGATGCCACGTGGCGTGAGGAACCGCGCTACGCTGCCGGTCCCGTTGGTGAGCCCTCGATCACCGGTGCCTGCCAACGTGGAGACTGCAGGCGAGCCGCCGGCGCTCCCAGGGTCGACAAAGCGGATCAAAGAGTTAGTGGCGTCGGCGACGATCAGCTTTCCTGCGCCGTCGACTGCGATGCCCGAAGGCTCGGCGAATCTCGCCTGTGTGGCCGATCCGTCGGCGAAGCCTCTATCGGCGCCGGCTATTGTGACTGTCGCGCCGGATGGAGTGAGCCTGCGAATGCGATGATTGCCGGTGTCCGCGACGTAGATAAACAACGTCGCGCCATCCACGGCTATTCCGACGAGTCCGTCAAATCGCGCGGTTGGTGAATCGATTGAGCCGATCGTGCCGTCGCCCGCTACGGTAGAGACGTTGCCCGAGGGTGTAATGGCCCTCACGGAAGAATTTCCGGAGTCGGCTACGTAGGCGTTGCCTTGATTATCGAGCGCGAGACCGCGGGGCGCGTTGAATCGCGCTTGCGCGCCTGGGCCGTCTTGAAACCCGGGAGTTGCACTGCCGGCAAGTGTGCTCACCGAGCCATCGACCGCGATGCGCCTTATTCGATTGTTGCCGGTGTCGGCGACGTAGATCATCCCAGATGCATCGACCGCGACGCCCTGAGGATTGTCGAAATGTGCTGATGCGCCCGCCCCGTCGGCAAAACCGGCAGTGCCGTCACCCGCGACCGTCATAACCGTTCCGTCGGGCGCGACTCGTCGAATTCGGTTGTTACCCGCGTCGGCAACATAGATTGAATCATCGGGTCCGATGGCGATGCCCGCGGGGTCGCGGAACTTGGCTTGGGCCGACGGGCCGTCGGCGAAGCCAGGAGTGCCCGCAAGCCCGGCGAGCGTAGAAACGGTGGTAGAAGAAGCGCCGGGCGGAGTCACCGGCACGACTCTGAAGCCATCGATCAGCAGCTCTATCTCTTCTCGGGTTTCGCCGACGATTGTCGTTGACACTCGAACAGTTCCAGGCGCCAGAGATGCTGTCGGAGAGATTGTCAACTGTGCGGTCGCGGTTAACGAATCGATGACGGTTACAGGCCCCAGATCGCCAGAGGCCGCGCCGCCTACCGACACCTCTCCACCGAATGTAGCGCGCGTTCGGCTCGCAGCCCAGCGGGTGTTGTTGCCGTGAAGTGTGACTGTGAGGCTCTGGCCTTGAGTTCCGAAGACGGGCGAGATAGAGACGAGCGACGAACGCGATGAGGCGATAGTTATAGTCAGGAACGAGCCGGGAGCGCTCGCGAGACGGACCGCGATCGTGTTCGAGGCGACGAGCGAGACCTGTTTGACCAACGTGGCTGTGCTCTGGTTGAAGTCGCGCTGGGTGAATATGTCGGTACCGTTCAAGGTGATGGTTGCGCTGCTGACGCGACTGGAGCCGTCGCTGTTGCCGTTCTGAACCAGAATGGTGAAGGGCGGCACTGCATCGGATGGGAGCGTGAACTGATCGGAGACGGTTACCGGAGATCCAGTCAGGCGATCGAAGCGTCGCGGGCCGTAAACAGTCAGCGTATCGGATGATTGGGCAAGGCTTCGCGAGCGCGATCGCGCTGTTGATTTGGCTCGTGACTTAATCGCTCGCCCTGATGAATTTGCGCCGTACGAAAATGCCGCGAGCACCGAGTTGCAAACGAAGACCAAAATCAGAATTGTGATAACGCTGTACCTGCAATTCGCGGTCTTCATCTTTTAATCCTCACCAATGCGGAAAGTAAAAACCTCTCAGCTCGCGTCGCTTCTTTCCCCCGGCAGTAATTACAGTTGCAGTCGGATGACGGCTCTACTTCTCATTAACACCTCAATTTATTGAGGTGTTGAAGTGGACATCGGGCTTGACCTCAACTGTTTCAACAGTTTCTTGCGCCGCTCTGGTAAACCGTTGAAACGGTTAGGGGCTAACCACTCGCCGCTCGCCACCCCACTCGAAGTGGGGTGTTAATGAGAACCGAGCTTTGCCTGCGCCTGTCAACGGCTTTAATGTCAAGAGCCCGCCCTCAGACAAGCACGACTTTAATTGCACCTCTCTGCCTCCTATTCGAGAACCGAAACCTTTTCTCGACTGTCCTACCGAGCAGCTTTAATTCGCCTTCCCGATTGAGTGATGTAGATCACTTCAGATGCGCCACCGTAGTTGGCTACTACCTCAACATGTTTTACTCGTTCACCGTCGACGAACATTGCTTGCGTTGAGACGTCGACGACTGCTGTCGCGGTCAGCACGCATATGCCGGATGGCAAGGACAGACTCGCGCTTGCGGTTGAAGCTGCTTGAGTGCCCGACAACGGTCCGGTCTGAGCGCTGGTGCGGGCGCCGTTGATCGGTATCAAGCTCACCTGCACGACTGTTCCCACGGGAATGTTTGCCGCTTCGATGGCGACGGCTACCGGGTTGGCGATCGTCGAAGGAACTACGACGTCGGGCACGCCAGCCAATGACCCGAGCGGCGTTGCAGGCGCAGCGACTCCGGCTACCGAAGCAATTCGGAGAGTCGGCGCGTTTGGCACAGTGACCGGGTTAGGAAGTGCGAAGGTCGCGGAGTTGGTCAGCACGTTGGGGGTAAAGCTGCTGTAGTTGAAAGCTTCGACGCGCACGAATCCAGGCGCTCCGCTGCCGCCCCCTGGAAACGTGCTTTGTCCGCCGGCGCTGCCGCCAGTCACGTTAAGGGTGCCGGCCCCAGTTATCGTGTTTGCGATTACTCGGATCGCGCCACCCGACCCACCGCCTCCTGCAGCTCCACCGGCGCCAACGCTGGCTCCCGGACCGCCGATAGCGTTAATCGCGCCGGTGAAATTGATGGTGGTCGAGCTTGCGAGCAAGACCGCGCCGCCGCCTCCGCCGCCCGCGCCTCCACGATTACCGCTTACGGCCCCTCCGCCGCCACCGCCTGATCCTCCAATAAGCGGCAGGATCGTGCTGGATCCGTACTTTGATCCGCCCGGTCCGCCGACAGAGTTGGTGTTCTGTGCACCGCCGACGCCGCCCGCGAGGGCATAGCCTCCACCTCCGCCTCCACCGAGATTGGTTCCGTTGGAGCTACTTCCACCGCCGCCTCCGCCGGGACCGTCTCCAGTAGCGCCGACAAAGGTGTCAAAGCCGAAACCTGCTGCGCCGCCATCAAACCCTCCAGGCCCGCCGCGGCCTCCACCACCGTTTGACAGCCCGGTTCCTCCAGATACGCTGATCGTTCCAACTATGGTGACATCGCCGGTGGCCAGAATCGTGACCGGCGAGTTCTTCGAGTTCCGCGTGTAGGTGATCGTCACTCCTGTTGGAATGTTGATCGTTGTGTAATTGAACACGCCGCTCTCGGGAACCTGGATTGTCTGGCTGGTAGTCGGCGCGAAAGCGCCATCGGCGCCGGTCGAGCCGCTGCTGAAGTTGTTGAGCTGCGCGCGGCCAGCGGCTGACATCCAGACGATGCCGAGGGCAAAGCCCAGGATGAAGACCAGCGTCGCAACTCGCGAACGTTTGAATGTGAGTCGTGAAAACATCGCTTTCGTTCTCCTTATTGGTTGAGCGTTTGAGCTGACCCCGCAACGTTGCTGTTCTGCTTACTGAATCGTGATCGTATTAGCGCCGGCAGTGACCGGCAGAGCCGCACCCGCTGTCGCCGTAACGATGACGACACGCGTCCCGGTCGCGGCCCCTGATGAAACGGTCACGGTTGCGATGAGCTGCGTTCCGCTCGCATTCACCGTCAAGTTTGTAGCGCTGATTGCAGCATCGACACCGCCGCCTGAGCCGCTGAACCTCACTGCCGACGCGCCGGCGAGGTTAGCTCCGTTGATCGTCATCGTGACCGTCGCTCCCCTTGCGATGCCGGTCGGTGAAATGCTGGAAATCGCCGGGCCGGTAGTCGCAGAAACAAATGGGCTGAAGACGGTTGCGAAACGTGCGCCAAAGCTGACCGAGACGGATCGGGCCAATGTAACATTGGGCCCGCCGATTACAACGCCCCGACGAACAGAGACAACCGAACTAGACGTCATTACGGATCCGCTTATCGCTGCGCCTCGTCTCCCTGAAACCAGCGGAGCTCTGGCGGCGGCCAGTCCTCGAGGGTCGCCCTTTCGCACGGACACCGCAGGCGCAAACAGCGAGGCCAGAGCGTTCGGGTTAAACACTTTCACTTGCGACTCGGCGAATAGAGTTGGCTGGGCGACGCTGGTGGCACGGACGACGACCTGGAGGCTCGCATTGCCAGTCAGAACAGGTGCGGTGTAAAGACCAGCGGTCGAAATATTTCCGACCGTGTCGTTCCCACCGACGATTCCGTTGACCGTCCAAATGACGCTTTGGTCTCCGCCTCCGCCGACGATCGCGGTGAACGCAACCGTGTCAGCCGGGAACACGGTGACCGCGGACGGAAACACTCGAAGGCGGCTAACGACGTTGAACGGCACAGGTGTGATCAGCGTTCCGCGCGGCGTAGCAATGGTCACAGGACCGGTTGTGGCCGCATCGGGCACTACCGCGACGACAGCGGACGGGGTGATGCTTGCGATTTGCGCCGAGATGCCGTTGAAAGAAACGGACGTGACTCCAGCGTTGAATCCCGTGCCGACGAAGGTGATCTCATCTCCCGCTCCGCCTTCGTGTGGAAAGAACCCCAGCAAGGTGAGTGTGTCGGCGCTGATTCGCCTGATTGCGGTGAAGTTGCCGGCCGCGTCGTAGTCGTATATGGCCGCTTCGCCGTTCGGTGAGATCACAGCGGTCAGACGTCCGTTATCGTCGTAAACAAAGCGGGTCGTTCCGCCCTGCTGGCCGCGAGTTCCGAGCGGAATCAGCGCCAGGACTAGAATAACGGCGGTTATCACTCCGATGATTCTCAAGTTTGCTGTGCCTCTCAGGTTTCGACGATATCGTCGGAATGCCCATTACTTAACGGGATTCGCAAGCGCCCCGGTCAGCGTCGGCCGTTGAGCCGAATGCGAGCCGTGCGCATGCGAAGCGACACGTTCGTCTGACCATTCCGGATGCGCCGCGAAGAAACGTCCTGCTATTTCGTTCGCCAGGGGATCGTCTCGCCATTGCAGATACAAAGCGCGTGCGAGATCGGCTTCTGCTTTTCGGCCTTGGCTCGTGTATATTGGCGCGATCAATTGATAAGCGCCGGCATCCTGCGGGTCGATCGCAACGACGGTTTCAAGAGCCGCGCGTGCTTCGTCGAGTCTTCCGAGCGAATAAAGCGTCTGTCCGAGCTGTCGCTGGACTTCACGGTCACGCGGATGTTCGTTTGCCAAAGCGCTCAGAGTTGCCGCGGCTTCGGTAAGCCTGCCGTCCCCACGCAGAACCAGAGCGCGCCAGTAACGCGACCGATCGTGCGACGGGTTCAGACAGAGCGCGCTCTCGAGCAATGCTGCGGCCTTTCGGAGCTGGTCGCGCTCTGTGCCGTAGCGCTCAGTTCGCAGCTCGGCAATAGCGGCGTTAACCAAGAGGTCCGGGTCAGTGGGGTTGATTTGGCTCGCGAGCCTGAAGGCCTCGCTTGCGGGGCCGTACTGGGCTTGTTCGAGCAACCCAATGCCGTAGTCGTTCCAGCGGCGAGATTGCTCTATACGCGTGAGCCCCTGGGCCGTCGTCGCATTAGCTCGATTGCTGATATCTGGCGGTCGCGCGAGTGGGTAGCGCGCATTGTTAATCACTGCGGTTGCTTCGGCCATCTGAACCACAGACACTGTCATTCGCGCGTTGCGCATCGTTAGAACGTAATTTGTGTACTCCTGATTGAAACGCCGATAATTGATTCGCGCTCGGAGTCTAACGCTCGAAGCGCCATCAGCTCCGTCAGGAATTCGGAAACGAAATCGAACAACATCGGAACGGCCGGCTTGAATCGCGTTGTCGTAGGCCTTGATGTTTGTGGTCCAGATTTGATGCCTGGTGATCACTCGGCCGGACTGATCGAGCAATAGCTGCTTATAAACGTGAGCGGTCTCGTCCAGCATTCCGTCGGGTCTTATGTATCCGCTGTGAAAAATCGTCTTTCCTGCTTCATCACTCGCTTCGAACTCAACCCATGCTTCGTACAAGTCCCGCACTTCAGGCGGAAACGAGTGAGCGGCATTTCGATTGGACGCGACCACCTCTGCAATTACTTCCTCGCCGGGCTTGAGCTGTATTCGATTTTCTGAAGAGGAGTCGAGGGGAGCGATCGACTCGCCGGTTGCCGCGCGCCTCAGCGCGAAGATGTCCACTGCGAGCACGTTGGATCTCAGGAAGCTCTCGGTCAAGTCAACCTGTTCCGTTTGACCGTAGAACATCGGCGCTGCGGTGTTGGCGCCGAGCCAGCGATGTGATGCGATGATTCCATTCTTGGCCGCGCGATCGTTGTGGCTTTCGATCTTCGGCATATGGCACGCGCGACAGTCCGCGCGAGCGTCGCGCCGGTAAAAGGGCAACACCGATTCGAGCGACGCTCCCGACTGCTGCCACTCGTCATATGCCGAGAAGCCTTTTATGTTCTTGTAGCCGTTCAACTCGGGCGGCGCGACCACCTTGTGACAAGTCGCACAGAACTCAGGCGAGCGAAGCAGCGGTCTCATCACCGCGCGCTTGTGACCAGGAACGTCGGCAAGTATCTGTTCGTCTGTGAAATCGCCGAACATTGGCGCGCCGTCTTCTTTCGCGAGCAAGGCCGGCCTGCGAAGCGTGAAACTGCCCGTCCCGTCAACTCGCGCTTGGACGATCGAATGACAGACCGAGCAAGTTACTCCTTCGTCATCGAATTTAGTGAAGGGCGCTTGAGTTTTGCCGGATTCTTTGGTTAGGGCGCCGGAGAAGAGCGCGATTGGGGTATGGCACGATTCGCAGTGACGCGTTAACTCGATTCCGCGAGTTCGAAGCAGGATGTCGGCGCTTTCGCGGTAGAACGGCTCACGTGCGGCGTTGCGATGAAGTGACAACGACCAAGCGGCGTGAGTATCTTGATGGCATGAGGCGCAGCGCGAGGCCGGAAAGAAATCAGCTTCGGCTATCAGCTTTCCGTCGACGGTCCTGGCGTTAGAAGGGCTGAACGGGCCTGCGAGACGTGGCGACGCGCCGTCTGGCGCCTGGGCGCCTGCGAGGCCTGCAATCGCTGCAGTCGAAACGGCGCAGCAAATGACAAGCGACAACTTTGCGTTTCGAGGATGCATAGGGGGAGACCAACCCTCGTAAACGTCGTGCCTTCGCTGTCCGAAATCCTTGACGCACTAATTCCGTTGCGAGCCAAGAATCTCGGTAGATGGTTCCAATGAAACGAAGTCGAGAACTTCAGAAATCCGAAGCAAACTGAATTTCTGAACACGTCGGGGCAGCGTGGGTTTGCCCTTGAGATGCAGATTTCAAAAGCGGACCCCACTATACAGAGGACATCGCAAGAAGTCAAGAACTTTTTGTGATCTGATATGCAAAGCTGTGTGGTGATTCAAACTATTTGAATTTCAGCTTCTCCGAGGCGCTCCGAGAGTCGAATGTATTCATCCGCGCTTACGGCTTGAAAATCATCGGGATTTGTCCAGGCCCATGTACTCAAAGTGGCTGTGTTGTCTTCGACCGATGTGACTCGTACCAGCGGCGCAGGCGTCTTCAAGATTCTGTCGTCGTCGTTTAGGGCCGCCTTGATTGTCTCGATCGCTCCCTCAACATCGATGTCTGGAACCCTCAGCGTCAACTCCAGACGTCTGCGCTTGGCAAGCGAGTAGTTGACGATCTTCGAGCCCCACACCTTTGAGTTGGGCATGATGACGCGCACTCCGTCCGATGTGGTCATTTGCATGTTGACAATGCTCAGCTCTTCGACAGTTCCGTGCGCGCCTTCCACTTCGATGACCTCGCCCGCTCGAAACGGTCTGTAGATCAGCAGCAGCAGACCGGCGGCGAAATTCGAAAGGGTGTCTCTGAGTCCAAAGCCTAATATCAAACCCGTGATGCCCAGGCCGGCGATCAGCGAATTGACGGGAACGTGAACTGTGTCGAGCGCGATGATTATCGCAATAAGGAATATCGCCAGTGAGACCGAGCGAAGAAAGAAGTTCTTCAGCAGCAAATCATCTCGAATTCGGCTGCGATTCAGGATCGCATGAAGCCATCGCCGGCTGAGTTTAGATATGAGCACGCCGATGATGAGGATGATGAGGGCGGCAAACCATCCCGGCGCGTGCTCGATTATGTATATCTTAAGGCTTTCGAGATGAACCATACTCAATCCATACTCACCAAACGCTCGCCAAGAAGCTACAGTGCGACCGGTGAGCGGTGCAACCGGAAATGCGCCATTTCTTGCAAATATCTTATCCTTCAAAAAACCGTTGAGAATCGAATTGCGACTTTGGTAGTATTAGTTCATCCGCAATTCAACTAGTGGGAGATTTAACCGGATGTTAAGAGTCGCTGTTTGGCTGCTTGCCATCCTCGGCGGTGGTGGCGTAGGAGCTGTAGACCGTCCCAGCAGTCCCGCCGATAGCCTATTAACCAAGATCGAACAGGGCAGGGGACAACTCAAAGACGAGTCTGTCCAGTTGATGATGGGAACGGTGGGCACTCGACGAGTGCGCGTCGGGCGCCATCGATACAAAGACGTTCCAATAACCGGAATCGTGGGGCGAGAGATGGCGGTTGCCGTCCTTGACCCGAGCGGCGAGATCAAGACCGTCCGCGCGATTAAGCGGGATTCGGGATTCCAAGTGCTGACGCCCGGATTCAATCTTCAGATGCGTCGTGAGAACGGTCTTAACTCTGATATCGCTTGTATCGATCCGGTGGGCGGCAGAGTCGTAGCCGTGAAGTATCCAGTCTCGAACGAGGGCAATCGTTTTGGCGGTGGAGCGCCCGTTATCCAGGCGCTCTACACTCCCTACTCGGCAGAAATAAAGACCGACGAAGTGATCAGGCGCGGAATCGATGTGCAGAACAGCTTCATCGAAAAAGCGTACTCGCGTCTGCGCGGGAGCGGCGTCCTCTCGCGAGCCTTTCCCGGTCGCCCGATTGTTGACGTGATACCGAAGGACATCTTGCGCGTGCTCTTGTTGAACGAGCACATCGATCCGGGCGAGTTCAAGAGCTCGGGTTTGACCGGGCCGTTGGTCGAGCGCGTGTTGACCGTCATCGGGACAAACCATGACAAAGCGTACGCGTATTCGATTAGCCCGGCGCGGGCACGCGGACTGGTGCAGATGATACCTTC
The DNA here is from genome assembly GCA_036505875.1 of Blastocatellia bacterium. GTDB lineage: Bacteria > Acidobacteriota > Blastocatellia > UBA7656 > UBA7656 > Onstottus_A. The sequence continues at coordinate 2,604 of DASXSR010000195.1, read as the reverse complement.
AACTTACTCACTGATGTTGAACAAGTATCCGGGCGCGGGATTGAAATCAGATTTCGTGTCAGGAATGTCAGACCCGATAAACGCCGTGATGGCTCAGCTCCTCTTGTGCGATTCCGACTGGCAATCGATACGCGCGCGAAGTGATCTGTCCTCCGAGAAGGTAGGTCCTTATCTGGCCGCTGCTTACAATGGCGGCGTCGGTCGCGTGTTGAATGTCTTGTCACACAATGAAAACGATTGGATGGAGCAGCCTGACTTGAACAGTCGTCCGACGATGACTGTGACCAGGACAGTCGCCGTGCGCGTTCGGACGCGAAGAGGTAAGACCGCGCGGCGCTACGTCTCCAAGAGCTACACTGAGCCGATCTTCAAAAACGAGACGAGCAAGTACGTCAATCAGTATCACTGGATAAGCGATTATCTGGCTGACGCCTCAAAGCCTGCGACCAAGCCTCGGGTTGATGTGCGATAAGTATCTGAGCATGTTTGCGAGTTTTGCGCGAGATGTTTTTGAAGGGTTTAGCGCAATGACGCGAAGGCGCAGAAAAAAGGTATACAAGAAATGAAGAAGGACCGAAGCAATCAGCACAGCCCCCGTTGCCCTGATCATTTCAGTCCTTCCGTTCTTTTCGAAGCTCGTCTGTAGAGTTGGCAAGCTCGGTGCCAAAGCGGAACTAGAATCCCTCCTCTTGTAAACTGTTGATTATTGGATGAGCAGCAACGCTTCGTCGCGAGGCAGTGCATCCGAGATCACAGATTTTGTCATTGGACGTTACCGTTTTTGTTATTGCTGTGAAAAAGAAGGAAACGCTTGGGGCGGCGCTCCCGTGGCCGCCCCTTTTTAACTGAGCTGTGCCTCAGTGTGTAGGGGGCCACGGAGCGTCGCCAACACATGACGCCGGTTCTTTCGCTCCCGGTTGGACATTCAAGACAGGTTAGATATGATGATCGGGCCCCCGTTTAGGGGCTGAGGAAACCAGGAAGGAGTGTCTTGAGTTATGAGCGAAAGCACACTGTCACGACGATTCTTTTTGGGTACCGCCGCGTTCGGCGCGGTCGGGGCTGCCGCGTTCTTCAAGCCGGGTGTTTTTGCTGAGCAACTAATGCAGACCCCGCCGCAGGAAGAAGGACCGTTCTACCCAGACAAGCTTCCGCTTGACACCGACAACGATTTGCTGATCGTCAACGATTCGATGACGCCGGCGGTGGGAACAGTCACGCACTTGAGCGGCCGAATTTTGGACCGCAGCGGCGAGCCCATCAGAAACGCCCTCGTCGAAATCTGGCAGGTCGACAACAATGCCTCCTACCTTCACACCAAGAGCGACAATCATCCCCGTCGCGACACAAACTTTCAAGGCTTCGGGCGATTCCTGACCGGCTCGACAGGTGAATACTATTTTCGCACGATCAAGCCAGTGGTCTATCCGGGACGTCTGGCCCCGCACATTCACTTTGCGATCAAGGCAAAGGGAAAAGAGAGATTCACGACGCAAATGTACATCAAGGGTCACCCCGGCAACGCGAAGGACTTTGTGCTGAACGGCATTCGCGATCCGAAGACGCGCGAGTTGGTGATCGTCGACTTCACACCAGTCAAGTCGTCACGCATCGGAGAGGTAGCGGCAAAGTTCGATATCGTGATGGGCTACATGGCGGAAGGATGAAACTTCGAGAAGGGGGTTTTCTTCCGCTCTCATTAACACCTCACTTTTAGTGAGGTGGGTGTCAGGGCGTGTGATTGTCCAGAAACCGTTTCAACGGTTTCCAAATTAGGGTGGAGAATGTCGATTCATTCTTACTCACGCTGCTGGCTTCATTTGACGTGGGCAACTCTAGGTCGAGAACGATTGCTCCCCAAACCCGCCGCCGCGAAACTCTCGCGATTCCTTTGCGAATACGCGCAGTCTAAAGACATTTACATGCGAATCAACTACGTGAACGCCGAACACGTTCACGCATTGATCGACCTGCCTACAAAGTACTCGATAGAAGAAGCTGTGAAACTTCTGAAAGGAGCTTCCTCGCACTGGATCAATCAGAACAGAATCATTCCTGCTAGGTTCGCTTGGGGACGCGGCTACGGTGCGTTCTCCGTTTCGCAGTCGAACCTAGAAGAGGTATCAAAGTACATTGCGAATCAAGAGGAACATCATCGGACGAGAAGTTTCGCCGAGGAGTACGAGAGATTTATTCGCGCCTATGGATTGGAATGCCGTGACGAGGAGAGGTAAACCGTTAAAACGGTTTCAGGGCCTCACGCCGCGGCAAACACCCAACTGAAGTTGGGTGTTAATGGTAACGAAGACGAAGATCAAACACGCCGACGAAATAGTTGAGGCGACAAGCGATGATCAAAAACCGATAAGGAACTAGAAGCCGCAAGGGAACGCATCCGTTTACTTTCAAGATCAGGTGGAGAAACTCCAGCCGAAACCAATCCGCACTACCGAGTTTCAGCCGGAGGGTTTTGGCAGAGATAGACCGGATGAATCTACAGATCAGGGAATATCTGTCACTTCACCTATTCGTGTCCTTGTTGAAAACTAGATCTGTACTTTCCTGCTAATCTCACAGGCCCGGATGGTACGCTCTCTTGCTGTT
>DASXSR010000194.1:0-10575 GCA_036505875.1 Blastocatellia bacterium | reverse complement strand
CATCCGATGCACCAGGACGTGATCAATGCCGTTAGTGCGCTCAGAACTCGCGGTGAGGATTCGCGAGCTTGCCTTATGAGTGGCTGCATACCGAAGAACACGCGATAGTGAGGCTTGTTCGCCACTTGCTCATTTGCGTTTCGGTATGGCGCGCCTTGTGCCGTAGCTCGCCGCAGACTCTGCTACCTGCTTTGTTTTCCTATTCGTCGACGGCTCGAACACTATTCTGACTCGCGCGTGTAGCGCCGCAGCCACGCGGCGCAGCATGCTAGGCGAGTGGCCCTCGTACCCGGGAGACTCAAGTCGGCTGATCTGCTGTTGCGAGGTCCTCAGCAATTTCGCTAGCTCCTTCTGAGAGAGCCCCGCCTGCTGGCGGAGCGCGGCGATCTGCAGCGCCACGTCCCATGCCTCGCCCGCTTGCTGGAAGCGGGCGGCAAACGTCGGGTCCCTTAACTGCTCCTCGAGGTAGCGATCGAAATTGGTTTTCTTCATTGTTCCGTTCTTTTCTGCCAATCGCGCATCCGTTCCCTTGCTACACGCAGATGGCGAGGCGGGATGGCCCGGCCTTTATTGCGAACGCCGTGCACCGCGACGATCCGGCGATCCTTCGCAACGAATCACAACTCCCCGCCTCGGTCTCGTACAATTCGTTACTCAACGAATCCTGGAGGATGCCATCCTGAAAGCACCCAATTGCGTCTGACCTCGACGGCCAGTTCGTTGTTCAGCCTCAATGCGTCGACCGTCGCGCGGCCCACGCTGGTCAGGCCTATGATGTACGCTCCATCGGAACTCCAGCGGAAATGTTCAGTCCAGACTTGGGTGCGTGGGTTAAAGAGTTCGGACGTCGAGTTGTTAACAGGATCGATACCTAGCCTCTGAGATCCTTTGTAGCGATTGCATAAGCCACAAGAGAGCCATAAGTTAAACTCTTCATCGGCGCCGCCCAGCGCTCGAGGAATGATATGCTCGACTTCGAGCTTGCCCATCACTAGTCGCTGCGGACTCAAGCAATAGCCGCAACGGTCGCCTGCCGCCTCTCTCACACGAGCGCGGAGGGAATCAGGGAGCTTGGTAGGACTCATGCCTGTAGGGGTTCGAGCAATCCTCGCTGCACTGCTACACGAAGCGCCCGCGATTTGCGGAGGAGGCCGTGTTCGTATACCCGCATTAACTCATCCAAGTGCCGTCGATCCTGCTCGTCCAGGCTGTTCTCGCGGTTCCGCTCAAGCAACTCGCTTAGCGCTGCCTGCTGTTCGTCGGACAGTCGAAGTTGGGCCAACTCTAGCACCTCACTGTCCGATAGCGCTTCAACGGGTAACTCGTGGACGACCGATTCTAACCAGTCGGCCAACACGTCTTCGATTCGGCGTTGCGTCCGGGACGCCACAGTCGCGGCGTGACGTACCACTTGGTCGGACACTTGAATTGTGATCTGTTCACTCATACGGTTCACCTTTAAGCTGGGTACTTCCGAAGCATATATCGAGCCGCTTCCCGACGTCTACCGCCCGCTCCAATCATAATGAGTGGTTTCGCAGGAACCTCTGAAATCCGTTCCGTTTCATGACCGCTTATGGCAATCACTACGACGACGGGCGTGGGCGGGTGATTCCCAGTTTGCGCATTCGGTTGTTGAGCGTCGTTCGATTCAAACCCAATCGCGCGGCGGCGCCACTCGGACCGCCGATCACCCAGTTCGACTCGCCGAGCACTCGCAATATATGCGCGCGCTCGACAGCTTCCAGCGTCAGCCCATTTGCCCCGTTTGTTGCTGCCCTCGCCGACTGCTTCAGCTCGCCAAGCGGAACTTCCAAAACCGAACCGCGTGAGAGAATCACTGCTCGCTCGATCAGGTTTTGCAGCTCACGGATGTTTCCCGGCCAGTTGTAAGCGGTCAACGCGGCCATCGTCTCAGTGGGAATCCTCTCGATTGATTTCTTCAGCCTCTGCGCAAACTTGTTTGCGAAGAAATTCACCAGCAGAGGAATGTCCTCCGGGCGCTCGCGCAACGGAGGCAAGCTGATTGGAAACACATTGAAGCGATAGTAGAGATCGCTTCGGAATTTCTTCTCGGATACCAACTGAGCGAGGTCGGCGTTAGTGGCAGCCACAACGCGCACGTCTACGCTGGTGGTGCGAGAGTTGCCCAGCCGCTCGAACTCTTGCTCCTGCAATACCCGCAGAAGCTTTGGCTGCAGCTCGAGAGGGATGTCCTCGACTTCATCGAGAAAAATCGTGCCCCGGTTCGCGAGTTCAAATCTCCCGATGCGTCGCTCGATCGCGCCGGTGAACGCGCCTTTCTCGTGACCGAACATCTCGCTTTCGAGCAAGCCGGTGGGAATCGCTCCACAATTGACTTTGACCAGGGTCCTTTCCCGTCGCGGACTCAGATTGTGAATCGCGCGCGCGATGAGTTCCTTGCCGGTTCCGGTTTCACCGTAAATCAAGACCGTCGAATCAGTGGCCGCTACCGTTTCTACTTCCTGCAAGACGCGCTTGAGAGCCGAGCTGCTGCCTATGATCTCTTCGAAGTTGTACTCGGTCCGAATCTCTTCTTCTAGGTAAAGCTTCTCTTCTTCCAACTTCTTCTTCAGCTCATCGATCTTTTGAAACGCCAGAGCGTTCTCCACCGCAATCGCCACCTGCTTTGCGAGCTGGCCGAGCAGCTCTGCGTCTTCCTGGGAAAACGCATCCTCATGCAGGCTCGAGACGCCCAATATACCAAGCGCGCGATCGCGCGAGATCAGCGGCACGATACAGCTGGACTGGACTCCCGCAGCGGCGAAGCGCCTTCCCAGGGGATCATCCGCGTCACCTGCGTATCTCAGGATGACGGGCTGACGCGACGTGAACGCAACTCCTCCCGGATTCCCATCGAGTGGTATAACTTCATCCTCTACGAAAAAGTCCTCATTCGTCGGGAAGTCCAATGCCGCCAGCCGAAGCTGATTCGCCGTCGGGTCATAGAGCGCAAGACCCGCTAAATCATGAGGAATCACTCGCTGGAGACAGACCGAGATTGCGGATAGCAGTTCTCGAAGATTCAAATTCGAGACGAGCACGTTGTTCACTTCCAACAGCAGCTCGGAACGTTCACGTTCGCGCGCCAGTTTGTGCTGGTAACATTGAGCGCCCACGGCAACCGCTATCTGACCGGCTACGAGCCCGGCGAACTCCAGGTCCTGGCCGTCGTAGATCCCGGGTTCGTTGCTCCAGACACTTAAGACTCCGAGCCGCTGCTGAGCCGTGGTCAACGGCAAGACGCAAAGCGACCTCACTGAACGATCGCGCAATGTCTGGGTCACCGGAAAGCGGGTTTCCTGTTCCAGGTCATGAATGACGAGAGGTTGCTGGTTGCGCCATACCCATCCCGCGACTGAGCCTTCGATCGGAATTTCCGAAGGCGCTTGCCACAACGTGGGTTCGCAAGTCTCCAGGATGTGCAGTCGCATAGCGTCTCGCGTCCCATCGTGTAGAAATACGCCCAGGTAGTTGAAGTCAAAGAGGCTCTTCAACCGGCACGCAAGATCGTGGAACAACTCAGAGATGTCGCGATGGGAGGCGATGGCCTTTGATAAATCAAGGAGCGCGAGGTATTGGCGCGACGCCAAATCATCGACGGCTGTTCGTGCGGCGTTATCGGTCAAGGTAGTCTCTCCAAGCCAGGTCTTAAGAGGTTGCCCACAACCACTAAGTCTAATCGCCTTTACCCGCGACTCGCCAGCGAGCGCACGGGACGCGCACTACGTAGGATGTCACTAAAAGCCGGACTTGAGTCATCGGCAATTCAAAGCGGTGGTCGAGCGTTCCGCTTGGTAACCCCGTAGGGGGTGCAATGTTTATAGTAACCAACCGCACATGGAAATCGGAGCTCCGTAAGGAGCGGCATTGACTTGACCGCGCGGAACATTCTACCTCTACGGGGTTGTGGAACGATGGCGGTCTCGCCACTATAAACATTGCACCCCCTACGGGGTTCCAGAGAGTGCCTGGAAGCGCTGTATGACGAAGAACCGAGAATTTATTCGACTTAAGGTCCCATTTTTTATCACACCCGCTCCACAGGTCTCAATCTCCTCCGGCAGTGACCGCCGATAAGCAACTGACCATATAACGTCACCATAGCGTTGCCGGTTCCGCTGCCTCGATTCGATTATCCGCTTAAGAATCACGCATGTGAATCAACAGAGGCTGCTGACTGGCTTTTGGCAAGGTTGTTGCCCCAACTCAAACCAGCGATATGAGAATTGGAGACGACTGAGAATGTTTAGGATTCACACAAAACGCGGGCCCGAATCGACGTGCCTTACAATTGAAGGAAAGCTGACAGGGCCGTGGGTGTCAGAACTGGAGAAATGCTGGCGCGACGAGTTCAAAGCCGAACCGGTGAAGCCCATAGTCGTGAATCTGGCATCAGTGTTCTTTGTTGACGCTTCGGGCAGAGCTCTGTTGATCAGAATGCGCCGACAAGGTGCGAAGCTTGTTGCAAGGGGATGTTTGATGAAAGCGCTTGTGGAGGAGATCGAGTCCGGACTCAGTAATGAATGCTCAGCAAATGAGGTTGCCTAACATGCTCGACAGCCAAACGTCGTCACAACACCGCCGGAGCATTCGGGTCCAGATTGGAGATTTTAACCGATGAAGACTTTAATGAAACGCAAGCTACTCAGCGGCGTCGCGATCGGAGCGATCGTCATCGCTCTCTCTATTTTGCTTGGCGGCTCCAAGTCCAGGGGAACTGCGCCGCCCCCGCCACCGCCTGAAGTTGAGGTGGTGCAAGTCGAGCAGCGAGATGTTCCGATCTACACCGAATGGATCGGCACGCTCGACGGCATGGTAAACGCCGAAATCAAGGCGCAGGTGGCGGGCTATCTGCTCAGCAAGAACTATACGGAGGGCTCCTATGTAAAGAAGGGCCAGTTGTTGTTCGAGATCGACCCAAGACCGTTTCAGGCGGCGCTCGATCAAGCTAAGGGTGAGCTCGCTAGAGCCGAGGGACAGCTCTCACAAGCCAATGGGCAGCTCTCACAATCTCAGGCTCAACTCGCGCAGGCAGAAGCGAACCAGGGAAAGACTCAGCTCGACGAGAACCGCTTCACCGCGTTAGTGAAGAACGGCGTGATCAGCAAGGAGCAGTACGACAATGCTGTTCAGGCGAACCTTGCCGCGAAAGCTCAAGTGAAGGCGGCCAGGGCCGGCGTCGAAAGCTCGACTGCGGCGATCGCCGCGGCCAGGGCCGCTGTTGAGGCGGCCACCGCAGTGGTTCGAACTGCCACGCTGAATCTCAACTTCACAAAGATCACCTCTCCGATCGATGGCATTGCAGGGATAGCCCAGACGCAGGTCGGCAATCTAATCCAACCTAACAACCCAAACAGCGGAGCGTTAACCACTGTTTCGACGGTCGATCCAATCAAGGTCTACTTCACACTTAGCGAACAGGAGTATCTCAGTTTAGCGAGACGCAACCCGACTCAAACTGAAATGAACGCAGCGAACCAGAAGCTCGAGCTGGAGTTGATCTTGGCCGATGGCACGACTTATCCGCACAAAGGGAAATACTTCGTCGCGGACCGCGAAGTCGATCAGAAGACCGGCGCGATCCGGCTCGCGGGGATTTTTCCGAACCCAGGAAACAATCTTCGCCCCGGGCAGTACGGCAAGGTTCGCGCGGTGACTCGCACGAAGATCGGCGCGCTGCTTGTCCTGCAGCGGGCGGTCACGGAGCTTCAAGGCAGCTATCAGGTGGCCGTCGTGGACCGAGACAACAAAGTCAGCATTCGACCGGTGAAGACCGGCGACCGCGTCGACACGATGTGGGTCATCGAGTCGGGTTTGAACCCCGGTGAAACAGTAATCGCGGAAGGCACGCAAAGAGCCAGACCGGGCAGCGTCGTTACTCCGAAGCCGTTCGATATGGCACAGGGAGCCGCGCCTTTGAGATGAGGGGAATTGAAAATTGCAAATTGCAAATTTGAAATTTTCAATTTGCAATTTTCAATTCTTACGAGGCATTCGCGCTAACGAGGACAAACTGATGATTTCAAAGCTCTTCATCAACCGACCAATCGTCGCGATGGTGATCGCCATCATAACCGTACTCGGCGGGCTCATAGCGATGCTGGGGTTGCCGCTGGCCCAGTTTCCCGAAATTCTGCCGCCGCAAATCATCGTTTCGACAACGTACACGGGAGCCGACGCGGTCACCATCGAGCAGTCGGTCTCTACGCCTCTCGAGCAACAGATGAACGGCGTGGACAACATGCTCTATATGCAATCGACCAACGCTGGCGATGGCACTGAGCAGTTGTTCGTCACCTTCGGCGTTGAAACCAACGTAAACACCGATCAGGTCAACGTGCAGAACCGCATCGCGCAGGCGCAACCAAACCTTCCGACTGATGTCAGCCAGTACGGTATTACAACTCGCAAGTCTACGGGGCTGCCGATGCTGGTCATCTCGCTCTACTCGCCCAACCAGACTTACGATTCTCTATTTCTCGCGAACTACGCCAACATCAACATTAACGATGTGCTTTATCGCGTGCCCGGCGTTGGCGAAGTGAGGGTGTTCGGGGCCAGCGATTACGCGATGCGAATCTGGGTCAAGCCGGACGTGCTGGCCAAATTGGGTCTGGCGGTGCCCGACCTCGCAACCGCCGTCCGCCAGCAGAGCAATGTCAATCCATCCGGCCAGGTGGGCGCTGAGCCGGCGCCACCGGGCATCGAGAAGACCTACAGCGTCCGCTCGCAGGGGCGGCTTCAGACGCCTGAAGAGTTCGGTCAGATCGTAGTCCGCTCAAATACTGACGGCTCGGTCGTGCGATTGAAGGACGTCGCCCGCATCGAACTCGGTGCTCTCAATTACCAAATGAGGACGCGGACAAATGGTCAGGCCAGCGCCATCATCGCAGTCTTCCAGGCGCCCGGTTCAAACGCTCTGGCCGTCGCCGATGGAATCAAGAAGACGCTGTCGGAACTCAAGGGACGCTTCCCTGCTGACCTTGATTACGCGTACACCCTCGACACGACGCTGCCGGTGACCGAGGGAATCAAAGAGATCGTCACGACGCTCGTCGCAGCCATGATCCTGGTCATCCTCGTCGTATTCCTGTTCCTGCAAAACTGGCGAGCGACGTTGATCCCGTTGATCGCCGTCCCGGTATCGCTCATCGGCACCTTCGCAGTGTTTCCGCTGTTGGGCTTCTCGATCAACACGCTATCGCTGTTCGCCTTTGTGCTCGCGATTGGTTTGGTCGTGGACGACGCGATCGTCGTCGTGGAAGCCGTCGAGCATAACATCGAGCGCGGAATGGCGCCGCGCGACGCGACGCTCCAGGCGATGAAGCAGGTCTCAGGGCCGGTGATCGCCATCGCGCTGATCCTCTCTTCGGTCTTCCTACCGGTGGCTTTCATGGGCGGCATTCAAGGGCGGCTGAACAATCAATTCGCGGTCACGATTGCGATCTCGGTGCTGATTTCGGCGTTCAACGCGCTGACCCTTTCTCCCGCGCTCGCCGCTCTCTTGCTAAGACCGCGAAAGGAATCGAGAGGCATCCTCGGGCGATTCTTCGGCGGTTTCAACCGTGGCTTTGGAAAGGCGATGGACTGGTACGTCAACTGGAGCCACGCGCTGATCCGCAAGGCGGTCATCGGCATGTTGATTATCGGCGGCTTCGCGTTGGTTGATGGCCTCATCGGAAAGAAACTTCCGACGGGCTTTCTTCCCGAAGAGGATTATGGCTACACGATGATAAACGTGCAGCTTCCCGCGGCGGCTTCGCTGGCGAGGACGAATCAGGTATTGAGTAAGGTCGAGGGAATTCTCGGTCAAACTGAAGGCGTGCGTTACTACGCCACGATCGGGGGCTTCAGTCTTCTGAATCGCACCTCAGCCAGCTACCAGGGTTTCTTCTTCGTCGGTCTTAAACCCTGGGACGAGCGCAGGTCGAGCCGGCTCGGAGCGCGGGCGATCGTCGATACTTTGAACGGGGCGCTGGCGGCCGAGGTTCCCGAAGCAGTGGCCTTCGCTTTCATGCCGCCTTCGATTCCCGGACTCGGCAGCACGGGCGGTTTCTCATTGTGGTTGCAGGATCGCAGCGGCGGGTCGGTCGAATTCCTCGATCAGAATTTACAGAAGTTCCTCGCGGCTGCCCGCAAGCGCCCTGAGCTGGCGGGAGTCGCTTCACAGTTTTCCGCATCGGCGCCGCAGATCTACGCCGACGTGGATCGTGACAAGGCGCTGAAACAAGGCGTGGCAGTAGGCGACGTCTATCAGACGCTGCAGGCATATCTCGGCGGTCTCTACATAAATCAGTTCAATCGCTTCGGGCGGCAATGGCGCGTATTCCTCCAGTCGGAGGGCGAAGAGCGTCGGAGCGAACAGGACATCCGAAATTATTACGTGCGGAACAAAGACAGCAATATGGTTCCGCTCTCGACGCTGGTCACGACGAGGAGCATCAGCGGTCCGGAGTATACCAACCGCTTCAATCTCTATCGGGCCGCGCAGGTGATCGGGAGCGCGGCGCCCGGCTATAGCTCCGGTCAGGCGATGGTGGCGCTGGAAGAAGTGGCGAAAGAAGTTCTGCCGGCCGAGATGGGCTACGATTGGGCCGATCTTTCTTATCAGGAAAAGCAATCCGCAGGTTCCGCCACTACGGCGTTTGGGCTGTCGTTAGTTTTCGTGTTTCTGATCCTCGCGGCGCTCTATGAGAGTTGGTCCTTGCCGCTGTCAGTTCTGCTGACGGTACCAATTGCGGTCTTCGGCGCATTCTCCGGGCTCTTGCTGCGAGGCTACAACCTGGACGTGTATGCGCAGATCGGTCTGATCGTGCTCATCGGACTCGCTGCCAAGAACGCGATCCTGATCGTTGAGTTTGCGAAGATTGAATTGGAAAAGGGACGCAGCCTGGTCGAGGCGGCGCTTGAAGGCACGCGACTTCGACGTCGTCCGTTGCTGATGACTTCATTCGCGTTCATTTTGGGCTGCGTGCCGTTGTGGATCGCCTCGGGATCAGGCGCATCGGGGCGCCGGATACTGGGCACGGTGGTTATCGTCGGTATGCTCGCCGATACGTTGATAGCCAGCTTCCTCATACCGGTAGGTTTCTATGTGGTGGAGAAACTCTCGGGCGCGGAGAAGAAGCGCATGCCGTTAGCCCCAACAGAATTGCCGGTGCCGGCAACCGGAGACTGAGATTCAGCTCAGTTTTCTGCGATTTCGAGTTCCCTTTTCAACACAAAGACACGAAGGCGCCAAGACAAGAAAAAAAGCTTTAAGAGGCTCCCTTCGTGCCCTGGTGCCTTTGTGTTTGAAGCTGCCGTTATTCCTTCTTAGCCTGTTGGGCCTTCGAGCCGATCTCCTTCATCAACTCTTGCACAGCAGTCTCGAGCTGACGATCACGGCCCGCTAGATTGTCCTCGGGTGTGTTCTCCACCTGAATGTCAGGCTTCACGCCGTAGCGCTCCATGTTCGTGCGCTTCTGATCGGCGAGAAAAACACCGACTCCTGGAGTTCGAACCGTCGAGCCGTCAATCAACGAATAGCTGCCAGTCCCGATCACCGCGCCCATCGTCGGAGTGCCGATCACCTTGCCCAGTCCGAGAGCGCGGAACCCGGCCGGGAACATCTCGGCGTTTGAAGCCGACCGCCAGTTCTGCAACACCACCTTCGGTCCGAAGAACCCCGCGAACGGGCGGCCCGTCGCTTCCGTTCCGCGCGGCTGCCAGATCTGATATTCGCGCTGAACCAGAATCGCCAGAAGCTCCTGCTCGATGTTGCCGCCGCCGTTCCAGCGCTGATCGATGATCAACGCTTCCTTGTTGCGGTTCTCACGAATCTCCTTCTCAAACTTCCTCAGTGAAGGCTGATTCATCGCCTGGATGTGCAGGTAACCGATTCGCCCGTTCGACAGCTTATCGACCGTCGCGCGACGCTCTTTCACCCAGCGCTCGTAACGAAGCTGCGAGTAAGCTTGCTGAGTCACCGGTTCGATGCGAGTCTTCCAAGCCCCCTCTTCAGAAGGCTTATTGTTGAAGCTCACTTCGAGTTTTCGATTCAGGCGATGATTCAGCAACTCGTAATAGTTGTCGCCGACTTTGACCGGCTTGCCGTTGATTGCGATCAGGTAATCGCCTACGTTGACCTTGACCCAGTCTTTGTCGGCGGGCCCGTCTTCGTATACGTAAGTCACTTTGTATCGGCCCGCCGCGTCGTCGGCCGCAAGCTCGACGCCAAGGTGAGCAGTCGCGACCCGCTCGCCTTCGCGACCGCGAGGCGGAGGCGCTGCGCCGGTATGCGAGGCGTCCAGCTCGCCGATCATCTCGTTGATGATGTTCAGAAGCTCCTGTCGATCGCCGACGAATTCGACGAGCGGCTGATACTTCGCGCGCGCGGCGTCCCAATCCTTACCGTGCATCTGCGGATCGTAGAAGCGATACTTCATCGTGCGCCACGCGTCGTCGAACATCTCGGCCCATTCGGCTGATTTGTCGATCTTCACCTTTGCGGTGAAGTTGATGCGTCGTCGCGCGCTTTCGCGACCGCCCGACGCGGGAGCTTGCCCGCCG
>DASXSR010000193.1:0-3493 GCA_036505875.1 Blastocatellia bacterium | reverse complement strand
CGACCGCCGGCGCGCTCATCGACGTCCGCGTGTTTCAGTAGCTGCGTGGGAGCGGACCGCGTAGCGGTCACCAATCGATAGGCACCGAACGGCGGCTGGTCACCTTTGGAGGAAGCGTTGTATTGGAACAGCCGTCGAGTAGTTGATCTGCTGCTCGAGCGCGGCGCATCAATTCACAACCTCCGCGCCGCAGCAGGCCTCGGTCGCACAGAATTGATCGAGCGCTTCTTCAACGTCGACGGCAGTCTGAAGCCCGAAGCAGGAAAGATCAATTGGCCGTGGGGGGATTTGGAGACGATCGAGAAATCGAATCACTGAGGGCAAGCAGAAGTTGATCGCCACAGTTTACTCGTGGTCCAACGATCGACAGAGCATCGTCAACAACGCTTTTGTGTATTCTTGTATGCACGGTCACATCGAAGCCGCGAAACTGCTCTTGCGGAAAGGCGCAGAGGTGAATGCGATCCCGGAGGGTTTCGATTACGCAGGCACGGGTCTGCACTACGCGGCTCTGAATGGTCATCGAACGATGGCCGAGTTCCTCATCGAACACGGAGCAGATGTGAACGTCAAGGATACGAAAGTTGGTTCCAACGCCGCGGGCTGGGCCGACTACGGCGGCCATCCCGAACTCAAAAAGTATCTGGATGACATCGCCGGGACTGGCTAGTCAAAGCTCGACGCACCGGCCTCACTTTCATAACAACTACTGCAAGCTCTGATTTACGACATCGGCATGGACGCGTATCCTAAAACGCAGAGGTGGTGATAATGAAAATACTCTTAGCGATTGACGGGTCGTCATTTAGCGGTGCAGCGGTCAAAGAAGTAGCAACCAGACCCTGGCCCGCGGGAGCGGAGGTTAAGATCATCTCGGTGGTCGAGCCGCCCTTGCTGCCGACGCTTGAAACTTGGGTGCCGCCGGACAATTACATCGAGGCGCTCGAGAAGGCGGGCGAGGACCAGGCTCGATCCATCGTCGACAGAGCCGCCGATTCGGTGCGTAAGGCGCAAGGCGACAGTCTTGGCGTGTTGACCGAGATCGTAAAGGGTCACCCGAAACATGCGATCGTGGACGAAGCGGAGACGTGGGATGCCGACCTGATCGTGGTCGGGTCGCACGGGTATCGCGGGTTGACTCGGCTGTGGCTGGGCTCGGTTTCGCAAGCGGTCGCGTCGCACGCCAAGTGCTCGGTTGAGATCGTTCGAGAAAAAGGGAAGAGTGATGTGTGAAACGTGATCCGTGATGCGTGAGTCGCGACAGGACTTTGTTTCACGGCTGGCGGATCACGAAATACGCGTGAAAAGACTTCGCGACTTCAGAAAGGAAGATACTGATGTCACCAACAGACGAAGCGACGCTTCACGATGAGCTTCGCCAGGTCATCGATCGAATGAACGACACTTGGGTTAAGGGACACCCCGAACAACTTGAGGCGTTCTTCAGCGAAGACATCGTGATCGTGGCTCCCGATTTCGTCCACCGCGCCAAGGGAAGAGACGCCGCCGTGGCGAGTTATGCGGACTTTTGTAGCCAGGCCATGATTCGCGACTTGAAAATCGGCGAGCCCAGCATCGATGTATTCGGCAACGCGGCGGTAGCCACTTACGACTACGAGATCAGCTACGAGATGGGCGGTGAACAGTTCAACGACACCGGACGGGATCTGTTCGTCTTCATCAGAGAAAACGACAAGTGGCAGGCTGCCTGGCGAACGATGATCATCCCGCAAGAGGAGAAGGTAAACTGAGCCTAGGAGTTTAAGCTTCGCGGATCAACCATCGGGGAAGACTATGGAGCGCGATCGCAGACAGTTCTTAACCGGCGCCGCGAGTCTCGCGCTTTGGTATCGCGCAAGAACCTACCTTGCCTCAGCAGGGGAAGAAAAACGAACACGACTCATATTGCTCGGGACGAAAGGCGGTCCGCGCGTTGGCGAAGAGCGCAACAACCCTTCCACATTGCTCTTGATCAACGACAAGCCTTACCTGGTCGACTGCGGCTACGGCGCCTCACGCCAACTCATCAAAGCCGGCGTGCCGATCAACAAGCTGCGCTATATCTTCATCACACATTATCATTCGGATCATAATCTCGAATACGGCGTTCTTTTGAACAACGCATGGGCGACTGGTTCGCCAATGCAGGTGGATGCTTACGGTCCCCCAGGACTCGAGAAGATGACTCGGGACTTTTTCGAGTACCTGAAATTCGATATCGAGACGCGCATTGCGGACGAGGGAAGACTCGACCTGCGAAAGCTGGTCACCGTTCACGAATTCTCTCGGTCAGGCGTCGTTTTGCGGAACGATGACGTGAAGGTGAGCGCTTGCCTGGTTCGTCATCCACCGATCAAGCAAGCGTATGCGTATCGCTTTGACGCGAGGGATCGTTCGGTGGTGATCTCCGGCGACACGGCTTATTGCCCGGAACTCGCGGTCTTCGCCAAAGGCGCCGACGTGTTGGTACACGAAGCGATGTATCTTCCGGCCATCGAAGCTCTGCTCAAGCGAGTGCCGACCGCGAGCCGCTTGCGCGAACATCTGCTGGCCGCGCACACGGTGCCTGAGGATGTTGGCAAGATCGCGGCAGCGGCAGGAGTCAAGACGCTTGTGCTCTCTCACTTCGTCCCGGGCGACGACCCATCGATTACTGACGAGCAGTGGTCAGAAGGGGTGCGCAAGTTTTTCAAAGGTCGAATCATCGTCGGGAAAGATTTGATGGAGATTTAGAAGCGGTCGCAAAGGCGGCGACTTATCTCGGCGGCAAGTCGAAATTTATGAAAGCGTTACCGTCACCGAAGACGCTTAGACTTGGTTCCGTTCTAACGTGCTTAATCCTCGCCGTCTCATTTTGGTTGTGCAGTTCCGCGCTGGGCGGCTCTGACGCAGAAAACAAAACTTTCTCTCCCTTCAGCTTTGCCATCATCGCTGATCCACAGATCGGCATGGCCGAGCCCAAACGCGACCGCGAGAACTTTGCGAAAGTAGTCGAGGCGATTAACTCGCTAAAAAGCGATGCACGTCCAGGCATCGTCTTCATCGCGGGTGATCTGATAGACAAAGCGGAAAATCCACAACAGCTCGCAATGTTCAACGAGGTGAAGAAAACCTTCGCGATGCCTGTGTATCAAGTGCCCGGCAATCACGACCTGACAACCGATGGGAAGCGCTTTGATCAGAGGTTGCTTGCCGATTACCGAAAGTCTGTAGGACCAGATAGGTTTGCAATCGAACACGCAGGCTGCCTTTTTATCGGCCTTAACAGCCAACTCTGGATCGAGAGCGGTCAATTGGGTGATGAACAGTTTAAGTGGCTGGAACAGCAACTAAGAGCCCGCAGTCATTATCGTTACGTCTTCGTCGTACAGCACCACCCACTTTATCTGGCAACCGCAGACGAAAAGGATCAATACTTCAACACGCCCCTCCAGTGGCGGTTGAGGCTTCTGCGACTGTTTGAACAATGTAAGGTGACGATCGTATTGACCGG
>DASXSR010000192.1:0-2919 GCA_036505875.1 Blastocatellia bacterium | reverse complement strand
AAAGCCCGAGTTCGACGCGGTCACCGGCGTGAGCACCGGCGCGCTCATCGCGCCCTTCGCGTTTTTGGGCGACGAGGCGTCGATCGACGAGATCGTAAACCTCTATCGCAACCCGGGGGCGGACTGGGTGAAGCAGCGCGGGATGCTGTTCTTTTTACCCGACAATATTTCCTTCGCCGAAGTGCCCGGACTCGAGCGCGAAATGCGCAGCCACATCACCATGGACTTGGTTCGGCGCGTTGCAAGCGCGGGCGCCGATGGCCGGCTTGTCGCGGTCAACACAACCAATCTGGACGATGGTACGTCGCGGGTGTTTGACCTGGGGGCGGAAGCCCAGCGTGCCGTCAACGAGAACAATCTCGACCGCATCCATAGCGTCATGCTCGCTTCGGCGGGCATTCCCGGCGCCTTTCCGTTCCGGATGATCGACGATCAACTTTACGTCGACGGGGGCGTCACCGGAAACATCGTCTACGGCGGACGGATATCGGAGGATCACAGCTTGCCGGCGTTGTGGCAGAGTGCTTACCCGAACCTGCCGATCCCGAAGATGCGCTTCTGGGTGATCTTCAATAATCAGTTCCGCCCTATTCCAGTGGTTACGGCGCCGAACTGGCTCTCGGTCATTCAACGGGCCATGGAGACCTCGACGCGCGCAGCGACAGCGACCGCGGTGCGGCACCTCTTCGCCCTTAACGAAATATCGCGGCTCAAGCGCAAGGCCGATATCGAGGTTCGCATCGTCTCGATTCCCGGTGATTGGGTCCCGCCGGTTCCTGGAACGTTCATCAAAGAGAGCATGAATAATTTGGCGGATCTCGGCGAGACGATGGGCGCGGACCCGTCCAGTTGGAGCACCGAACCGCCGGCGTTTTGAGCGCCGATCGGAATTCTAGTCAAAAGATCGCAATGCCGGAGGTTTTCTCATGCGACGTATCTTGGATCTTCACCTAGCCCGCTCATTTTGATCGGGCTGTGGTGCCATTGAACGGTGCGGAGCCGGGGAAAAATCGATCCGCTTTCAATACACGCTCGTGCTGCCACCTGCGCGACAGCGATGCAAACGCTTTCTTGCTTCGCGGTGTGTTGCCTCACAAATTGTTCGGCTTGGCGCAGAGCTTGCGGGTCACCGGCCGATCGCGACCTCGCCCGACCCGCACTCGACGACCGGACTCGGTCCCTTGATTACAGGACTCGAAGAGCTACCATTCTTTGGCTGAGGAATTTCGTAATAAAATCAGGGCGACCCCAATAGCGACCGGAAGTTCAGAATAAAACTCGACGGAGAGACAAAACGATAAATGATCGCTGTGCCAACCTCTCGCGGCGCGCCTTAACCAGGAGAGGTGAAACATGATTAGTCAATATCACTTGGACAAAAGCATGTTGCCGATTCTCGCAGTGGCCTTCCTTGTGGGGGCGTGCAGTCCCGCGGTCAACTGGGATTACCCGCGCAAGCCGTCAAGTACCTTCGCACAGCCGGAGACCACCACCGTCGGCGCGCTGTTTCAGGAAGAGGCCGAAAAACATCCGGGCCTATCCGGTTTCGCCATCATTCGACAAGGCGGTCCCGCGTTCATGGCCCGGCTGGCAATGGCTGAGTTGGCTGAAAAGACTTTGGATGGTCAGTACTACATCTGGGATGGCGACACTACCGGCCTGATCTTGGCCGACCGGCTGTTGCGTGCCGCGGACCGCGGCGTCCGCGTGCGCTTGTTGATCGACGACCATTATATGACGGAAGCCAGAGACGCCAGCATTGCGGCGCTCGACGCACATCCCAACATCGAGATCCGTTTCTTTAACCCGGTGAGGAACCGGCGTTGGCGCGTGATGAGCTTCTTGGCCGAGTTTGGCCGCGTCAACCACCGGATGCATAACAAGCTGTTCGTCATGGACAACGCCGTGGGAATTGTCGGCGGACGCAACATCGCGGATATCTATTTCGGCGTGCGGGCGGACCATAACTATCGCGATCTCGATGTTATGACTGCCGGCCCTATCGTGGGCGAGTTATCGGCGAGCTTCGATCTGTTCTGGAACAGCGAGTGGGCAATCCCCGTCGCCGCGGTCGTGAAAGAGCGCGCGACTGAACAGGATTTGCGGGCCCTCAGGAAACGGCTAGAGGAAAAACTCGCCGCCACCGGGTATCCCTATCCCATCGACGAACGCTTCGCTGACCTACGCGCGCGGCTGGTCGAGATTCGGGATAATTTCACCTGGGCGCCGGGAAGGGTTTTCGTGGAGCATCCCTCCAGGGTGACCACAGCCGCCGAAAGCGGGGTCATCGCTGCGGCGCTGCGCCAACGGGCGAGTGAGGTGGAGCGCGAACTGTTGATCGAGTCGCCATATTTCGTGCTGGGCGACCCGACTATCGAGGGCGTTCGGCGACTCAAAGAGCGAGGCGTCAAGGTGCGCGTCCTAACGAATTCGGCGGCCTCCAATGACGTGATCGCAGCGCATGCGGGCTATGTTAATACGCGCAAGAAATTGCTCAATGCCGGCATCGAGCTGTACGAGCTGCGTCCGGATACCGATATGAAACGGATTTGGTCGGTGTTGGCGGGTAAATCGCGAGCTGCGTTGCATGCCAAGTCCCTTGTGTTCGATCGCAAGTCGGTGTTCATCGGCAGTTTCAATCTCGACCCCCGATCGACGGCCCTCAACACGGAGATCGGTGTGATGATCGACAGTCCGGAAATTGCCGGCCAGGTGGGAGAGTTTATGGATGAAGGGGTCTCCCCCGGCAGCGCTTTTCACGTCACGCTCGACGAGAACGATGACCTGGCGTGGACCGCCGACAATAACGAGGCAAAAGTGGAATACGACACAGACCCGGAAACTAGCCTCTGGTATCGGTTTCTGGTCGGCGTCGTCGGCATGCTGCCGATTGAGGACCAACTATAGAGTAGGCTGAAG
>DASXSR010000191.1:0-26060 GCA_036505875.1 Blastocatellia bacterium | reverse complement strand
TAAAGGCCAGGTCGAGTTTCGCGTTTGCGGCGGGGCAATCCGGCTTCGATCCGCAGCCCCCTTGCTGGCCACCTCCTGTTGGAGCGTGCATCACCACTGCTCCAGTGACAGCGAGTCCTAGCGAAATCGAGAAGCCGATGCGCGCAACGAATCGGAGGCCATCAATAACGATGCCCCACATGCTAATCTACCCCCATCGCCCATCGAACGGTGCGTCACCGCTACGATGGCTGTCGGACCGTTAACCCGAGGTTATTTCTTGCCCTTGTGTTTTGGTTCACAGTACTTTCTTGATCAGAATTCCAAATAAGTCGTCATCCTTCCTGTCTTTCGAAGCCGTGAGCGTCACGATCTTCCAAAAACTCTCCCTCAATCTCTTATGGACAATTGTGCAAAAGCATTTCAGAGACTTGCCGCCCATTTCTTTGTAGTTCTTTCCTTGGAGGTATTGTTGTTTTGCTGTTTGCCCATCTTCCTTTTCCATCCCAGCAAGTCAGCACGTGGGCTCGTTGAGTTGTAGCTTCGGCAATAGATTCAGCCTGGCTGACCGCTTTATATTGCCGCGGCAGCGCCAAGCCCCTCAGAATCTGGCTGAGGTTCTCAAGGGTATTTCAGCTCCGGCTTGGACTTTCTAAGCCCGCTCGCGCTGGCGCTGGCTCTCATGATGTGGGGAGGCTGCGTCCGTAGCCTTGAGCAGCCGTCACTCACATTCAAATATCTCTGGTCCAACGCCGCCCCGGACATTTGGCGGCTCAGGTGGTCCTCACTACTAACGGCGGCATTTTACTAAAGCTGCATCTCGAATGCAACAGGAATCTAAATTGCCAAACATTGCATAAGATTGGGGACAGCAACGCCCGAGGATCGTCACGCCAATTTCGATGTTGAGGCCGTGCCAAGCAGAGAGAACGTGCAACTCATCCTGGCGCTAGAGGGACGAGTTGCACATTCAATCTCCAAAGAGCACTCAGAATGCGAATCTGAACGTTAACTGAAGCATGCGCGGGAAGCCTCCCACTGCCGTTATCTTTCCGAAGTTCCCCGATCCAAGACTCGTACTTGGTCCGATGAAGTTCGGGTTGTCGAAGATGTTGATCATCTCCGCCCGTGCCATGACCGACTTCCTCTCGCCGATGCTTTGGGTCTTCTGAAATGCAATGTCCCAGTTCTTCTTGAAGGGGGTGCGCACCCGCGGATCCACGCGTGGCGCGTTTCCAAACGTGAACGGGTCCGCCGACTTCCATGCTGCTGGGTCAAGCCAGTTTACCCAACTGTTCTTAGGATCAAAAGATCCGGCGTCTGAGGCCTTGGCATTCGCGCCTGAGTTAAGATTCGGCCGCTGGTTGCTGCCGAACAGACCGGAGTTGTTGCTGGCTTGTGAGATGCCGATTGGGAATCCGCTCTGGTAGGAGCCGATGGCGGTAACAGCCCATCCACCGAGCAACGCATTCACCACCCCTCCCCTATCAAGCCAACGCTTGCCTCTGCCGAACGGGAGCTCGACGGTGCCGCTTATGTTCAGCCGATGAGGAGTGTCCAACAACGAGCGTGAAAACTCGCGATCCAAGTCGAAAGAATTCAGCGCGCCACCCCCGCGATTGGCGAAGAAGTTCGACTCACCGAATTGACTGTCGTTTATTCGGCTCAACGTGTAGTTGATGTTCATGCCCCAGCCATTGCGAATCCTTCGCACAGCTTTGACCATGAACGCGTTGTAGCGCGCCGTTCCTTGAGTGACGCGATGGGCCAAGACGTTCCCAAACTGCGGGAAGGGTCGTAGCAATTGTCCACGCGCGATGGTACTCGAAGTGCTCAAGGCGCCGAATGCCGAGTTGCCGAAGAACGGATTCGGCACCCTGTCTTGAAGCGACGTGCCGAGCGACTGGTACTTCGGATCAAGCTGGTTGATGTTCACTGTCGAATCAACCGTCCCGCCGACGCCCAGGTGTGTTGATCGGCTGCCGACGTACCCCAGCGTGAAAGCGATGTCGCCACGAATCTGACGCTGAACATCGACCGAGTACTGCTGTACGTACGCCGACTTTCCGAATTGATCGATGAAGTGAACGTCGCCCCCAGCGCCGGTCAGAAGGCCGAGCTTGCTGCCGACCGGTTTCTCGATGCCGTTGGGGAATGGATTATCAAGCCTATCTGCTGGGGTCAATCCACCATCTGCGCTGGAAAAGAAGGTGGTGACCGCAGTGAAGCCGCGTGTGCCCATCGAGTTCTCGCTTGGGAATGGGTACTGCGTCGGCGCCCAAAAGATCCCGTAACCGCCGCGGAAGATAGTCTTGTTGTTCATCGACCAGGCAAAGCCAACACGCGGAGCGAACTTGGTTTTTGATGGATCGGCCTGATGAGTGGGTTGGCCATCCACGCCCGCATACAACAATCCGCCAACCAGCTTGCGTCCGTCCGGTAGCGCGACCTGAACCGGGAACGGCGCGTCGCGTGAGAATCCTACAGTGATGTGCTTGTCTCGCTCTTGCAAGCCCTGCTCGAACTCGTATCGCAAGCCGGCATTTACCGTAAGCTTCCGACTGATGCGGAAGTCGTCGTGAACGAACCCTCCGTAGTAATTGATGTAGAAGTCGTTGGGGGTGGCGACCGGTACACGTCCGGTCGCCGGGAACCCCAGCAAGAAGCTCGCGATTGCGTCGCCTGCCGTGGAAGATGCGACGTTCGGATCGGGTCCTTGGGTGAACGCCTTGGTGAACGAGAAGATTCCGCTGGGCTGTCCTCGCGCAAAGAGCTTCATTCCAATAATGCGGAAATCGGCTCCGAACTTGAGGGTGTGACGGCCGAACAGCTTCGAGAACGATGCATTGGCGTTATGACCGTAGTAGGTCGTATCTTGGGGGTCGCGATCGCCAGTCAGATCAAAGCGGCTTTGACCGTACCCGGACACCGCAAAGTCTGGAAACTTCTTGTAGATAATGGCGCTCACGAACGACTGTGAAAATCCCAACGTGGCCGGATCAAAAGTCTCGGGCACGTCGTTGTCGGTAAACCGAGTGAAGCCGTAGCGGAAACTCATCACCGTGTTGCTGCTCAGAGTGTAAATGTTGTTGATGGCAATGATATGCGCCGTGCGAAACAGCGCCCCGCCGCCGGGGTCGGCCGGTCCGCCGAAGAAAACAGTCTCAGGCTCGCGCGACTTGTAGTAGGAAAGCGAACCTGTCAGAGTGTCCTTGCTGCTGACCTTGTGATCTATCTTGACCGTGAATTGATTTGCGCGGTCAATAAGGCCTGCCGTTGCTGGAAGCGAATGGCCGGAGGTTGGCAACGGCAACAACTTCAGCGTGTTCCGGGCCACCTGGCTTATCATCCCAGAGGGAATCATGTTGTTTTGAAACTGGTCGCGAATTAGCTTCCCTCCGACTGTGCGCGTGGTGAGCGGGTTGAAGATGTTAATCCCGCTCTGCGAAAAGTCGCCGTTGCGTTCGCGGTCGGTTGGAAGGATGAGAGTCTCGCTTCGAGACGTCAGCGTCTTGTAACCTTCGGTCGTAGCGAAGAAGAAAGTGCGATTCTTGAAGATGCGGCCCCCGAACGAGCCGCCGTAGAGATGAAAGTAGGACTCGGGCTTAACAAACGGAAGCCCCGCCGCCTCCCTCAGCTCTTTGTTCTTCCTCGCGAAATAAAGCAGACCCAGTCCCCACGCAGGCCGGTTTTGATAAACCGCGCTGCCGTGCCAATCATTTGAGCCTGACTTGAACGTGGTGTTGAAGATACCGCCGCCGGTTCGACCGATCTCGGCGTCGTAGGTGCTCACCTGCACCTTCACCTCGTCAACAGCCTCGATTGAAGGGATGATTACCGCGCGGTTCCTCATGTCAGTAATGGCGACTCCTTCAATGAGGTAGTTGTTGCCTCGTCTTGGGCCGCCGCCCAGGCTGAGCAGCGATGAGTTAGTTTGGTCCTGCTGCCGCACAAACTGCGGGTCACCGGTCGGTATCACGTTTGGCACGGTGACCGAGAGGAAGAAAGGATTGCGCCCCGCAGTCGGCAGGGTGTCGAGGGTCTTATTGTCGAGACTCGACGCGACCGACGCGTTCGAGTTTTCAAGGATCGGCCCGCCGCCCGATATTTGGACCTCCTCGTTGGTCGATCCGACTTCAAGCGACACGTCGAGAGTGATGAACGTCTGAGTTCCTATCCGGATGCCTTTGTACTCGGCTTTCTTGAATCCGGTGTGCGTCGCCGATAGTGTATACGTGCCGGGAAGCACATTGGCGAAAGAGTACTCGCCGTCGCTGTTGGTCGTAGTAGCTCGTTCAACGCTGGTCTCTTCATTTATCAGCTTCAACTGAGCGCCCACGATCACGGCGCCAGTCGCGTCGTGAGCGGCGCCGCGCAATCCTCCCTGGTAAGTCTGTCCGTAGGCAGTTGTGGCCAGCGGGCTGCCGCCCAAGACTAGACAAAGGAGCAACGTCAAACATCGACGGATTCCGCGGTCCTTCATCGATAGCAGCTTATGGGAATTCAAGCGCCTTCTCGTTCGCATGGTTTTGTTAGCTCCTTTCAGAAAAATTATGGCTGAGCAACAAAAGGCGAAACCAAGCTGGCGGCCCGCGCGTCTATAGCAGAGAACAGACGGGCCTGCCGAGCCGCTTTCTTGCTCAACGGTCTGTCATCGTTTGGGCCAGTGGCGCCCAGCTTTCTCAGGGCAACGGCGCTGCTGGCTCTTTCACTGCTAACTCGTTATCGCAAGCATGATGTGAGGCAAATAACCCTCACTTGATTTCCAAGCCTCAAATGATGGTCTCCTAAGCCTTCATGGTTCTGAAAATCTCGGTTAATTGGAAAACTAGAGCGGAACTGCTATTAAGACGAGCAGAGTATTGCACAACTCTCAATCCTTGTAAAATCAATTTTATCTATCAATCAATTTGCACAGGCTCAACTAGTTTGAACTCACGAACTTCCCGCACGAATGCGAACCCACAAGGCTGTGGTAATATGTCAATTGCATTCAGAACAACGTCGATGTGGTGAGGTCAAACCGTGCCTCAACGGAACTATCGCGATCCGCTTCACAACATCATCACGCTTGACGAGTCTGTGCCTGAAGACCGGCTGCTGGTGAATTTGATCGACTCCGCAGAGTTTCAGCGGCTACGCCGGATCAGACAGCTCGGGCTCGCAATGTTCACCTATCAAGGCGCCGAGCACAGCAGGTTCACTCACTCGATAGGCGTTATGCACGTCATGACTCGAGCGCTCGACCTGCTTTTTTCGCATCACAAGATCACCGGCGAAGCGCGGGTCGTTGGCCGCGCAGCTGCCTTGCTCCACGATCTGGGCCACGGCCCTCTCTCCCACGTTGTCGAGAAGGTCTTTCGCTTCCATCACGAGGACTGGACCCGGCGGATAATCTTGGACCCGGCGACTGAGGTCAACCAGATACTTCGCAGCTACGACGACCAGCTCCCAGAGCGACTCGCTTTAGTTTATCAGCACGAATACTCGCCGGCGTTCATCTGGCAACTGGTCTCTTCCCAGCTCGATTGCGATCGGATGGACTATCTACTCCGTGACAGCTTGATGACCGGCGCGAAGTACGGCGTGTACGACCTGGAGTGGGTGCTGCACGCGCTGAGGGTCGATCCGCAAAGTGACCGCGTTTACGTCGAGTCGAAGGGGCTCTACGCGGTAGAGGAGTATCTTCAAGCGCGTTATTATATGTTCCGCCAGGTTTACTTTCACCGCACGCTTCGCTCGGCTGAAGCGGTGCTGATTTCGGCGTTGAATCGCGCGCGTCTTTTGATGCAGCGCGGCGAATTGGGATTCCAATTCCCGGCTTCGGTTTTCGAGAAGATGCTGTTGGGAGAGGAGGTGAATGCTGATCGGTATCTTCAACTCGACGACACCGACGTGTTTTTTCGGGTGAAGGAATGGTCGCGCGACAACGATGAGACACTTGCTGATCTGGCAAGCCGTCTGATCCACAGAAGACTGTTCAAAGCAATCGATCTCGGTGGGGAGGCCTCGGATCGTCTTTGGGCTGACGCTAAAGAAATTGTCAGACGACACGGCTTCGATCCGAGCTATTACCTCGTCATGGATCGCGCGGCCGACGTCCCTTATTACGGCGCCTACTCCACGGTAGGCGTCGACCCAAAGAGCCTTATATACATCGAGCCTGCCTCGGGCTCGCCCTTGCGTGAGATCAGCGAAGTGTCGGAAGTGGTGCGAGGGATGCGGGCCTATCGGATCGACCGAGTGTGTGTGCCCTTCGAGGTCGCTGACGAGATTTCAAAGCTCATAGCTGAGCACGCGAAAGATTCAAACACCGGCACACCAAGTGAGTTAGAGGAAGCTTGAGCGCCTGGTTCGATTTCGCTCGTTCATCACCTCATGGGTGACTCGACTACTATACACGAGAATTTTTGAGAATCAATTCCCTACGCGGGTAAGCTCGGAATTCTATCGTCCCTGGTATCTGGTAAGCGTTTCCCGGAAACGTTCGGCGTCGGCATGAGCGACTTTGAACTTTTGCGAGTCCTTTCCAACTTGAATAACCATCTCGTCCTTCGCAACACGCACCTGCACCGCGCTGAGATTGTACGAGCGGTGATCGTCTTTACTTTCGTAAACCACGCCCGACGCGCTGACTGTCAGCGTGCCGCTGTCGGAACCGCCAAGCAGCCCCCCGTGAAGATGTTTCACCTGAATAGTCAATGGAGTCGGTTCGGCCGCCTTTTCTCGCTGGCGACGCTCTATAGTTTCTATCTTGTCTTCAAGCGAGGGCACCGTAAAGATAGCGCTCCCGCCCAGTTGCCTAGCTTCCTTATATCGCTCGACTGCAGTGGCGGTATCGCCCTTCGCGTGCGCGATCTCTCCCAGCGCCGCGATTGCAGATACGTAAGCGTCGCCGGCTGTGGCAGGGACGCTGCGAAAATAATAAGTTGCCTGATCGTAATGGCCCCTCATTTGGTATGACCGCGCGAGCGCAAAAATTACGGCGGGTCCGCCGAGCCCTTGGGTGAGGGCGCTCTCAAGATCAGGTATCGCTTCGGCATAGTTGCCCTTCTGGTATTCATCCAAGCCTCGGTTGCGCCGGGCGGCGGGATCGTTAACCGTGGCTGTTTGCTCGCCGCGCGCGGCTTGAATCTCGCGAGCTCTGCTGCGAAGTTGCTTGTCCTCGGGGAACAGTTGGGACGCCTGCTCGAATTGCTTTATCGCCGAATCGGTATCGCCGCGCGCATAAGCTTGCTCACTGGCGGCCGCGAGCGTCTCTTTTACCTGGTTGCGGATTTGGCGCGCCCTGTCGTTCTGTCGATCAATGGCCAGCGCTTGCTTCGAGTAGTAATACGCGCTTGCGCGAGACGGGTCAGTCAGGTGGCCGGATTTCAGAGCTTCCTCCGCCTTGCGTACCAACTCACGAACCTCACCGCGGCGCGCGGCCAGTTGAGACTCAACCCTTCCAGCGCCAATGCGGGCTTCTTCGTCGTCAAAATAGCTGTCAGTTAGGAAACTGTAAATCTCCTGGGCCTGAGCGAGATCCCCGCGCGCCACTGCGGTCTGCGCTGATTGATGCGCAGCCTTGCGGATGCGCTCGCGCATATCGAGGGCAAAGCTGTTGTTCGCATCGTAGCTTTTGATCAGGTCGGTGTAATAAAGCGCGCTACCTTCGTAAGGCAATCCATAGAAGCCTCGCTTGAAAGCTTCTTCGGCTCGCTGTTGAAACTGTTTGAGCTGCTCTTCAGTTGAAAGACCAATCGCCTCCGAAGGAAGGACCGGTTTCAGCTTATAATCGAATACATTAGATTCACTGGCGGTTACGGTAATTCGTTCGACGATCGGCTCAAATCCTTCTTTGCTTATAGTCAGTGTATAGGTTCCAATCTTCAATCGCTCCAGCTTGACGGGAGAATGTCCGTAGTCGTTCGAGTCCAGTTTTATCTCTGCACCAGACGGCACCGTAAGTATGACTACCTGGTCGACCGTCGAGGGCTTTCTGGTCAGGAGATAAACGGCTGCGGCGGTGAGTGCGATCAGTAGAAGCGCAAAGACCGCGGCGAGAACCGACCAAGCCCTTCGGCCGCGCGTCGTCGGTTTCATGCGCTGCTTAGCATCGACCTCACGCGGATTTGCTGATTCAAAGGGATCGGGGTTCGTAGCGACAGCGCTATTGACGCCGGGTCCATCAACTCTTCGGCTGGGTTTTTCACCAAACATCATCGCTCGTCAAACAAGTGACCGCAACTCGCGTAAATCGGTCTTAATCGTATCCCTGCTCATGCTGGAGTTGCTTCGACAAAACTTCCGTCAGTGGGACTTCAAGAAGTTGATCGTAAGCTTTAAAGATACAATATCAGGTTGGCGGGGGCAAGAATCGCTTCGGCTACAGATTCGTTTAGCCGTTTCGATTGCCAACGTACTTCACGACAGGGCGTCGTTGAATTTGTATCCAAAACCCCAGACTGTCAGAATGTACTTCGGTCTTCTCGGGTCCGCTTCAATTTTCGTTCGCAGCCTCGTCAGGTGAGGATCAATGTTGCGTTTGTAACCTTCGTAAGCTGTGTCCCATACCGCGTTGAGCAATTCCTGGCGTGAGTAGACCCGGCCGGGCGTCGACGCGAGAAGCTTCAAAATGTTGAACTCGATCGGCGTCAGCGATATGTCCTTACCTTCAATCTTGACCTTGTGTCTGGTCAGATCGATCTCCAGTTCGCCGAGCCTGACGACCTTCTCTCCCGGTCGTTTTGATGCGCTCTGCGCTCTCCTTTGAATCGCCTCGATTCTAAGCTCAAGCTCGCGCGCGCTGAAGGGTTTGGCCAGATAGTCATCAACCCCCGCGTTGTAGCCCGCCTCTTTATCTGCAATGCCGGACCTTTCCGTAAGCATTATTATCGGCGTTGTCACTCCCTTGTCCCGCAATGTTTGGCAGAGCCTTACACCATCCAGGCCAGGCATCACTACGTCCAGGACGATGACGTCGTTGGGCGAGGAGAGTCCGTAGTCCAGCCCCTTGATTCCGTCGGCAGCTTGAATCACCTGGTAACCTTTTGTGGTCAGGTAATCGGCAACCGTTTCGCGAATCGATCTGTTGTCGTCGACTATCAGGACTCGTTTGCCAGGAACTCTAGGCATAACGTTGGGATTCCCGATCAAAGCAGCCTCATCGGCATTACAACATACTTATAAACCGACGCGTCTTCACCCGATGGTCGCATCAGAGCCGGACTCTGCTCGTCTTTTAGCTCGAGTGTCACTTCGTCAGTTCCCACTACACCCAGAAAATCCAGAATATATTGCGCGTTGAACCCGATGCTGAGGTTCTCGCCGGCGTAATCCAGCGGGATCTCTTCCTTTGCCTCCCCGACGTCGGCGCTTTGCGAAGTTATGCTCAACTTGCCTGGCCCGAGGTCAACCTTAACACCGTGACTTCGCTCGTCGGCCATCAGCGCCGCGCGTCTAATGGCCTGGCTCAACTTGTCAACGTTAAGCGCAATTGTTTTGTCATTGTTCTTGGGCAACACAAGCTCGTAATTTGGGAACTGTCCCGCCAGCATCCGCGAAGTCAGGTGACGATTCTGTATCTCAAAGTACAAATGGTTTTCGTCTTTGGACAGCTCCAAGTCGTCTTCCACTCCGGCGGTCAGTTTGGCAAGCTCGATCAAGGTTTTCTTTGGAATTATTACGCGCAAATTATCTGTGCGGTCATCGGCTATATTGCTCGACGCCAGCGACAGCCGATGTCCATCGGTCGCCACCATCTGCAGATTCCCTTCGTTGAGCAAAAGGAGCGCGCCGTTCAGTGCATATCGCGATTCCTCTTGCGTAATTGCAAACGCAGTTCGGTTGATTAGCCCATTGATCACCGGCGAGGGAATCATGACACCCCCCTTTTCAGACTTCGGAGTTGAGGGAAAGTGCTCTTTCGCCTGGCCGACTACTCTAAACTGCGACGACGCGCAAACAACCTTGACCCAGTCGTTATCTTCCTTGGTGAAGCTGATCTCGGCTTCGGGCAGACTCCTTACGATGTCAAACAGTTTTCGCGCTTGCAGGACGATCGATCCCGGTCGACTCGATTCTGCGGCGCACTCCGTCTGAAGTGACACATCCAGGTCCGTGGCGACCAAAGAAATTGTCGGCCCGTTCGTCGTTTCAATCAGCACGTTTGATAAGATCGGGATTGTGCTCTTCTTCTCGACGATTCCCTGGAGAAGGTTCAACTCCTTCAGCAGAGAAGCCTTGCTCACAACAAATTGCATATCCAATGCCTCCGTGCGAATCCTCGCGACTGAAGTCTGCTATGACTCGATAAGATAAGATATTTTCTTAGCACAAGTAGTAGAGCCTGTGCAAAAGTGGATATCTTAAACTAACCGGTTGAAAAGAAAAGCGCGAATCGCTGTGTGTCGCTGTGCAAGGATTTGTGGAAAATACGTTGATAGGAAAACGCGACACGCCCATTAAGCTTTGACTGCTTGCTTTTCTTCCAACCCAGAGACAACGTCAAGTCAGATATTGTGGAAAACTCTGAGTAGTTCATTTTAAATCAGTAATTAGGCTGTTGATGGATTTGTGGAAATCAGAGTCTTTCTCGTAGAGCTGAGCGATCTTGTTCACGCTATGAAGGACCGTGGTGTGGTGCTTTCCGCCGAACTCCCGCCCTATTTCTGGAAGACTTGCCTTGGTGAGAATCTTGCACAGGTACATCGCGACCTGGCGGGGAACTGCGACCCTTCTGGAATTGTTCTTCGATTTCAGATCGGCAACCTTCAGCGAATAGCGGCTAGCGACCGTTTTTTGAATGAGATCAATAGAAACGCCGCTGGCTTCTTCCGTGATTAGCGTCTTAAGAACTTCCTGGGCTAGATCCAGATCCATCGCCACGCCCTTCAGCGATGCGTAAGCGGTCAGCCTTACAAGCGATCCTTCCAGCTCTCTAACGTTTGACTTGATCTTGCTGGCTATGAATAGAGCAACGTTGTCGGGCAGGTTTATCCGTTCGAGTTCAGCCTTTCGCTTTAGAATAGCTACTTTGGTTTCCAGGTCCGGCGGTGCGATGTCTGCAATCAATCCCCATTCAAATCTGGAGTGCAACCGCTCTTCGAGGGTAGGGATCTCCTTTGGTGGACAATCGCTCGATATTACGATTTGTTTCTGCGCGTCGTAGAGGGCGTTGAAAGTATGAAAGAATTCTTCCTGCGTTCGCTCTTTGCCTGCTAGAAACTGGATGTCGTCCATCAGCAGCACATCGATGTTGCGGTATTTGTCCCTGAACATGATGGTTTTGTCGTATCTGATGGCGTTGATCAACTCGTTCATGAAACGCTCGGATGAAAGATAAGTGAGCCGAAGAGACTTGTTGTGCTGCTTTATCGCGTGGCCGATGGCGTTCATGAGATGAGTCTTACCGAGACCGACGCCGCCGTAAATATACAACGGATTGTAGGTCTTTGACGGCATGTCTACTACCGCTAGCGACGCGGCGTGCGCAAACTGGTTGCAGGAGCCGACGACGAAAGTATCGAATGTGTATTTGGGGTTGAGTGACAACTCGACCGGCTCCGCCTGCAGGCTTCTTACCGCCTCGAGGGCGAAACCAGGCGCGCCGGCAGCAGCAGCCCTTACAGCATATGTAGCATTACTAACACTTTCTTCTCGATGCGTCTCGGTCTGCTTGGTCTCTGAGATCGTAAATCTCACTTGGTAGGAGTCTAGACCTACCTCATTTAGCGATTCCTCGAGGACATCGAAATAGTTGTTGTTTATCCAATCCCGGAAGACCTCGCTGGGGACCGCCAGGTAGACACTCGCATCGTCCTTTGAAGCCGATGATATTGGTTTGAACCACATGTTGAAGCTTTGCTGGTTTACGCGTTTTGATATCGCTTCGAGGATCGATGAAAGCAAGTCCGTGTGCATTGTTGAGGACCCAACCGCTTACCACACACGTGGTTTAATGAAACCCAGCAACCGAAAAAGAGAGAGTCACAATTCTCGAATTAACAGCTCAGGCAACCGAGCGACCGGCCAAGATTAGCATGCGCCTGGAAAAAAAACAACACGAAACTTGATTCAGTAATTAACAATACAGTCACTTGAAGCTATTATTCTATCTGGCCTTCTCCGCGACGGTCAGCTCGATGGATGTGCGCTCGAGTTCGATCATCGCGCGCACGATGTCGGCGTCCGGGTCCGACAAGGCGCGCTGCATCTGTTCCTCGGCGCGCTGCTTCAGCTTGAGCGCTCGTGCCAGGTCGATGTCTTCCGGACGGGAGGCCTTATTAGCAAGTACGGTTACCCGATCTGCGTTCACTTCAACAAACCCATCCGCGATAGCCATCTCTCCGGTCTCGCCGGCTATGTGATAGGTAAGCAGGCCGGCAGGCTTGAGCAGCGACACCAACTCGGCATGTCCGGGAAGGATGCCTAGTTCCCCATCTAGCCCAGGCACTTCAACGCGCTCGACCTCGGCTTCAAACACCTTTCGTTCGGGAGTGACAACTTCAAGATGAATTAGTTCCGGCATTTTTCGATCCGCACTTGGGTTAAATGGTCTTCGCTTTCTCAACCGCCTCTTCTATCCCACCTACCAGAAAGAACGCTTGCTCGGGAAGATCGTCGTGTTCACCCGAGATCAATTCCTTGAAGCCACGAACCGTGTCATCCAGAGCTACGAACTTGCCCTCCAATCCAGTGAACTGCTCAGCTACGTGGAAGGGCTGAGAGAGGAATCGCTGGATTTTTCTCGCGCGCGCAACCGTAAGCTTATCCTCTTCCGATAGCTCGTCTATTCCGAGAATGGCGATGATGTCCTGAAGGTCCTTGTAGCGCTGGAGTATTCGCTTTACTTCCTGGGCGACTTCGTAGTGTTCATGGCCGACAATCCTGGGATCGAGGATTCTGGAAGTCGAGGCTAGAGGATCAACAGCCGGATAAATGCCCAACTCGGCGATCTGTCGCGACAACGCAGTTACCGCGTCGAGGTGTGCAAAGGTGGTCGCGGGCGCTGGATCCGTATAGTCATCGGCGGGAACATAAATCGCCTGCACCGAGGTGATCGAGCCGCGCTTCGTCGACGTGATTCTCTCCTGGAGCTCGCCCATCTCCGTTGCGAGAGTTGGTTGGTAACCAACGGCCGAAGGCATGCGCCCAAGAAGCGCGGATACCTCAGACCCTGCCTGCGTGAACCTGAAGATGTTGTCGATGAACAGCAAAACGTCTGTTCCGACTTCATCGCGAAAATACTCAGCTACAGTCAGGGCTGTCAGGGCCACCCGCAACCGAGCGCCGGGTGGTTCGGTCATCTGGCCGTAGACCAGAGCAGCCTTCGACTTCGCGATCGCGCTCTTGTCAACATGCTCAAGATCGAACTCGCCGGTCTTTTCCATGTGTTCGTAGAACGAGTCACCGAAGTTAACTACTTTAGATTCAACCATTTCGCGTATAAGATCGTTTCCTTCGCGAGTCCTCTCGCCGACGCCTCCGAACACCGAGAAACCACCGTGTTTCAAGGCCACGTTGTTTATGAGCTCCATGATGAGCACGGTCTTTCCGACTCCGGCGCCACCGAACAGCCCGATTTTGCCTCCACGCAGAAATGGTTCCAGCAGGTCGACAACCTTGATGCCTGTGACGAACATTTCCAATTCTGTCGATTGATCCTGAAACTCCGGAGCGTGCCTGTGTATTGGATACCGCGTGTCAGATTCGACGGGGCCCAGCTTGTCAACTGGCTGTCCGATTACATTTAGCACGCGCCCGAGAGTGGTTGGCCCCACGGGAACGGTTATCGGTCCGCCGGTATCAATGGCTTTCATTCCGCGTACGATTCCTTCGGTCGGTTCCATGGCAACGCAGCGACAGCGGCCCTCGCCCAAGTGTTGCTGCACTTCCGCTATGATGTTTATGGACATAGGCACTTCGAACCCGGTGCTGTCGATCCGCAACGCCTGATAGATTGGCGGCAGTGCGGAGTCTTCAAACTCGACGTCGACAACCGGACCTATAACTTGTATGACCGTTCCCTCGTTTTCCATATGTCCCCTTCTCAAGACAAGACTTGGAAAGCATTCAAAAAGGAGCAACACGATAGCACAGCGCCCCGCCCTTCGCCAAATAGATTTTAGCGACCGACACGGCCTTCACAAAGTCTGAACAGAATGTTTCACGTGAAACATTTCGAGCGGGACAATATTATGATATGCTGCGCTCGATATGGCGCGCATCATTGCGATTGCAAACCAAAAAGGCGGTGTTGGAAAAACCACAACGGCGATAAACCTCGGGGCGACATTGGCAGTCGCGGACGCGAAGGTGCTGGTAGTCGACTCGGATCCTCAAGGTAACAGCACGAGCGGTTTCGGGCTGCGGGGGAAATTCCACAGGAGTTTTTATCACGCACTGATAGCGGGCGAGCCACTCAGCGCAATAAGCTTAGAAACGGAGCTCCCCAACCTAAGAGTGATCCCTTCTGAAAAAGCCCTTGTGGCGGCTGAAATCGAGCTGGTTGATTTGCCCGATCGCGAACTCAGACTCAAGACGCTGTTGCGACCGTTTGCGGAAAGCTTTGATTACGTTCTGATCGATTGCCCACCGAGCCTAGGGTTATTGACGCTAAACGCGCTCGCTGCCGCCGATTCTGTTCTCGTGCCGATTCAATGCGAGTACTTTGCATTAGAGGGCGTCTCCGAGTTGTGGGATACTCTGGTGAGAGTCCGCAGAAGCATAAACCCTGGACTTGCCGTCGAGGGGTTCCTTCTGACGATGTTTGACGAGAGGACGAATCTTTCGAGCCAGGTTATGAACGATCTTCGAGAGTTCCTCGGACCGCAAGTTTTTTCAACAGTCATTCCCCGAAATGTGAGGTTGGCGGAGGCTCCGAGCTACGGCAAGCCCATCATCCTCTATGACATAAAGTCGAAGGGGGCAGAAAGCTACGTCAGATTGGCAAAGGAGGTTATTAACAATGTCAAGAAAGGCGCTGGGCAGGGGGCTTGACGCGCTGTTCACACAGGTTTCTCCGCTCGATCACGAACTGATCGAGTTGGATATCGACCGGATAGACGCATCGGATGCGCAACCGCGGAACGCCTTCAACGAAGCCCGCCTGAATGAACTCGCGCAGTCCATAAAGCACAACGGCATCATTCAGCCACTTGTGGTGAGACGCCTCGGCGAGCGCTTTCAGATAATTGCTGGCGAGCGGCGGTGGCGTGCTGCGCAAAAGGCAGGGTTACATCGAGTACCCTGCATTGTAAAAGACATTCCGGACGATAACGTTCTGGAGCTTTCGCTCATTGAGAACATTCAGCGCGAAGAGCTGAACCCGATAGAAGAAGCCAACGCGTACAAGAAATTGCTCGAACAAAGAAACCTGACCCAGCAGGAGGTAGCGCAACGCGTCGGAAAAGACCGCTCATCAGTTGCCAACGCACTCAGGCTGCTAAAGCTTCCATCGGAAGTTCAAAAACTCTTAGAGCAGGAGAAGCTGTCGACGGGGCATGCTCGGGCCCTGATCTCGCTCGACTCAGTAGAGATGCAAATCACAATAGCTCGCCAGAGCGTTAGTAAATCGCTTTCGGTCAGAGAGGTCGAGCGGATGGTGAAGAAGCTCGAAGCCGGCTCTTCCGACGACTCTCGAAAGAAATCGACTCTCGACAAGAAGGACTCAAATGTCCTTGCCGCCGAAGCCAAACTGAGCAAAAGACTCGGCGCGCCTGTGAAAATCAAATATGCGAATGCCGGAAAGGGCGGACTTATTGAAATAAGGTTTTCGTCCGACGATGATCTTTCGAGACTCTACGACGCGCTGATCCACCATAACGGCCCAGCCGCAGTGTGACACCGATTCAATCGAAAGAGAATATCAGTAATATATATCTCATAAGATCTGGTTCTCAGAAAAAGTCGGTTCGCGCGCTTTCGTGTCAGGCGCTTTTCCTGTATAAGTAATTGCCTCGAACTTTTGTCATTCTGCCGACGTAGATTGGCCAGAGTTCCGGAAACTAAATTTGTATCAGGAGAACCCAAACATGCGGTTAAGAAAGTTCGCGACTCCCCTGCTCATCGTTACGTTGATGACGCTCTGCGCGCTGGCGTCAGCAGGTTCATTAAACACCCAGAACAAGGACACGCTGTCGGGCAAATACGAAGGCGTGGCTAAGAGCGACCAACTTGGCGATATTCCGATAACGGTCGAGATAAAGAACGACAACGGCAAACTGTCAGGCAAGATTGATACACCGCAAGGCCCTGCCGCGATCACCGGCGGCACGTTCGACAATGGCAAGATCGTCATGAAATTCGACGCGGGCGGAAACGAAGGCACCGTCACCGCCACATTAGACGGAGACAAGATAACCGGAAAATGGGAGCTCGGCGGCCAAGGCGGGGCGGTCCAGTTGAAGCGCTCGGCTGCGGCGGCTTCCGCTCCTTCGGACTCGGGCACGGGAAAAGCAGCAGCTCCGGCAGCGGGCGACCCTGTTAGCGGTGATTGGGATGCTGTAGCCGATGCTGGTGGAACGCAGTTTCCTTTCACCCTGAAGTTGAAGCTGGAAGGCGACAAGGTCACCGGCTCGTCCGACTCGGCGCAGGGCTCGGCGCCATTGAGCAAAGGCTCCTTTGCGGCTAATAAGCTTAGCTTCACGCTCGACACGCCCAATGGCGCGATAACGATGACTGCGATGGTGAAAGACGGAAAGATGACCGGTGATTTCGACTTTGCGGGTCAGATGACCGGCAAGTGGGAAGCCAAGAAGAAGTAGGACACTGAAGTGTGAAACGTGATTCGTGATGCGTGACCGGAATCACGCATCACGTTTCTCGGATTACTTCAGTTGGTAAGCCACATCACCGCCGATCACGGTCATCACACAGCGAGTCTTGAGGATTTCGGGCTCAGCGATTTTCATTATGTCTGACGACAGAACCGTCAAGTCGGCAATCTTACCTTCTTCTATCGAGCCCTTGAGCTTTTCTTCGAACGCTGCATAAGCCGCCCAGATTGTAAACATCTTCAGCGCTTGCTCGCGCGAAACTGCTTGTTCGGGATGCCAGCCTTCGCCTGAAAACCCCTTTTGGTCCTTGCGGGCGACTGCGGCGTAAAACTCGATCATCGGCTCGCCGCGCTCCACCGGCGCATCCGATCCGCCGGCGATGATCGAGCCGGACTTGATGAAGCTCTGCCAGGCATAAGCGCCCTCAAGTCGTTTGATTCCCAACCGACTCGACGCGAAGTGCAAATCTCCTATCGCGTGCGAAGGCTGCATCGACGGGATCACGCCAAGCTTTGAAAATCGCGGAATGTCCACCGGATTCACTATCTGGGCATGCTCGACTCGCCAGCGCGGTTCGCGCACTTTGCGCTGATCGGCTGGCACCGCGTTAAGTGCCTTCTCGTACCAGTCCAAAATTGTTCGGTTAGCTCGATCGCCAATTGCGTGCGTTTCAACCTGGATCCCTTTTCGCAGTGCTTCAAGCAGTAAGGGCATTACCGCTTCTTCCTTCAGCGTCAGAAAACCCGCGGTATCGTAATCCGAGTACGACTCGAGCAGCGCCGCGCCTTTCGATCCCAGCGCCCCGTCAATCACAAGCTTTATATGACGAATCGTCAAATGACCATCGAAGGCGCCAATTGTCGGGCCC
The DNA here is from genome assembly GCA_036505875.1 of Blastocatellia bacterium. Taxonomy (GTDB): domain Bacteria; phylum Acidobacteriota; class Blastocatellia; order UBA7656; family UBA7656; genus Onstottus_A. Next base: position 8,453 of record DASXSR010000191.1, on the reverse strand, counting down.
TCCGCGAGCAGTCGCTGCGCATCGGCGCCGGGCCCGCGAATCGCCTCGTAGATTCGAAGCTTAATCTTTCCTTCTCCGTAAAGCTTCCTGAGCAGGGCGACTTCCTCATGAGAACTGCCCGCGTTCTGAATCTCGCACCAGCCCAACTCGATGCTTCGCTTCACGCCCAGCAGTAATTCTTGCTCGGCCGCGTCCGCGCCGCGCTCGGGAATATGACTCGCGACGAGGCCCTGTGCGCGATCCAAAAACATTCCGTTCGGCTCGCCGGTTTGTTTGTCTTTCATTATCTCGCCGCCGAACGGATTGGGCGTATTCTTGTCGACTCCCGCCAGCTTGATAGCGGCGCTGTTGACGACTATGGCGTGGCCATCCGCGCGAGTCAGAGAGACGGGATTGTTGGGCGCGATCTTATCGAGGTCCCACCGCGTCGGAAACACCGGAGGCTTCCAAAACGTTTCGATCCAGCCGCGTCCGGTCACCCATTCGCCGGCCTTTGCCCGGTCGACTCTCTCTTTCACCTTTGCGAGAAAAGCTTCGAGCGTCGTAGTGCCTTCGAGATTAAGATTCATCTCACGCGCGCCCACGCCAGCCAGGTGATAATGGGAGTCGGTCATTCCGGGCACGACCGTGTTGCCGTGAAGATCGACGATGCGGGTGCCCTTGCCCTCATAACCCCTCACGTCTTTGTTTGATCCGACGAAGATGATCTTGCCCGCCTTAACGGCAATCGCTTCAGCGTGCGGCTGGCGGTCGTTGACGGTGTAGATGTTGCCGTTGATGAACACGACATCGGCCGGTTCGGCTTTGGTATTCGCCGTTACGAGAAAGACCAGTGCAGCAGTCAGGGTTATCGCGATAGTTCTCATCTTCAAACGTCCTTTTAGATAGTGCCGCTAGTGCTATGAGTTCGAACGACACTTTTTCACAGCGTCATCGGCCAGTCAAGTGGGTGAAGCAGGACGTGTCTACAAGCAAGACACTCGCAAAGCGAACCCAATCGGTACGGTCGAACGTCGGTTTCCGCACATCGGTCTATGAACACGGTCACGGCAAGTGGCTACCGGGTTCGTCCCCACGGTCTCGTTTGGCATCGGGGTTGCCTTTATTAGTTAAGGGTGAAACCGATGAAGGGGAAGATATGTTCCATTTTAGCAGCGATAGGTCTTTGTTGGCTGTCAATCGTGCCGGCGACGGCTAGTCATTACCGGCAAAGCGCAAGTCATTATCGAGTGCATTACGTTACACGGCATCATCACTCGGGAGCGGGCAAGAAAGCGATGTCGATCGCGGCCCCAATCGCAATCGGCGCAGCGTTTGGTCCGGCAGGCTCGATTGGTTATCAGGGGTTTAAACATCGCCGGTTCATTGGGCATCACTTAGGCGGGCACCACCGGAGTTACAAACGGCACGTTGCTGGCCATCGTCGAAGATGAGCCGATCGACACATTCGCGTTCGTACTATTCGGTTTATCTCCAGCGTTGGGAGGTTGGTGGTGCCAAGGCTTCTTGCTTGGACTAAAGTCAGCTCAAGAAATACCGCCCGGCATTGATTACCGCATCTGCAATACGGCGGCGGGATGCGATTGACTTCATCGGCGACCGGTGCGCAAGCTCGTCAATCACCGAGGAGCATTTCTCGTCTGAGATCTCGCTTGCAACGGCTCGGGCTGCGAGTTCGACTCGCGAAGCTGCGTCGCGGGCGAACACGCGGGTGATGTCCGCTTGCACCGACATGCTCTCGATGCCGCGGTCGGCCAACAAGCGCTGCGTTCGCAACAGCGCGCTCTCCAGCGCGTACACATCCATCACCATATCGGCTATCAGCGCGATCATCTCTTGTTCGTTGCGAGCGCCGTCGCCATAAGCTCGGTTGATGGCCGCGGTTGACGCAAGCGTCATCGCCTTGGCCGACTTGACCAGCAACAGCTCTTCGCTGAATGCAACGTTCGCGCGGGTCATGCTCAGCGTGTCGGCCGGTACTCGAACGGTCCCGGCTACGGTTTCGGCCGCTTCGAACAGCGGCAACTCACCCGAGGCTGCGCGGCGCAGCAACTGGGTTCCGATCACGATTCGATTGATCTCGTTCGTGCCTTCGTAGATGCGCGCGATGCGAGCGTCGCGATAAGCTCGCTCGGCAGGATAGTCCCTTGAGTAACCGTAGCCACCGAACACCTGGACCTCTTCGTCGACAACGTAAGCCAGCGCTTCGCTTTCCCAGACCTTGATGATCGAGCACTCGATCGCGAACTGCTCGAGCACTCCAAGCACCTGTTGCGGGTCGTCTTTGTCTACGCGCTCCAAAGCTTCATCGATCATCCCAAGCGTGCGATAGAGGATCGACTCCCCCACGTAAGCGCGAGTCGTCATCTCGGCGAGTTTGTGTTTGATCAAACCAAAGTTCGCGATGGCCTGGCCGAACTGATGGCGCTCTTTGGCGTACTGCACCGATTGCTGAAGCGAGAGCTTTATTGTGCCGACCGATCGCGCGCCCAGTTTCAACCGCCCGATGTTCAGGACGTTGAAGGCGATCTTGTGTCCGCGACCGATCTCGCCCAGCACGTTTTCGACCTGCACGTGACAGTCCTCAAGCATCAGCGCAGTGGTTGACGATCCGTCGATTCCAAGCTTCTTCTCTTCGTGGCCGCTGACGAGGCCTGGCCCGCGTTCAACTAGAAACGCGGTGAACTTCTCGCCGTCAACTTTGGCGAACACGGTGAACAGATCGGCGAAGCCGCCGTTGGTGATCCACATCTTCTGACCGTTGAGGATGTAGTGCCGGCCATCTTCGGAAAGCACCGCTTTTGTTTTCGCGGCGAGTGCGTCTGAGCCCGACTGCGGTTCAGTCAATGCGTAAGCGCCGATCCATTCGCCACTCGCCAGCTTGGGCAAATACTTTCGCTTCTGGGCTTCTGTTCCAAAGAACACTATCGGAAGAGTGCCGATGTTGACGTGCGCGCTTTGAGTGCCGGCGAACGACGACTGAAGCGCGAACTGCTCGCCAACCACTGCCGAACTGACCTTGTTCAGGCCGAGCCCGCCGTACCTCTCCGGGATGTCGATCGAGAGCAACCCAAGCTCGCCCGCCTTCAACATCAGCTCCCGCTGGACCTTGTAATCTTTTGCGTAGATCTCGTCCTCGCGCGGGATGACTTCCTTGCGCAGGAACTCTTCGGCGGTTCGCGCGAACATGCGCTGTTCTTCGGTTATGTCTTCGGGCGCGAAGATTTCGCTGTAGTCTCGGTCCTCGATCAGGAAGCTGCCGCCTTTTGGCGGCGGAGATTGTTTAGGTTGGCTCGTCATTTTGTTCTCCCGCTGCTAGACAGGTTATGACGATACCACCGACGAAATCGCCCGGTCTACAGTGCAGTGAACTGTGCAGCCGTGGCAATGGCTCAACTTTATAGCGCCAAAAGTTTGTGCGAGGGCGAACGTGGTATTACTGAGCGTAGGCCTCAACTCGGTCTATCGCTCAACAACCTTGACATCGTCAAACGCCTGACCCTTCTGGGCGTAGCAAAAAAGACCGATCTCACCCCGCCTGTAAGAGCCGTCCTTCACCTCAAATAGCCGTCGGCCATCGATAGAAGCTCTTATTGCGTCGCCTTCAACCTCAACTTCGATCATCATCTCGCTTCCCGGCCGATAGCCTTTTTGCGCGGACCAGAGCTCGTGGTAGTCTGCGCCCTCTCGCTTGTCCAACCGGGTCAATGGACCGCCGCTCATTCCGTCCTGCAGCAACAACAAGCGATAGAAGTGCTCGGCGTCTTTAAAGCGAAACACTACGCCGAACCCGTCGTCATCTTCAGGCTTCGCCCTCAGCGAAAGTGTGTAATCTGTCCAACCAACGTCGCCAGCAATCAGGTAAGTCCCATACCACCGCCCGATGAAATCTCCACGCAGTCCCCAGATGTTACTGCGTTGGTGCACCCAGCCGTCTGATTCGACTCGCCACTCCGATGGGCCTTCGATCGTGTCGCTGTCGTCAATGACCGTCCAGTTGATCAATCGCGGATCGTGAAAGCGTTCGTCCAGCAACACTCTGTTCGCGCAGCCCGAGAGCGGGATGATAACCACGCCGGCGAGACTCATCGCCACGCATCGAGCCAACAGATTGAAGAGAGAGCGCTCGGCGGGAGGGGATTTCATAACAGCGGTCAAGGCCCGGCGCCGGCGGCAGAAATCGTGGGCTTGCGACTCTTAAGCCGTTCGACTTCAACTGCGCCTGAAGGATAAGACTGGTAGAGGGTAAAGTTCTCGACCTGAATGCACGAAAGCGGGCTGTGCTCTTCGCCGCTCGTATCGATTCCGACGCAGCCGCCGTGGATGTAAATGCCCCCGCGTCTGGTCCGTCCCTCGCGCGGCAGATATGGCGTGGGAGTGTGGCCGAAGAAACACAGCTTGCCGTCGTAGCCCGTAAAAAAGTCCAGATCGCGCGTCCACGTCAGCACGTCAGGATCAGTTTCCGACGGATGCTCTCCGGGAATTAACCCGGCGTGGACATAAATCGCTTGGTCGTCTTCGTGATAGAAAGGCAAACTCCTGAAGAATTCGACGTGCTCTTCGGGAATTTTTATGTCGGAAACATCGGTGAGCTGATCAAGCTTAAACCCGTACGCCGACAGTGAGGCGATTCCCCCGTTTTCCGGTATTAGCCACTGAAGATCGCCATAATCCAGACAATCAAGCAACATCTGCTCGTGGTTGCCGCGCAGCACGACGACGTTCGGGTTCCCCTTTACCAGCTCGATCAATCGACTGACGACGCCCCGCGCGTCATCGCCTCGGTCGATGAGGTCGCCTAAGAAGACGAGCTTGTCGCGAGACACGTCCCAGGGAACGTCGCTTATGAGTTGGTCGAGCAGTTTCAGCCGCCCGTGTATGTCGCCAATAGCGTATGTCGACATTATTTATCTCTTCTCATCTCACGAAAGCGGCGCATCAGTTCCGCAGCTTTCTCGAACATTTCTTCAAGCGCTGAGAAATCGCGGCTTAAAACTGCCGCTTGAACGGCTTCGAGCTCCGAGATCGCTTCGTCGAGCGCGGAGCTGATCTCATCCGCGTTGGTTCGGCAGATGTCTTCCCACACCGACCAGCGACTTTCAGCCAGGCGGGCGAGTTCTGCAAAACCACTTCCCACCATCCTCAGGGTTTCAGGTTGCGGCGCTTGCGAAACCGCAAGAGCGAGCGCGGTTGAGAGCAGTTGGGGCACGTGACTGATGCGTGCAGCGATGCGGTCATGTTGCTCGGCCGTTAAGACGACAGGATGCGCCCCAACGCTTTCGACGACTTCAGTCATCATATGCAACCCGTCTTCGGGTTCATTCCGATCAGCAATCAGTGCGTAAGGAGCGCCGCTAAAAAGATTCGCATCCGCGAATTCAACACCCGTGCGTTCGCTTCCAGCCATCGGATGTCCTCCGACAAAAACGATCTCGGGTGGCAAAGCCTCCCGCGCAGCGCGACATATATCGCGCTTTGTGCTGCCGGCATCGGTAACGATCGCCCCAGGTTTAAGCGAAGGTCCGTTCGATCGCAGAAAGCTCAAGATCGCTCCGACGGGCGCAGCGAGATAAACGAGATCTGCTCGGGCGACTCGAGCTTCCTCAAATGTTTCGCCTCCGTCATCGATCACACCGCGAGCGCGAGCTTTGTCGATGACCGCCTTGCTGTCCAAACCTGTTATGCGTTCGGCCAAACCCGCGCGTCGGGCCGCAAGCGCAAACGACCCACCTATCAACCCGACTCCGACGATGGCGATATGATCAAAGCGCATTAACTCACTTCAGCGCAGCTTCCTCAACGCCCGGCGCGACCTCTCGGTCCACCGCCTGGGCGATCAGCCGCAAACGGTGCATCAACCGTTCGAACTGATCGGGTAACAAAGATTGTGCGCCGTCACACAGCGCGTTTTCGGGATCGTTGTGAACTTCGATCAACAGAGCGTCCGCGCCGGCAGCTACCGCCGCTTGTGCAACTGGCGGAACCTTGTCGCGGCGACCGGTCGCGTGACTCGGGTCGGCAACCACGGGAAGATGCGAAAACTTCTTGAAAACCGGAATGGCGGAAATGTCGAAAGTGTTCCGCAAGTAAGGCTCAAACGTCCGGATGCCTCGCTCGCAAATGATCACCTCATGATTGCCCGACGACATTACGTATTCGGCCGCGAGCAGCGTCTCCTCGATGGTCGCCGCCGGTCCCCGCTTGAGCAGCACGGGTTTGTTCAGCCGTCCCACTTCGCGCAGCAGATTGAAGTTCTGCATGTTGCGAGCGCCGATCTGAAGTATATCGACATACCGAATGAACAGCGGTATTTGCGAGGGCTCCATGACTTCTGAAACGACAAGCAAGCCGTGGCGATCAGCGGCTTGCCGGAGGTACTTGAGCCCTTCTTCGCCGAGGCCTTGAAATGAATACGGCGACGTGCGCGGTTTGAAAGCGCCCCCTCGCAGCACCTTTGCTCCGTTACGTGAAACTATTTCGGCAATGGCCATCACCTGATCCCGGCTCTCGACCGTGCACGGGCCGGCCATCATGACAACTTCCCGCCCTCCGATGACGACGTCCTTGATTTTTATCTGCGTCCCCTCGGGTTTAAAGCTGCGACTGGCGAGCTTGTAAGGCGCGGTCACTCTGAGCACTTCTTTGACGCCCGCGAGCAACTCGATATCGCGCCAGTCGATCACCCGATCGCCTACTGCTCCGAGCACCGTGTGTCGAACGCCAGTCGAGCGATGGATGTCAAAACCCAACCGCACCAGCTTATCTATCACTGCCGAGATCTGCTCTTCCGTAGCAGTCTCGTCCATAACGATGACCATGCCTATGACCTCTTCTTTGCGACTTTGCGAGCCTTTGCGTTCTTTGCCCGAGAATTCGTTTCCTTCTCGACCGTCGCTCGCTCAAGGCTTCTGGATTCATCGATGATTCTCTCGAACAAACGACGAACTGCGTCGCGTTCGAGCGGACCGTGATTGATTCCGGTCACGTGAGCGATAACTTCCCTCTCTCGATCGGGCGAGTAAATTGGCAACCCAAGCTCGCGCTTCAATCGGCCAAGCTCGATCGCGCACTGCGAGCGAGCGTTAAGCAGCTTGACCAACTGCTCGTCAAGTCGATCGATCTCGTCTCGCCAGTCTTCGATGTCCAAAGTGATCCCCGCCACCTCTGCCGGCTCAAGGAGATCAATAGTTTATGCGCGTGGGGCAAAAGGGGCAACGGTAATGAATGTGATGCGAGGATTACTGACGAGCGCGACGACCAGAAACAAGCGAGCGGGCCAGCGCGCCAACCTTTTCAACCAACGCGGGATCGTTCGCGTTGCCTTCGATCTCAGAGACTATTCGGCTCCCCACAACAGCTGCGTCCGCGTGCTGCCACACCTCTGCGACGTGCTCGGGAGTCGACACTCCGAAACCGACAGCAACCGGCAGATCGGTGAACTGCCTTACTCGATTAGCGAGGCTGGCAGCGGCTTCCGATAAACTTTGCCTGACGCCAGTGACTCCAGTCCGTGAGACCGCATACACAAATCCGCTGCTGGCTTCCGCGATCAGCTTTAAGCGTTCATCAGTGCTGGTGGGCGCAACAAGAAAAATCAAGTTGATGCCAGCCGCTTCAATCGCGGTTCGGAACTCGCGGGCTTCTTCGGGGACCAGATCGGTGGCCAGAACGCCATCCACGCCGGAGTCTCGAAGATCTTTGCCTAACCGATCAAGCCCTATCGAGAGAAGCGGATTGAGATAGCTGAACAAAACTATAGGAACTTCGCTTTCCTGACGCACTCGTCGCACGACTTCCAGACAATCACTGACACTCACGTGACTCGCCAGCGCTCGCTCGGATGCTCTTTGGATGACCGGTCCGTCGGCAATCGGGTCAGAGAAGGGTACTCCGAGTTCGATAACATCGGCTCCGCTGCGTTCGAGTTGAAGTATGATTTGATGGGTCAGGTCAAGAGAGGGGTCGCCGGCGGTGATGTAAGGTATAAAACCGCGACGCCCTTCGCGCTTCAGCTTGTCGAATGCTGCTTCAATGCGAGTCATTCATTTCTTCTTGACGGTGGGCTCGGTCACCAGGCTCACGTCCGCGCCCGCTTGCTTCGCGACGTCGAGCACGTAGGCGATTATACGATAAGGCGTCTCGCCGTCTCCGCGCACGTACACGCGGCGCTCGCCCGATTGGCCGAGCTTCTCGTTGAGCAACGACGGAAGGTCGTTCACGTTTACCTGTTTTGCTTCCGCCTGTGTGCTGAGATAAATGTTTCCATCCTTGTCGATACTCACCACGACGGCCTTAGGCTTGGGCTGCTCGGCGCGAGTCTCTTGTGTCTTTGGAAGATTGACATCGATGCCGGTTTGAAGAATCGGAGCCGTCACCATGAAAATAACCAGCAACACCAACATCACATCGACCAACGGCGTCACGTTGATCTCGGAGAGTGACGTTTGAGTACG
>DASXSR010000190.1:0-6222 GCA_036505875.1 Blastocatellia bacterium | reverse complement strand
TAGAGCACTTGTACAAACGAATGCCGCGTGACATCGGCAAGAGCGTCTTCGGTTCGCGCGGCAGGAACGGCGCCTCCTTCCTCGGCGATCACGCGCTGGATGAATTGATCCTGGAGCTTGCGATAGGCGTTGACGTTGCCGCCCGAATTGAACACTGCAAAGAGGAGCGGGCCTCGGTCTTTCGTGTAAGCGAGGCCCACCAGCGTGCTGACGCCGTTGTCGATTGACACAAGCGTACCCGTCTTCGCGACTACTGAAGCCCGAACGTCAATGGCGGCGAGCCGGGTTCGCAGAGTGCCCGAATCTATGCCCGCGACGGCCATAACGTCTTCGGGCTTGAGTGAATGATCTTTCAGAACCTCGACCAGCGCTAGAAGTATTTTCAGCGCAGCTCTCGGCGTGATGCGATTAAAGTCTAAACCGGACGCGCGACCAACAAAGATTTCGCTTTCTGACAGATCAAACTTCTTGATCAAATAGTCCTGAATGGCTTGTGGCCCCCCAAGCGAAACCCCGACCACCTCGGCTATGGCGTTGCTGCTATGCGCGTTCTGAAAAAGAAGGATTTCAGCGAGTGGATCCGAGTAATGGGATAACAAAACCTTCCCTGATTTCTCGCCGAATGTAGTCTCGCCCTCAATCTTGATCCGCTGCCCGAGAGCGGCGCGCAGCTTGCCTGCAGACGTCTCGGGGGAAAGATTCGAGTGATATCCGTTGGCGAAATAATAAAACGGACCGGTGATTCTAAGCGTCCCCTTAACTCGTGCTATGCCGAGTTGCGACAACTGAGTTGCCACGTCCTGAGCGTCGTACAAAGAGAAAACTGGATCCGCGTTGGCTTCGACAACCAGATCCCCGTCCAGAGTGTGCGTTGTTTGATCAATTGAGCCGTCGGCTAGAAAGTTTGTTCGATAGCGATAGTCGGGACCAAACTTTGCGAGTGCCACAAGCGAAGTGGCTAGCTTCATCACCGACGCTGGATTAAATGTCAGGTCGGCGTTGTGTTCCGCAAGCGCCTGCGTGTGGTCCAGGGTTTCAACAATCACGCCCTGATCATCAGGACTGTGACCACGGTTCTTGATCTGCGCGAGGTACTCCGAGAGCGCGTTAAGCTGTTTCGATTCAGAGCCGGCGACGGTGACATTTGCTTCCGCATGGCGCTCGCTCACCTGAATGGGAAGTAACAATATTGCCAGCGGCAGGAAGAAGAGCTTTTTCACTGCACCAGAACCCCTAGTTCGTTTGTGTTCCTGCGCCCACAACCACTCAGTGCTATTGTACGGCACTTTGCCGCCAATGATCCAGGCGGAACATGGGTTGAATCAGTACTCGACCAACTCCAGTGCCTTGTTGAACACGTCCTCAACTTTCGGGAGGACTGCCCGTTCGAGCGCCTTGGAAAACGGCACGGGGGTGTATTCAGAGCCGACGCGCAACACCGGGCCGTCTAAACAATCAAAGCACCTTTCAGTTATCTGAGCAGCAATCTCGCCGCCGAATCCCGCGAACACTTTGTCCTCGTGCGCCACGAGCGCCTTCGAAGTCTTGCGCACAGACGCGACCACGCTGTCGACGTCGAGAGGAACGAGCGATCTCAGATCGATGACTTCCGCTTCGATACCGTGCTCGTCTTTGAGTTGGGTAGCCGCCCTCAAGCACCAGTGGACTGTAGTCCCGTAACTGATTATGGAGATCGTGTCGCCTTCGCGGCGAACACGCGCTTTCCCAAAAGGAATCTCGTAATTATCGCCGGGGTTCGGCGCCTTAGCGAACACCTGGTTGTAAAGATACTTCGGCTCGAGGAAGAAGGTCACGCCCCGGCTGCGCATCGCGTGACGCAACATGCCCATAGCATCATCGGCAAAGGCGGGAATGACGACTCGCAGGCCCGGCAGGGCGGCGAAGATCGCTTCGAGATTCTGTGAGTGATAAAGCCCGCCGGTAATGTAGCCTCCCGAAGCCAGTCGCGCTACAATGTTCGGCACAAACTGTCCGTTTGAGCGATAGTAGTCGTGCGAGCACTCGACGACTTGCTCCATTGCAGGCCAGAGATAATCCGCAAACTGGGCGGCCTCGATCACGACCCACGCGTCGTCGCGAAACCGGGAGAACCCGTTGGCCGTTCCCACGATGTGATCTTCAGCGATCGGCGCATTAAAGACCCGGCTCGGCCCGAACTCCTGCTGCATGCCTTTCGTGACATTGAACACGCCGCCCTTTTCTTTAGAGGCCACGTCCTGGCCCCATAGAAACGTGTTCGGATTGTGTCGGAATTCCTGCTTCAGCGTTTCGTTTATCGCTTCGCGGAGGGTGATAGGCGTGCCGCCCTCGGCTGGAGTGGCCGCATCGTCGGTCACCTCAGACTGTTCGGGAATCACAAACTGAGTTGCCGTTTTCGGATCAGGGTCCGGCGCGGACTCTGCTTTTTCAGCAGCTTCCGAGACGCGCTCTTTGTTCTCCTCCTCGATTGCGAGCAGCGTTACCTCCTCGACGTCTTCGACGTTGAGCAAATGCAAACGTAACCGCTCGTTTGGATCGTAAGTGCGGACCTCGGCCAGTTCTTCTTCGCTTCTGTATAACTCGTGCCGGTCGGAATTTGAGTGAGCATGGATGCGTTCGCAGAAGGCGTGCACGAGCACCGGCCCATCGCCACTGTGGACTATGTCGGTCGCGCGACGTATTGCTTTGGACGCGTCGAATGGATTAGTGCCGTCGCAGTTGATGATGGTTAAACCGCGCAGCCCTCGAAAATTCTCGGACACGATCGGATTTGCGGTCTGTTCGCTGACAGGCACCGATATGCCGTAGCCGTTGTTCTGCACGACGAAGATGACGGGCAGCCGCTCGCGACTTGCGCCGTTGAGCGCTTCGAACACGTAGCCCTCAGAGCAGGACGACTCGCCCTGACTGCAGAAGACAATCGAATCGGCGTCGTAATACTTAATCGCGCGCCCGAGCCCGGCTGCGTGTTGCGCGTGGTTGCCCGTCGCCGATGAAACGTTCCAGATGCCGATCGAGATCTTCGCGAAATGATTGCTCATATGCCGGCCACCGGACGCAACATCGGCGGCTTTCGACAGCCCGTTCAAGATGATTTCGTAAGGAGTGATTCCCGCCGCGAGGCAGGTGAGCATATCGCGATAATAGGGGAACAGGTGATCTTTGTTAGGGCGGAACGCCAGGCCGACGGCCAGTTGGATTCCATCGTGGCCCGCGTGTGAAGCGTGATAGGACCACCCCTTGGCCTGTCGCAGGTAGTTCCTGGCCTTGTCATCAAGCAATCGACCCAGGTGAATCAGTTTATACCATTCTAGCTGCTTTTCGATTTCGACCGTGCCTGGCGCATCGGCCAGCGGTTTAAAACCAAGCTCTCCCACTCGTTCTGCGCTCATCTAGTTTAGTCCCTCTACGCGTTTGTTCCTCTAAGAATCCGGTTGCAATTCTTCGCACGCGGCGAAAGTTAGCCGACGCTGCCATTGTCAGCTTTTTCACCCTCATCGCAACCTTTCAAAATAACAAAAAAGAGATGTGAGAACAACCGACGGCGCCGTCAGCAGTCCGCGTGGGTGTGATTAGAAGTGGGACTTTGATATGAACAACGGCCACGTAGTAACGAATTTATTCGTCGGGACTCTAAGAAACGAATGAATTCGTCACTACGTGGAAGTCCCACTTCTAATCACACAGTCTCGGCAGTGGGTGGGATTGACCGCAAAATCGTGACGCGCACCCTGACGTCAGTTGTAGAAATTATCCGGTCACATCTTCTTGCGGACTTCTGCGAACAGCGCAAGCACTGGCGAGATGCCCAGAGCGGCGGTATCATGCAGCGGCCGTATTAAGCTCCGCCCAGGAGGATGACCATGCATTTTGGCGCGGCAATCTTCGCTACCGACTATGCGATACGTCCCGACGAACTTGCTCGCGAGCTTGAACAGCGCGGGTTCGAATCGATCTGGCTTCCCGAGCACACTCATATTCCCGTCAGCCGCCGGACTCCTTATCCCGCCGGCGGAGACTTGCCCAAGGAATACTGGCATACGCACGATCCGTTCGTCGCGTTGACAGCAGCGGCGATGGTTACCACCAAGCTCCGCGTCGCTACCGGTATCTGCCTTATCATCGAGCACGACACGATCATAACCGCGAAAGAAGTTGCGAGTCTCGATATGCTCTCGGGTGGGCGATTCATCTTTGGTATTGGCGGCGGGTGGAACGCCGAGGAGATGGAAAACCACGGAACGAACTACAAAACGCGGTGGCGGTTGTTGCGCGAGCAAGTCCTCGCTATGAAGGAAATCTGGACCAACGACGAAGCGGAGTTTCACGGCGAGTTTGTCAACTTCGACAAGATCTGGTCTTACCCCAAGCCGCTCCAGAAGCCGCACCCTCCGGTATTGATGGGCGGCCACGGCCCGACTACCTTTGACCGCGTGATCGAGTTCTGCGACGGTTGGATGCCGATCGGTTTCCGCTTGACCAATATCGCGGAGAAGATCGCCACTCTTCGTCAGCGGGCTGAGCAAGCCGGACGCGATCCGCAATCGATTTCGATAACCATCTTCGCCGCCAAGCCTGAACCCGCAGCGATCGAGGAGCTGCAAAGCGCAGGAGTCGAACGCGCGGTCTTCATGCTGCCGCCCGCCGACCGCGACACCGTATTGCCGCTCGTGGATAAATACGCTAAGTTAATGAACTAAAGTGGTCGCCTGTGGCTGATGCTGAAGCATACAGCGTCTTACTAAAGTTGGATCTCAGTTTCAACTTTGAAGGGGGTTGCAATGCTCTCGAAAACATCTCGCCTGCTCTTGGTTTTTGCCTTGTTTATGTTCGTGACGCAGACTGCGTCCGCCCAGAAGAAGTCTGAAGCTCCGAAGATGACCAACGCGCAGAAGATCTCGCTGGCCGAAAGCGCGGGCCCGCCGGAGATCTCCAAACACGCCGCGATCGTCGATATGGCCGACATGAAAGAGCTACGCGCGGGCACGAACGGCTGGGTCTGTTACGCCGAGCCTAACCAGCCAATGTGCCTCGACAAAGAGTGGCAGAAGTGGGCCGAAGCTTGGATGAACAAGACCAAACCTAAAATCAGCGGAACGGGCATCGCCTACATGTTGGCCGGTGATCACGGCGCGAGCAACACTGATCCCTATGCTACCGCGCCCACGGCTGACAATCAGTGGGTGGTTGCGCCGCCTCATGTGATGATTCTTTACGCGGATCACAAACTGCTTGATGCTTATCCGACCGACCCCAAGACTGGCGGGCCGTGGGTAATGTGGAAGGGCACCCCATACGCGCACGTGATGGTTCCGGTATCGAAAACGAAAGCCGCGACGATGCCCTCCAAGTAGCGAAGTCTTGTAAGGGCGGTCCTGAGAGTGGCCGCCCTCATTGCCGTCTGCTTGCAAACTCTTGCCACAGGCTCTCAATCTGCGCTTTCAATTCCTCGTCGCGAAAGTTGTGCAGGTACGGCGAGAGCCCCTTTTTCTTCGTGTTGTATAGATCAAACGTTCCAAGAGCCTGATCGTCTTCTAAGATGACTACTCTTGCATACTGATCGTTATATACTCGATCAAACGCAGCATCGATCCCTTTTAGCATCAGAAACTCAATCCAGGCTTCAGTCTTCTCAATTAACTCGCTGGCCAGATCCTTTTCCGCATCACCAGGTCTCATCGAACGAGCCCCTTTCTTGGCTAGGGCGTCTGCGCGATCGTTCCAGCGGTCACCTGTGTGACTGTCGACCTTATGCCAGTGAATCTTGATCGGGCATTCGCGAATGAATTGTGCGTAGGCTTGTGTCACAGGTTGGTTGGCTTTCCACTGTCGTGTCGCCCACTTCTCGATTCCCAAATAGTCGTAATAGATCGAGACCTCGTTCACAGAATGCTTCCGACACCACGTCAGTGCGTGCTTAACTGCGGCGAGTTCGCCAGCTATCTGGTAGGTGCCGTCGACTTCGGCCGCATCAACGCCGCCGGAGAGCTCTTCAACAACCTTGCCGTCTTTGAGAATGACTGCGCCGTACCCGGTTGCACCGCGCGCGAATGATCCATCAACGTAGATTTCGTAGCCCGAGTGACGCCGCTCACCATCGCGCTGTTCGCCGTGCCAGTGTTCTTCCAACAACGGCGCGATGGATTTGTCCTTCAATTCGTGTATTCGCATCGAGAACGAATCGGCGGTGGGTTTGTAATAAAGGACCGCCGTGCCAAAGTC
>DASXSR010000189.1:0-3327 GCA_036505875.1 Blastocatellia bacterium | reverse complement strand
CCCGTCAGGTTTTCGCGGATCGCCATCTAAATCCCACCCACGGCAGATGGATTGTTCAAACATAGCCTACAACGCTGGAACGCGGGCTTCTCGGTTCCCCTTCCTTACCTTCAACCCCTTGTGCGGACGCCGCCCAAGCGCCGATAATCCCAGACCGTATGGATAGCTTGACACTGAAAGGACAAAGTCTTTGAGAATATCTCAACCGTTTGGCATTCTTCTGGTTGTTCCGATTCTTTCGACCATGTTGATTGCTTTCCCGACTGCCGTTGATGCTCAGGCAACCAGCATATCTGTTCTTCCACAGCCGTTCAGCCTGAGGGCAGGTGAAGGCTTTTTCATCGTTCGCTCCGACACGAAAGTGATAACGGATAAGGGCACGCACGAAACCGGCGCGATGCTCGCTCGCTGGCTTGCGCCCGCGACCGGTTTCGCATTCAAAGTCTCTCGCGGTGATGACGCCGATAATGCCATCAATCTCAGGCTCGATGGCTCGCTTAATCAACTTGGGGATGAAGGTTATCTGTTGGACGTAACGCCGCAACGCGTGACAATCCGCGCTTCGCATGAAGCCGGAGTCTTTTATGGAGCGCAGACGTTGAGGCAGCTTCTGCCGCCCGCGATCTTCTCATCAACTCATAAGCCGGGAATCGAATGGAGAGTGCCGGTTGCGAGCATCGAGGACCGCCCGCGATTTCAATGGCGCGGTGCGATGCTCGACGTATCCCGCCACTTCATGCCGAAAGAGTTTGTTCTTCACTTCATCGACTTGCTCGCCGTGCACAAGCTGAACCGATTTCATTGGCATTTAACTGACGATCAGGGCTGGCGGATCGAAATCAAGAAATACCCGCGGCTCACTCAGGTCGGGGCGTGGCGCAAGGAAACACGATTGGGCCACGAGCGAACGGCGCACGGCTTCGACAAGACGCCACACGGAGGCTTCTACACTCAGCGAGACATTCGCGAGGTCGTCGAATACGCGCGGCAGCGACACATCACAGTGGTTCCGGAGATCGAGATGCCCGGTCACGCGCAGGCGGCGATTGCTGCTTATCCGGAGCTCGGCGTCACAGGCGAGCCACTCGAAGTCTGGACCCGATGGGGAGTCAACGCAAACATCTTCAACCCGAGCGACAAAACGATACGCTTCTTACAAGACGTGTTGACGGAGGTGATCAAGCTCTTCCCCAGCCAATTCATCCACGTTGGCGGCGACGAAGCGAAGAAGGACGAATGGCAGGCGAGTCCGCAGGTTCAGGCTCGCATCAAGGAGCTGAAGCTGAAAGACGAGCACGAGATGCAGAGTTATTTCATCCGGCAGATGGACGCTTTCTTGACGGCTAAGGGAAAACGGCTGATCGGATGGGATGAGATTCTCGAAGGCGGCCTGGCTGCAGGCGCTACGGTGATGTCCTGGCGCGGCATTCAAGGCGGGATCACTGCCGCCAAGGCGGGTCACGACGTTGTGATGGCGCCCACGACACATACCTATTTGGACTACTTTCAGTCGCGTGACTCGGGCGAGTTGCCCGCGATTGGCGGCTTCCTGCCGCTGGAGACGGTCTACAGTTTCGAGCCGATACCGGCGGAGCTGACTGCCGAGGAATCCCGTCACGTGCTCGGCGCGCAAGCACAGCTCTGGACCGAGTACATGCTGACGCCGGGTCACGTCGAGTATATGGCATTTCCTCGACTGATTGCGTTAGCGGAGGTGGCCTGGTCGCCAAAAGAGCAAAAGAATTATGAAAACTTTCTGTCGCGCTTGGCGGTTCACGAGGAGCGCTTGCGCCTTCTCGATGTAAATTTCAAACCGACCAAGAAGCCGGACACGAAGTGAATAGCGCTCCGCAAGGAGCGCGCGGTGTTGAGTGGTGAATTGCTGCTGAACTCATTACAATCTCGTTTGTGATACGGTCGTTCGCCGATCGCGGGAGCGAAGAGGTATTCGATGGCGCCGACACGAAAGCTGCTCGCGCGACGCGTCCTAAATCACTGTGGCCGATCGCTCGTCGCAAGCTCGACCAAATCAACCGCGTGCGGGATCTAGTGGAGTTGGGGATTCCGCCGGGCAATCGGCTCGAGCGACTACGTGCGAATCGCGTCGGCCAGTACAGCATTCGTATCAACGATCGGTATCGCGTGTGCTTTCGATGGGAGAATGGTTATGCAGACGAAGTTGAGATCACGGACTATCACTAAGCAGCGTTTCAGGAACGGCAAGCTCGTAGCGCGACGGCTGCCAACTAAGCGACCGCCAACGCATCCCGGTGAGATGCTTCTCGAAGAGTTCCTCAAGCCTTTAGGAATCAGCCAATCTGCTTTTGCGGCTCGATTGGGAATATCCGCAGCCAGCTTGAATGACATCATCCGCGGAAGGCGCAGCGTGACACCGGATACAGCGCTGCGACTCGCGCAGGTGCTGGGAGTGTCTGCTGACTTTTGGCTGGGGCTGCAGCAGGATTGGGGTCTCTGGCACGCCGCACGGAGCAAAAGTGCGGAAAGAATTGCACAGCTTGAACCACTTCGCCGCGCGGGTTGATAGTTGCGCCTAAGGCGCTGGCGAACGTCGCCATGCATCTGCACCCGTAAGAATTTGGGACTTAAGGGATAGATATCCGATGCCGAATTTGCCACAGGCCCGAGACGGTACGCCTTTGAGGGTTCAGGGGCTCAACGTTGAGTACTCATTCTGGCCCGCAAAAAAGACAACGCGCTGGAAGTTGCAACCGCGGCTCTTGGTCAAAGATCTGGGCAATCCTTTTTGAGGCAGTTTATAGGCATAAACCAGCTCTAACAGACACCAAAGCTCAAGAGTGCCTTTCATACTTGGAGCAAGCGGAAGAGTACTTCAAGGCTGCATCTCAGGGAGGCGTCTTGAGAGTCAAACCGGTGCTCTTGTACTATTCCCTACTGAACCTTGCCAAGTGCGTGATCCTTGTGCGCAACCCTACACTCGATATGGCGCGCATTGCATGCAGGATATGCGGCGCCTTCCAACGCCTCTGTACTTCAGGCGCGCCAAAAAACACCGGCAAGCTTGAAAGACTGGAAAAGATAACGCAAGGGTTGGCGGAAACTCAAGATCGAATTAGCGGTTCGGGGACCGTTCGAGATCGACAGGCAGGCAAGTTCTCGGCGAGTAGAGCGCGAAAGAGCGTGACACGCCGCGCCGACAGAATACTCTCCAACTTCGAAGCTGCATTTACGAGATTTTAATTGCCGCGGAAAGCGTCGTCTACTTCTTGTCCGCAAGCGCCGCTCTTCGCTTGAGCACGTAAGCGCGGATCGCGCCAACATCATCAGCCGTCAACCAGCGCTTGAACG
>DASXSR010000188.1:0-15297 GCA_036505875.1 Blastocatellia bacterium | reverse complement strand
GTAATCAGGTGAAGGTCGATCGGCGCCTTGCCACAATGCGTAACCGACTCTCGCGCCTGATGAACAAATGTTTGTATGCGAGTTGTGGCCGTCGACGCCCCAGGCCTGCAGCACGCGATCGATGTAGCCGTCGTGACCGGGACGGCCCACGTGATAAACGACTTGATCGCGGCGATTCTCGATCAACGCCTTTCGAATCTTTGCAGCGAAAGTGTCGAGGACTTCGTCCCAGGTGGTTCGCTCCCACTGACCTTCACCGCGCGCGCCCGTGCGCTTGAGCGGAAAGAGAATTCGCTCGGGGTCGTGAAGCTGATTCAGCGTCGCCGGACCTTTTGCGCAATTGCGCCCGCGCGAGCCGGGATGCAATGGATTCCCTTCGAGCTTTTGTATCTCGCCGGTCTCCTGATCGACGTAAGCAAGTAGTCCGCATGCGGCTTCGCAGTTGAAGCAGGTGGTCGGAACGAGCGAGTAGCGCCGCTCGACTTTCTTGGGCCAGCTCTTGGCGTCGTATTCCGTCCAATCGTCCCAGCGATCGGGCGGCGGGTAGCTTGCTAAACGAGAACCGCCGATGCTCGTTTCCGTAACCGTTGCTGTGATGTGGTCATTCTTAGCCGACATCGGTTAATCCTCGTTATAGTTCGAAGCCTTCACTTCCACTCGCCCTGGAGCACAAACGCCGCCCAATAATACGGCGCTTGCCACCCCGGGTGCTTCAGCATCTCGATCTGTGCGGCGCGCAACGCGGATGCCGGTGACTGGTGGTCCTGAATCATGCGCGAATAAAAGCTCGTCATCAGTTCGGAAGTCGCTTCATCATCCACGCTCCAAAGGCTGACTACGACTCTGGCGGCGCCGGCGTACATAAATCCGCGGGTGATCCCAACCAACCCCTCTCCTCGAACTTCCTTGCCGAGCCCGGTTTGACAAGCGCTCAGAACGACAAGTTCGGCAGGCAGCTTCAGATTAAATATCTCGTGAGCGCGCAGGAAGCCGTCCTGGGGCGCGCCTCGCTCGTCGACCAGCGAAAGAACTATTCCAGATAAATCCGGTCTGACGCTGTCCAGAAAGCCGTGTGTCGCGAAGTGAACAAACCGGTATCGGCCGATATCGTCGCTCGTGGCCATCGCCTTGTTCGCGGCAAAGTCCACTGCTCCTATCCGCTCAGCCGCGGGCGTCAGCGCGAGAATCCTTTCGGCTTCTCGTCTCGTTCCCGGCAGCCGTGGGATTTCAAGGCCTTCGCGCGTCACGCCCGTCTCCATCGCGGCCTTTTTTAGCGTCAGCCCGCGCTGTGCAATCGAGCCTGGCGATTTCTTCTCGACCTTTGCTTTCATCAGGCGTTCGTCTGTAGCTTCGAATACCGGGTCGGCCAGCACTGCCAGAGTCCTGTCGGCGGGCTTTCTTCCGCGGTGCTCCTGTCGCAGGACAGCAAGGGTTGATGCCGACGGCAAGGTAATGACTTCGTGGTCAATGATTAAGGGCCGATAGGCTGGAGCTTTCGCAGACAACGCTGCAAACGGCACATACTGGAGCGCGCCGTCCGCGACGATGAGCAAGCGTTTGGTCCCGAGTTGCGACGCTGCTGGAGCAAGGACGATCCGGCTCAGACGGCCAATCGCTTCTTGTAACGGCCCGCCATCGCTCGCTACACGCGCCACTCTCAAGCCGCGGTTCCCTTCGGCAGCTTTCATCTGCTGGTTAGGCGTGGTCATCAGCGCATAGAGCTCACGCGCGACTTTTTCAATCTCGCCACGCTTCGGAAGCTCGTAGCTTGTGAGCCCCACTTTGCTCGCGACCCACAGATAACTCCGCTCTTCGCCAAGCGCGTATTCCAAAAGGAGCGTGTGGTCATCAAGTACTTGCTGCTGAATCTCTGTGAGAGTTAGCGGCAGCGGTTGGGTAAGCGCGGCATAGCGTGGGCTGGTTGTTCTTATTTGAGTTTCAACATCCTCAAGTTGAGTTGTCAGCGATTCAATTTCTTTTGAGACGTCGGCTGCCTCTGATGCGGTGTGCTTAACGTTGAGTAATTTGATTTGTTCTTCGGCCCTGGCGTTGATTGACTGCTGCAAAGACCGCTCGCGCGAGAGCAGCACAGGGTCAACGCCTTCGCGAATCTCTGCGCGCGCTTCGGCCAGCATATCCAGCAAGCCACGGGCACGTTGGCGCTCACTGGCTCGAAGGGCTGTTGCATCATTGCCTTCTTGCGGGCGCAACTGGTGCAGTCTCATTAGCAGCTCGATATAGAACTCGTAATACTTCTGCACCGCTGAAAAATACGATAGTTGCAATTGGCGCCGGCTGAGCCTGTTGCGCAGCGACTCGACTAGACGAAGAGCTTCCTCGATTTGAAGGCGGGCTTGATTGAGATCGCCAAGAGCACGGTGGGCTCGTGCCAGACCGTAATATGCCCCGGCCTGTCCGGTCTGATCGCCGGCGGTCTGCCACAAGCGCAGCCCCTGGTTGTAAGTATCAAGCGCCGCCTTAGCATCGCCCGACAGAAGGTAAGTTTCCGCAAGATTGTTGAGTGCCGACCCTATCAATCTTGGATTGCCTACTGCCTTACCATTCGCTAAAGCCTCGTTGAGATATTCGCTAGCTTTTGAATAATCGCCAGCTGAGCGGTGGATGATGCCAATATTTCTGAGCGCCGTCGCCAGTGTTGATTTGTCGCCGATTGTTCTGCCGAGAGCGACCGCCTGATTGTGATAGTCAAGCGCTCTTTTGTCGTCGTCAAGCGACTTGTACACAGCGCCGATGTTGTCGAGCAATATGGCTTCGGCGCGCCGCTCGCCGATGGCTTTAAACAGTGTCAGGGCCTGCCCATAGAATTCCAGCGCCTTCTGACCATCCGACAATCTGTCGTAGACGATTCCAATATTATTGAGCACGGCGGCTTCACCAGAGCGATCACCGATCGCCTTGAGGAGCGGCAGTGCCCGATTGAAGTAATCGAGCGCTTGTTCGTTTTCATCCAAAGAATTATAGACACTGCCTATACCAAAAATAATTGTCGGCTCCGACTTATCATTGATGCCGTGGGCGAGCTCAAGCGCGCGAGCATAAAACTCAAGCGCCTTTTGTTTGTCGCCCATCGTGTCGTAGCAAAGAGCTACGTTGCCAAGACTACTGGCTTCTCCGGACCGATCGCCAAGTTCACGCGCTAGCGAGAGCGACTTATTGTAATGTGCGAGGGCCTTTTGTGTGTCGCCGAGATTAAAGTAAAAGTTGCCCAGGTCATTGAGAACATTTGATTCTCCCATTCGGTCCCCAAGGGCTTGCTTTATGGCGAGCGCTTGATTGTGATAGTCGAGCGCCTTCTGCATCTCGCCTAATTCTCGATATACTGCTCCAGCGTTCGAGAGGATGGCAGCCTCACTTGAGCGGTCCTTAATAGCTCGCGCGATCGCCAGGGCCTGATTGAAGTACTCAAGCGCTCTTTGGTACTCATTTAGACTCTTGTAGAGATAACCGATGTTAGAAAGCGTGATGGCTTCGCCGCTCTTGTCACCTGCGGCTCGCCTTAGCGGCAGAGCTTTGTTGTAAAAATCGAGCGCGGTTTGTCTTTCGCCGAGATCGTCGTAGGCTGCGGCCATGTTAGACAGCAGCGTTGCTTCGCCGTACTGATTCCCGGTCGATTGCATGATCGAGAGGCTCTGAGCCGACAGTTCCAGCGTCTTCTTCTTGTCGCCGAGTAAATAGTAAATTTGGGCGATGTTGTTTAATGTGAAAGCTTCCTGAGTAACGTCACCAGCCGCGCGCCAGAGCCTTAGCGCCCGTTGGTATTTTTCAATAGCTCTTTCATACGAATCCTTCGTCTGCTGCGCGGCAAGTTGAATGGCTTCTTTGAATGCCTCCTGAGCGGCTATCTGACTCTTATCTTTTTCGGTTGCGGCCCTGAGGTCTTCGATGCGAACTTCGTAACGTCCCGCAGGCGCGTTCTTTTCCAGCGAACGTATTTCCAACCGGTATTCCCCAGCTGCTTCTGTGACGTAAGCAAGAGGCTCGGGTCCGTTGGTGCCATTGGGGCTGTCGACTTCGACGAGCTTTTTACCGTCGGGACTATAAAGCACGACTACGACATCTATACCTTTTTGCTCAACGATGAAGTGAACATATTGGGCCGAGGCGAGGCTCACGCGATAGTTGTGGGATGCGTCGCCCGCCAATTCGCGTTCAACAGGCTCGCCCGGCTTGAGCGCGTGGAGCCTTTGTCTCGCTTGCGGTGTGGTTCCTGTACCACCTCCTGCTTGCGCCATTGCAGCGGATCGCAGTGAGGATCCGAAAGAAATGAAAAAAGCTATTAGCAAATACCCAATACAACTAGAGATCAGCCCTTTCGATCGGCAAAATGATCTGTTCCACTTCACCATAACTTCAACCCGATCCGAGCCTCCGTTTCCCCCAAATCTCTCGATCCACAATCTACTTTGTCGACGCTATTATTACCTCACCACACACCGTATCACAAACCTCGTCTTTAGTAGGCGGAAGATGCCTTCTGCATTGATTATAATTGATGCCACGAATGGCTCGTGTTAACATGCAAGTCATTGTAATTGGGGGTATTTCAAAATTCATGCCTATTTACGAATACGTCTGCGAGAAATGCGGCGCTCATATTGAAGTCATGCAAAAAGTGAGTGACGCGCCTCTCAAACGATGTCAGAAATGCCGCGGCAAGCTTGAAAAGATCGTTTCCCGGACAAGCTTTCAGCTCAAGGGATCGGGATGGTACATGACCGACTACTCGCGCAAGTCCCCTGCCTCAGCAGCCGAAACATCCGAAAAGAGTCCGGAGAAGAAACAGGAGACCGCTGCTTCAACGCCGTCACCAAGCAAGGCCGACTGACTCTTGCCGTGGTTGTCTGCTGGTGTTTGTTACGCGCAAGCCCCCCGCTTTGAATCGTTCTTCCATTGTCCGGCGCAAAAAGACCAACTCACGGAAAGCGGCCGGCATCTTATCAGTGCAGTTGAAAACTATTAGAGCGTATGGCTCGTATTCAGAAACTGAGAGGAGTTTGCGATGGCAAGCTTTCGGGACCCGGCCAGAACATTCGAACCGATTGAGGTCATCGAGCGCCTTCTGGAAATCACCGATTACCTCGGGCATCAACCCGCGCTATACATATCGTCAAGTAGTGACCTCGCGACTTACCTGGACTCGCTTGGATTTGATATTTACAGCCTGACAGCCGATACAAATGCGGCATTTGCGGCCAGTTCGCGAAGCGTTTCGGTGCTGCCCAACGGCAGTCGCTCGCACGATAGTCTCACCGCTCACTGAGCTTGCCTACCTAACCCCGCTTTTGCCCCTTCCTTGATGCGGGATCCTGCGACTCGAGTAAATCACTTCGAAGAAGCTCGGCGAGTCGAACATCGTGGCTGCCCGCGGCCTTGCGGCGCGTCACCACTGAACGGCCAAAAACCGGCAGAGGCGCCAACTGCGCCGCTTTGCGCGCGCGCAGAGCAGTCCGGTAGCGGGACTCGCGCGGATTGATTTCGTAGGCCGCGCGGAAGTGCTGTTGAGCGAGCAGCAAGTTCTCTCTTCGCAGATAAATCAGCCCAAGATGATAAAGCGCGGCGTCGAACCTCGGATCCATCTCGACGCAGCGACGCAAGTGCCGCGCGGCAACTTCGGTCCGGCCGTCCTCCATATAAGCGCGACCGACAACGTAGTGCATTTCAGGCGTTGGTTTCAAATTGAGCGCGCGCTTCAAGTGGGTGATAGCTTCTCTGACCCTGCCCTCGCTCACCAGTATTCGCCCCAATCCTAAGTGTGCGGCAAACGAGTCGCTTCTGATTTTCAAAGCGCGCGTCAAGTATTGCTTGGCCGAACCAAAATCCCCGTCATCGCCGCAGATCACGCCGAGCATCAATTGCGCCGTGTAATTGTCCTTCTCTTCCTGAATCGCGCGCTCCAGATAAGCGCGTGCCAACACGGGCTTGCCCGAGCGGAAAAAGTGCTCGCCTACAAAAAGCGCGAGCGTGACATTGGCCGGGTCGAGCGCGAGCGCCTTCTCGAAGTAGCGGACACCACGTTTCGGATTGCCCTCGATGACCAGGTCGACTCCGGTGTCGAGCAGGCGGGTAAACAGATCGAAGTTGTCCCCGCTGAAGCTGTTGATCATCTGCTCGATGCGCTCGTCGAGCTGTTCGTGTTGCTTCGCCTCCTCAAAGTGTTTTTCGATGCGGTCGCGCCACAACGCTTCGAGCTTTCCGGCTTCGACTTCGCCACGCTCGGAAAGATGTTCCACAAGCGCGTCGAGCATCGCATGGTCGTAGAAGCCGCTCGTCGCCTGACGATGCACGAGATCAAGCACCAACTGAAGTCGCTCATCGGCCCGCTGCAATGCGGATTCGAGCGCGCTCACACGTTCCAGCAGATGTTCCTCGAGGCTCGGGTGTAGAAGCGGGTCTATCCCGCCGTAAGCCGCGGCGGCGGGCGTGCTGGTGATTACCATCAATTTTGCGCCGCACTCTGAGCACGTCTCACGGCTATACGAATTCTGATGAGTACATTGCTGACAGAATAACATCTCAACTCCCAGTGATCCCTGCCTTGAAACTGGCTCCAGGAGCCAATTCCAACATTTCAACCCTAGTATTCATAAAAGCCTTTTCCCGCTTTGCGGCCGAGCCATCCTGCGTCCACGTATTTCTTGAGCAGCGGGCACGGCCGGTATTTGGAATCGGCGAAGCCATCATATAACACATTCATAATTGCGAGGCAAACATCAAGCCCGATGAAGTCGGCCAGCTCCAGCGGACCCATCGGGTGATTCATTCCGAGCTCCATTATCTGGTCGATTGCTTCAGCAGTGGCCACGCCTTCCTGCAACGCGAAGATCGCTTCGTTTATCATCGGCATCAGCACTCGGTTTGAGATGAACCCGGGAGCGTCATTGACTTCGACCGGGGTCTTCCCCAAGGTCATCGCAAGATCGCGTGTCACGTTATAAGCCTCACTGGACGTAGCGATCCCGCGAATGATTTCGACAAGCTTCATCACCGGCACCGGATTCATGAAATGCATTCCGATGAAGCGATCCGGCCGCGAGGTTACGCCAGCGACCCTGGTTATCGAGATCGAGCTTGTGTTTGTCGCCAGTATCACTTCAGGCCGGACCAGCTTATCGAGTCGACGGAACACTTCGGACTTGGCCGCCAGGTCTTCAGTTACCGCTTCCACGACGAAGTCAACGTTGCTGAGATCGTCGAGGTCGGTCGCGCTGTTGATACGCGCTGTTATCTGCTGCTTTTCGTCGGAGGTCAGCCGCTGTTTATCGACGTCGCGTTGGAGACTTTTTTCGATCGCGTCGAGCCCGCGCCTGAGAAACCCTTCACTGACATCGCACATCGTAACTTTGATGCCTGCGCGAGCGGCCACCTGCGCGATGCCGCTCCCCATTGTTCCAGCCCCAACGACTCCAATCGATGCGATCGTGTTAGCCATTTTCACGAATCCGTAAGTGATGGTTGAGATTATAGCCAACCCTCTTGCGCGTTAAAATAGTAGTTCGCGTCCTTAGGAAGGAGGCCCGGCGCCTTTGATCGCGGTTATTCGACGCTTCACGTCGTCGAGATCGGAGGCGGCGGGCGCCAGTTCCAAGTACTTCTCGAACTCATACTCAGCCCGCGACGTGTCGTTCAATGCTTGGAACACGAGACCAAGCTTAAGGTGTATGGCCGCAAACCACGGCGGAACCCGTGCAAGTGTCTTCTCGTACATTGCACGCGCATCATCATAGCGGGCCCGATCGAAATAGAATTGGCCCGTGTAATACCAGGCTACCGCGCGCGGAGAGATTTCGATTGAACGAAGAAGCGTCTGCTCCGCTCGGTCATACTCCTTACGTTGGGAATAAAGGAGCCCGAGATTGAGGTATATGGTCGCAAGATTGTGTCGAGTAAAGGGACCTTCGGGCACCGCCTCCGTTCCTTTCTCCAAATACTCTATAGCTTTGTCCAACTTGCCCGCCCTGGTTGCGTAGTAGCTCAGGTCAAGATAGCCGGCGGCGCACGCCGGGTCGAGTTCAAGTGCCGTCAGGGCCTCGGTCTCGGCGTCACGCACCTTGCCTGTTCCCTGATATGCTCGCGACAGCGACACGTGCGCTTCCGCCGAGCGCGGCGCAACTGCAACACACCGCTTGTATACCGTTATGGTGTCATACCAAAATTGGTTCTGCCGCACGCAAAATGAACCCCAAACGACGACAAACACAGCGGCGAGCGCTACCTTCGCCATCTCACCCTTCAAAGCGAGGCGCCGTCGATTCGCAACCCACTCAATCCCGAAGGCCACCGCCAGGCAAAACCCTATCGACGGCGCGTAGAGGTATCTTTCCTGAACGAGGTACTCCTGATCAAACTGTCGCAGCGCCGCGAGCGAAGGTAAAAGCAGCGCAATGAACCACACTGACGCGAACTTCAACACTCGGGACTTGTTCCACGCTATGCCTGCGCAAACCAACGCGACCAGTACAAGTGGAGCAAAGAAGCGTGGGCTGCCCGCCGTTTCAACGAAGGCAGTGTAGTGCTGGTAGTTGTAACCCGTCGGGACAACCAACAAGAGCAGGTACTTCGCAATTGCGATTGGCACGGTGGCCAGCGCTGGGCCCAGTGGATATCGCGGGCCTGCGGGGAAAAATAGCGAACCTAGCGCGTGATAGCGAAGAGCGAAGTAAGCGACAGTCGGCGCCAGAAATAGACTACCCATAGCGAGCACTCGAACGATTCTCCGACGCAGCACGGTGTCTTCGTTGAAGTGGCTGAATTCACAATATGCAATCACTAACGGCAGCGCGATCGCGGTCTCTTTGCTCAGCAATGCCAGAAGATAGGAGCCGAGGGCGACGGCCATCAAGTATTTGCGGTTGGTTTTACGATAGCGCAGGTAAAAGTAAAAAGCCGAGAGAAGAAAAACCGTCATCAGCGGGTCGGTAACGCCAGAAGCCCACGCGACCGACTCAGCGTGAACAGGATGAACAGCAAATAGGCTGGCGCCAATCAACCCAATCCAATTGTGATCCGTGATTTCTCTCACAACGGCGTAAACGAGCAGCGTAGCCGCCGTATGAATCAAGACGTTGGACAAATGCCAGCCCCACGCCGCATTTCCAAACAGCGGATAGCTGATGGAAAGCAAAACGTTGAACAAGGGCCGAAAATACGAATCGACCGAGAAAAAAATCTCTCCGCTTGCAAACGACCACACGCTGGTCGTAAACGCCAACGGAAGGTTGTGGAGATCCTTGATGAACGGGTTGTTCTGAATCTGCTGCTGGTCATCGATGGCGAATCCGTTCCACAGCGAATTGATCGAGGCAATTAGAGCAATCATCCCTGGAGTGAGCGCAATCAAACCGCGCTGCCATTTCGCGCGTATCGGCGATCTTCGGGCTTTCGTGGTTTGTGCTGCACGCACTTTCTGAGTGCTTTCGGTAGCGGCGCGCGATTCCACATTTAGACGCTTCTTGGACATTTGACTACTAATAAATTGCGTTCAATCGAATCCGCCGTGCGTATAAGTAATCGAGACTGATTCTAAGCAGGCGATCGTCGCAAGATCAAGACGAACATCGCCCGACAGATATTAGTTCTCGCAGCATGGAACTTGAGATATAATTGGCAGATTGGAGGTTAACGATCTCATATGAAAAAAGTTGCTGTAATAGCATTGTTGGCGGGATTGATTGCAAGCACCGGCGCGACGTCGAGTTGGGGGCGGACCGCTCGGAGCAGCGATCTTCTGGAGGTGCTGCCCGATGGAAACGCAGCGGCCATCATAGATTTTCAGAAGCTCTCCGGAAGCTCGCTTTGGGCGGCGTTCACCTCCCATGAGAAGCTCAAAGGCGAAATCGACAAGGCGCAGTCTGAAATAGGGGATCTTGGCGTCAAGCTCAGCGACTTGCGAACGGTCGCGATAGTCTTCCTGGGCGGCAATATGACTAATCCTACAGTGGCCCTGAACGGCGACTTCAATCAGAACGATCTGCTTGCGCGGCTTGGCGCAGGCGGCAAGGTCAAGCTCACCTCGGAGAAGTATAAGAACTACGACATCTACAAGACGAGATCAACGTCGGCCAGTTCGCCGCAGTCAAAGAAAGCGCATTCTGGCGCCGACGCAGCCAACAGCAATGAGACGGCATTTGTCTTTCACGATGCGAACACGATTGTCTTAGGAAGTGCGGAGGGCGTTCGAGCGTCGATTGATGTAAAGACCGGAGCCAAACCCGGTATCGCGAAGAACGAGAAACTCGCGGCCGCGCTAGCACAGAATTCGGCGGCTGCCATTCGATTCGCTTTGGCGATCACGCCTGCGATGACCAATGGTCTTTCGAGCGAATTGCCGATCCCGGATTTTTCGTCGGTTAATTTGATCTTCGGCACGATCGACGTTTCGTCTGGAGTAGATCTCAATGCTACGTTGCGAAACGATACTGCCGAGCACGCCAAGTCGATTGCTGATCGGCTCAATGGATTGTTGGATATGGCTAAGGGTTATCTGGGCTCCATGAGCGACCCGAAGCTTTCACCGATCGTAGACGCGCTCAAGACAGTAAGCATAACTACTGCTGATGTCGATGTTAAAGTAACCGGCAACGTGCCGATGGAACTACTAAACAGGTTGTTGCCCGGTTCCGAGAAAAAGTAGTACCGACTTTGGTTTGTGACCTTCAGGTTGGTAGCAGCCGCCTTATCCGGTCAACGAGTTCGGTGAACGGTACTGGCTTTGTTGCGGCTCCATTTGCCCCGGCCTCAAGCGCTTCCTTCGCCACGCCATTTCCATAGGCGGTGATTGCAATTATCGGGACGCGGCTGAACGCGGGCCGTTTGCGCAACTCTCTTATCATCTCGATGCCGTTGAGGTTCGGCATGTTGACGTCGGTGATGATGAGATCGGGTTGTTCGTGGGCGGCAACGGCGAGCGCGTCGAGGCCGTCTTGGGCGGTCACTACTGCAAACGATTCGAGTTCCAGCAGCTTGGCCATCATATCGCGAGTGTCATCGCTGTCGTCGACCACTAATACTTTGGCCGTCGCGCCACTGCCGGCTGGTCCCCGTTCAAGGTCGTCCACCTCGATTCTCCTTATCCCAAAAAGCGGTACAACCTAACGGGCGCCCAGATTATATTTGAATTCGGGTGACCTGTCTACGATAAAATTATGACATGATAAAATTATGACAAGACTTGAATTCCAAGATACCGGGGTGTAGTGTTGGGCCGCGTATGAGCGTAGAGACGAAGATAGCAGTCGAGCAAGCAAACACCGCCTTCTATCGGGCGCTCGAATCTGGGGTGATCGAGCGGATGGATGAAATATGGGCCCATGAAGATTGGGTAAGATGCGTTCACCCGGGGTGGGATCTGTTGACGGGCTGGCAGAGGGTGCGCGATAGCTGGGAGATGATATTTCAGAGCGGTCAGAAGCTGCGGGCTGCGCCGTCCAATGTGTGGGTGCAAATCGACGGTAATCTCGCCTGGGTTACCTGCACTGAGAACATTACTGTGTTCAACGAATCGAGCTTCGATTCTGCGCTCGCCGCCGCAACCAACCTGTTTCTCAACCACGAGGGTCGTTGGCTGATGGTGCATCATCACGCGTCGCCAATCCCGATCGTAGTGCCCGACAACTCCTCGGACACAATCCAGTAAGCTTGGAGTACCGGCGTTGAAACTGAAGACGCCCGAACTCATTGCGATGCAGATCGAACTTTGGATCGGCCGCTGGAGGAACCCCTCGGGAGCGGATACAGATCATGTTCTTAAAGCGATGCAAGGACGGTCGCTATGTCTTCTGACCAGCGTCAAACAGTGCGAGCGCGTGCTTTATCTGCTCGATTGAAGTATTGCCGCCCGAGCAAATGAGACCCACTTTCTTCCCTCGAAGCTCCTCACGCATTCGATATGCGGCTGCGAGCGGGGCCGCGCCGGCAGCCTCCGCAAGCGTGTGCGCGCGCTCAATCATCCAGACCATCGCCTGCATGATCTCTTCTTCGCCTACAAGTATGAACTCTTTGAGGCGCTGCCAAAGGATCGCCTGCGGAAGCGCGAAGGCGGTACCGGTGGCCAAACCCTCGGCAAACGTTTTGTTAGGAGCTTCGACCAGTCGCTTTTGACGCCAGGACTGGTATGCCGCCGGCGAAGCTTCCGACTGCGCTCCGATCACTCGAAGCAACGGGGTGATTGCGTTGGCGGTTATGCAAACGCCTGCTGCCCCGCTACCGCCCCCGACCGGAACAAAGATCGCGTCCAGATGAGGTTCGTCTTCCAACATCTCTAGCGCTTCAGTCGCAACTCCGGCGATGAGCAACGGTTCGTCACCTGAATGAATGTAACGATAGCCTCGCTCGCGAGCGAGTGACTCACAACATAATCGTGCTTGGTCGAATCGCTCGCCGTGAAAGATGACTTCTGCTCCCATACCCTGCATCGCCGCTACCTTGCCGGGATTGGCGCCTTCCGGGACGACGATTCGCGCTTTCACCTGGAACAGCTTTGCGGCGTAGGAAACCGATTGTCCGTGATTGCCGGTCGAGGCGGCGATCACGCCCCGCGCGCGTTCATCGTCGCTGAGCTGAGAGATCAGATTGATACCGCCGCGCACCTTGAACGCGCCGACCGGCTGATAGTTTTCGTGTTTGATGAACACCTCAGCGCCGATCAACTCGTTTATTGCCGGATACGAATGCAGCGGCGTGCGCCGAAGAAAGGGCCGAATCTGCCGCCGCGCCAGCAATACGTCTTGAAATCCGGGAATAATCACCGTTCGACTATCGTATTTGCTGCCGTTTGAGTCAAGCTCAGGCGTTCAGAGTTCCGACTCTAGTCGGGTAGCTTTACGATCAGCGACACGCGGACGAGAGTCGGCACTCTGAACGCCCGGTTGACTTTCGCCAATGCCGACTATTACCATCGCTCTCCGTCAAATCTGATATCGATGAAGGTTTCAGTCGTAATTCCCGTCTATAACGAAGCGGCCACAGTCGCACAGTTGGTCGCCCGCGTTTACGCCGTTGATGTTTCAAAGGAGATTATCGTAGTCGACGACGGTTCGACTGACGGAACGCGAGAGGTCCTCGCAAGCCTGGAACCGCGCTACGATAATTTGCGTGTTCTCGTTCAGCCCCGCAATCGCGGTAAGGGCGCGGCGCTCAGGGAAGGTTTCCAGCAGGCGACGGGCGACTTTGTGCTGGTGCAGGACGCCGATCTCGAATACGATCCTGCTGAGTATTCGATATTACTGAAGCCCTTGATTGACGGGAAAGCCGACGTCGTGTACGGTTCGCGGTTCTTGACCACCAAAGAGCATCGCGTCTTGTTCTTCTGGCATTCGATCGGCAACCAGTTGCTCACGCTGATATCAAACATGTTTACGAACCTGAACCTGACGGACATGGAAACCGGCTTCAAGGTCTTCAGACGCGAAGTGATCCAATCCATAAGACTTACTCAGGACCGGTTCGGGTTTGAGCCGGAGGTTACGGTCAAGATCGCGCGGATGAAGTTGCGAATCTACGAGGTGGGTATCTCCTACTATGGCCGTACATATGAGGAGGGTAAGAAGATCGGCTGGAGAGACGGCCTCCACGCGCTTTGGTGTATATTGAGGTACTCGATCACAACTCGGCACTCCGCTTATAAGCCGGCAGAACAGTCAGGCGCACCGGCCGCGAGCCGTAAACTGCTGGACCGCGCTTAGCATCTGACTCTTACTAAGACGGCAATCGATCAGCGCGGGCTTTGTTGATAAGCAAGTCCCTACCGCTCTTCAAGCCATTCCAGATTGTCACGGCAAGCAGGACCCAAACGACCGAAGCAAAAACGAACAAGAAATATTGCATCGCCACAGTGTAGCGCGCCTCGGTGTGCATCGGAGACTGAAATAATAGATAGTACAGCGGAACAATCAATATGAGCATGGCGCGGCGTCGGCTTATTGTGAACGTGAGTAACGCTCCGATTAGAATGAACGGGACGGCGGTCTCCCTTACTATCCGCTGAATCACCCTTACCGCTGGCCGCAAAGGCGAAAGGCCCTCCGCAAAGAGCGTGGGCGACGTCTGTGGGCTTATGTCTTGCCAAAACTCGGGGACGGTTCGGCCCTCGTCACTTGACCTCGCAACGCTTTTTTCAACCAGAGATCCACTCCGCGCGTATCGCAGCATCCTTTCCATTCGCTTCAACGCCACAGGGATAAACCAACCGGGATGGCCGACGATAATTCTCAGGCTCTTCTTAATTCTGTCGTGGTCGCGTTTTATCCCGTCCGGCGTGGACCAGTCCTCCGCATATCTCGGGTCGCCATAGAGAATCGCTTCCTGCGGGCCAACTTCAGCATCGGTCGCGACCGCGCCGAATCGCTCGCCGCCAGCTTCGCCGATGCCTTCCCACAGCACCGCTCCCAGATGGTCCGTTAGAGGCACGAACTCCCGGTAGATAACATAGTTGCGAATCGTTATCGGCGCCACGACTAGAAAGGACACCAACGTCGTAACTACCGCGCGCTTCGCTGCTGGCCACCGCCGCGCGGAAATAAATCCCAGGGCCAATACTAAGAATGGGCCCAGCACGACGGCGTTTGGTCTGAGCCAAATCGATAGACCCAACATCACTCCCGCAAGTACCGCGAGCCCGTAGTGAGCGCGGCCGCCTCGTTCAGCCCGGAGCAAACAATAAATGCCCGCCAGCAGCGGAAGCACACAAAGTGAATCGGGAAGAATAACGTTCGATATAACAGCCAGGTGATGCGACACTGCCGCCAGCATTCCACTGACTACGCCGACTCGCCAGCCCAGCAACATGCCTGCAATCAGAAATATCAGAACCGGAGAAAACGAATCGAGTGCGTTCTGAATTAGCTGCACCGTAAAAAAATTTCTTCCGAACAGAGCGTAAACTGAACCCACGAAGATCGAATAACCCGGAGGGCGACTCAGCAGAGATGTGTCGGAAGGATCTGCATTGTTGGCGATGAGAACGCCTCGGCCCCTGGCAATTCCGAGGGCGCGAGAGTCGTAATCCATCACCATTCCCCAAAGAGGCTGGTCCGTTGTATACATCACCGCCGCAAAGTCAACTGCGTGAAGGCACTTCACCGAGTACGACGCGGCAAAGATCAGAAGCGCAATGAGGAACTTGGTTCTCGTGCGCAGGCGCGCGCTCTTACCTAAAGCAGAGCACGCTGCACGGCGGGCGGAAAGGGCCTTTGGTGAGAACGCGATCATACAAGTGCGCGATTGGTCTATGGGTTGCGCTGTTGCTGAGAAATAATTTCGATCAAGGCGCGGAGAGTGAGC